>NZ_LRRB01000088.1 GCF_001646865.1 Aldersonia kunmingensis | reverse complement strand
ATCTTCTGGTGCGCGGCAGCCAGATTCAGCAGATCGAATCCGGAGCGAAGCAGTGGGTGCAGTTCCTCGGCGAGCTGGTCGAACCGGTTGACGAGATCGTTGAACTGCTTGCCGGTGAGGGTATTGGTGACCTTGCCGACGTCGCGCAGCACACCGATCGCAGAGACCTGCGCAGCCGTATCGCCCATCGGAATCACCGCACCGTCGCGCAGCGTCACCCCGGTCTCCTGTGGCTCGAGCTCGACGCCCACCACGCCGAAGATGTTCGAGGGCGCGAAACTCGCTGCCAATCCGCCGGACATCTCCTTGGCCTGCTCGGATTCGATGGAGAGAGTGAGGACCTGGCCGCCACTGCGCGTGGTCGCCACCTCGTCGACCTTGCCGACCAGCAGTCCGCGGTACTTCACGTCGGCACCGGAGACCAGGCCATCACCGACAGTGTCGGAGGTCAGCGTCACCGCGATGCGATCGTCGAATCGGCCCTGCGCATAGAGCACAAGCGGCACCGCGACCGCGATCACCAGGCCGATCGCGATCCCGCCGAGTCCGAGTAGCTGCCGCCGGGTCGGTCCCCGCCCGCGCAGGTCGATCAGATTTGCCATGTCACCCCGAGAACCTGAATCCGACGTCCGTGCCCCAGAAGATCAGCGTCAAAACCATGTCCAGCACGACGATCACGATGAAGCTCGACTTGATCGCGCGGCCGGTTGCCATGCCAACGCCCTCCGGCCCTCCGGCGGCGAAGAAGCCCTGGTACCCGTGCACGAGGATGACCGCGACGATGAACACGATCGCCTTGATCAACGAGAAGCCCATGTCCTCGAGCCGCAGGAACGCGTTGAAGTAGTGGTCGTAGGTGCCTTCCGACTGGCCGTGCAAGCGGTTGACCACGAACGCGCACGACAGGTAGCTGAGCACGAGGGTGATCAGGAACAGCGGAATGATGGTCACGACGCCGGCGATCACCCGAGTGGTGACCACGAACGGAATCGGTTCCACCGCTTGAGCTTCCAGCGCATCGATCTCCTCGGAGATGCGCATCGACCCGATCTCCGCGGTCATCCGGCAGCCCGCCTGCGCGGCGAAGCCGATCGCGACGACGATCGGCCCGATCTCGCGGGTGGTGGCGTAGGCGGACAGGAAACCGGTGAGCGGGCCCATCCCGAACATGTCGAGTGAATTGAACGCCTCGACACCGATCGAGCCGCCGACCGAGATGCCGAGCACCACAAGCACGGCGACCGTGCCGCCGCCGACGATGATCGCGCCACTGCCCCACATCATGTCGGAGAGCACCGCCATGGTCTGGTTGCGGTAGACGCGCAGTGTGCGCGGCACAGCCCCGATCACCTGCACCATGAAGTGGAATTGATGCCCGATCCGCTCGACCATCCGGATCGGCGCCGTGCTGGTGCGAGCCAGCGCGGCAGCGCGCGGGCTTGCGGCGAGGTAGGTTCGCATGCCGGTCGCAGGAGCGGAGCCTGCGGAGCGACCCTCGGGCGCAGGAGCGGAGCCTGCGGAGCGACCCTCGGGCGCAGGAGCGGAGCCTGCGGAGCGACCCTCGGGCACAGGAGCGGAGCCTGCGGAGCGACCCTCGGGCATCGCTCAGCCGACCTTGGTGTCGACGAACATGGACATGATCTGTGTGACAACGAGATTGAGCACGAAGCTGGATACGACGCTGAGCACCACGGCGGCATTCACCGCGTCCGCTACACCTCGCGGGCCGCCCTTCGCCTCGAGGCCCCGGTGCGCCGCGATTGCGACCACGACGATCCCGAACAGCTCGGCCTTGAAGATCGCGGCCCAGAGGTCGGTGAGCCCCGCGAACTGACCGAAGGACCCGATGTAGCTGCCGGCCGCCCCGCCCTGGAAGGCCACGTTGATGAAGTAACCGGTGGCGACGCCCATCGCGATGATCTCGATGCAGATGAGCGGGGCGACGACGATGACTGCGAGCATTCGCGGCGCGATGATCCGCCGGGCCGGGTCGATGCCCATGGTGCGCAGGGCATCGATTTCCTCGCGCACCGTGCGCGCACCGAGGTCCGCTGCGATCGCGGAGCCGACCGCGCCGCCGATCAGCAGGGCCGCAGCGACGGGCGCGCCCTGGCGCAGGATGCCGAGTGCGCTGGCAGCGCCGGCCATCGACGACGCGCCGATCTGCTGGGTGAGGCTGCCGATCTGAACCGACACGATGACGCCGAACGGAATCGCGACCAGCGCCGCCGGGACCGCCGAGACACCGGCGAAGAACGTGGTCTGCGCATACATCTCGCGCCACGAGAATTTCCCGGTGACGACATCGCGGATCAGGTATGCGAACGCCGTGCAGGTCAGCTCGAGGAGGCGGCCGAGCGTGCGGATCGATGCCGCGGTGAACGCTCCGGCCCGCTCCACCTGCCGGCTTACGCCGAGATCAGCTACTGCCAACGAACAGTCCTAACTAGTGGTGTGACGTTGTTCCGATCGGATCGCCACTGTCCCCGCCCGCTACCGGCCAGCAATTTGCCACCGGGATCGAGGCGAATCTAACATCAGATTCAGGTTGTGATCCAGGTCTCTGTTTCTCAAATGAAGGAGTGCCGGTGGAATCGTTCATTCACCTGCGAAAAGGCGTCACCCCGCAACGTCTGCACGCCGACCTGGACGGCCTCAAGGACGATGAACTCGGGCGGGCAGGCTTCACCGGCCGCACCGCGATCCTCTACCACCGCAACGACCCGACTGCGTTCCGCGCGGCCGGCCCACTGCGCCCGCTCGACGTGCTCTCCAACGAGATCAAGCCCACCGACGCCGTCGACTCGCGCGGGGAGCCCTCGCTGCTCTTCCACAACGCGGACTGCCGGATCCTGCTCAGCCGGCGCAGCACCGAGATGCCGTTCCATGTCCGGCACATCGACGGGGATCTGCTGATCTTCGTGCACGCCGGTACAGGCACGTTCGAGACCGAGATGGGTCCGCTCGCCTACCGGCCCGGCGACTGGGTCTACCTGCCGAAGGCGTTGACGTTCCGACAGATTCCCGACAACGAGTCATTCCTGTTCATGATCGAGGCGGTCGACGAGTTCCGGGTGCCGCCGGCCGGGACGCTTGGGCGGCACTTCCCCTTCGATCCGTCGCAAATCACCATCCCCGACCCGCAGCCGATCGATGACGACGGACGCGACGAGTACGAGGTGCGCCTCGTCCACGAGGGCGGGCCGAGTTCGCTTTTCTACAAGCACAACCCGATCGACGCAGAGGGCTGGCGCGGCGACAACGTCCCGTTCACCTTCAACATCGACCAGTACACCGCTATCGGGTCCGAAGCGATCCATCTTCCGCCGACAGTGCATCTGTTCATGCAGGCGACCGGCGTGTACATCATGAACTTCCTGCCCCGCCCGGCAGAGATGCTGCCCGGCGTCGAGCGCACGCCCTGGTACCACCGCAATGTCGACTTCGACGAGATCGCCTTCTTCCACGGCGGTTCGGTGTTCGGCATCGAGATGCCGCCGAGTCTGTTGACCCATGCGCCGCAAGGTATTCACCACGGCGCGCCGGAGCGAGCGCGCGAGCGCGCACGCAGACGGCACGACGTCGACTCCCGCATCGAGTGGAAGGTCATCTCGATCGACACTCGCCGCCGGCTGACCCCATCGCCGGAGCTGCTCACACACGTCATCGGCAGCTGAACGCGAAACTTCACCAGCACAACACTTCTCGCCCCAATGCACGTCCAGAGAGGACCGCAGCACATGCCAAGTGCAGAACTCCGGCACCGTTACGAACGCATCCCGTACCTCGTTGTGTTCGAAGACAATTCGCTCTTCCGTGACATCTACGGCGGCACCGGCGAAAGTGTGGTGCTGGAGAGCTTCCTGCTGAAGCCGGAGAAGCCGTCCGACACGGTGCTGGTGTTCATGCACCCGATCGGGGGCGGCGCCTACCTGCCGATGATGAACAACCTCGCCAAGGCGGGGCACCACGTCATCTACTGCAACAGCCGCTTCCGTGGAAACGACTCGGCGCTGCTGATGGAGAAGGTCGTCCAGGACCTCGGCGAATGCATCCGCGATGCGAAGGAGCGGCTCGGCTACCAGAAGGTCGTGCTCGCCGGCTGGAGCGGCGGCGGCTCGCTGTCGTTGTTCTATCAGCAGCAGGCGCAGAACCCGACGCTCACCTCGAGCCCGTCCGGTGACGGCCCTGACCTGACCAAAGCCAACCTGATCCCGGCCGACGGCGTGATGCTGCTCGCCGCACACATTTCCCGGCACGGCACGCTCACCGAGTGGATGGATCCGTCGATCCTGGACGAGTCCGACCCGTCCAAGCGCGACATCGAACTCGACCTTTACAACCCGGACAACCCGAATCAGCCGCCCTACTCGCAGGAGTTCCTGGACCGGTTCCGCGACGCGCAGATCGCGCGCAACCGCCGGATCACCGCCTGGGTGAAGGACAAGCTGGCGGAGTTGCGGGACGCGGGGCGCCCGCTCGACGAGTTCGGTTTTGTCGTACACGGCACGATGGCCGATCCGCGCTGGCTCGATCCAGCCGTCGACCCGAGCGAGCGCGAGCCGGGCACCTGCTATCTCGGCGACCCGCAGGTGGTGAACATGGGCCCGGTCGGCCTGGCCCGCTTCTGCACGCTGCGCGGCTGGCTCTCGCAGTGGAGCTACGACGATGCACGCGGCGACGCGCTCAAAGCCGGACCGGAGATCGCAGTGCCGACGCTGGTCATCGGGAACCTCGCCGACACGGCTTGTACCCCGAGCCACACACGCCGGCTATTCGAGGCGATCGGCCACCCGGACAAGGAAATGCACGAGATTTCCGGCGCCAACCACTACTACAGCGGCCCCGACCAGAAGGAGACGCTGCGCAAGGCCATCGGTCACGTCACCGATTGGCTCGTCCGACACGACTTCGCGAAACTGGACTGATGACGGACGACCAACAGCCCACCGGTAGCGAAGCGGACGTATGTACCGGTAGCGAAGCGGACGTTTGTCGCGGCGCGCTCGACGGCATCACCGTTCTCGAACTCGGCACACTCATCGCCGGGCCGTATGGCTCACGCCTGCTCGGGGATATGGGCGCGGACGTCATCAAGATCGAGCCGCCGGATCGGCCGGACCCGATCCGGACCTGGGGACAGGCCGAACTCGACGGGCATCACTTCTTCTGGACTGTGCACGCCCGCAACAAGCGCGCGATCACGCTCGACTTGCGCGATCCGCGCGGCCGTGAGGTCTTTCTCGAACTCGTCGAGCGCGCGGACATCATCGTCGAGAACTTCCGGCCCGGCACCCTCGAGCGCTGGGATCTCGGCTACGAGACACTTCGCGAACGGAACAAGGGCATCATCCTCGTGCGCGTGTCCGGCTACGGCCAGACCGGGCCCGACGCCAACAAGGCGGGCTACGCCTCGGTCGCGGAGGCGGCATCGGGACTGCGCTATCTCAACGGCTATCCCGGCCAGCTGCCGCCGCGCCTCGCGCTCTCACTCGGCGACACCCTCGCCGGGATGTTCGCCGCCCAGGGTGCGCTTGCCGCGCTGTACCGGCGCAGCGTCACCGGTGAGGGTCAGATCGTCGATACCTCCCTGCTGGAATCCTGTGTGGCCGTTCAGGAATCGACCATCCCCGACTACGACGTCGGCGGTATCGTGCGTGGCCCGTCCGGCACTCGATTGGAGGGCATCGCGCCGTCCAATCTCTACCCGACCGCGGACGGCAGCCATGTGATCATCGCGGCCAATCAGGACACCGTCTTCGCGCGGCTGTGCGCGGCGATGGACCAGCCGCAGCTCGCGACGGATCCCCGCTTCGCGAATCACGGCGCGCGCGGCCGCAACCAGGATGAGCTCGACGCCCTGATCGGCGAGTGGTCATCCGGTTTCGACGCCGCCGCGCTCACCGAAAAGCTCGGTGCCGCAGGAGTTGTGACCGGCCCGGTGAACACCGTTGCCGAGGTTGTTGCCGACCCGCATCTGCGCGAACGCGGCATGATTGCCGAGCACTTCGACACCCGCATCGGCCGCAACGTGCTCGGTCCTGGCATCGTGCCGCAGCTGACCGGTACGCCGGGCACCATCCGCAACGCCGGCCGCGCCGAGCCGGGCGAGGACAACGAGGCGGTCTACGGCGGGCTGCTCGGCCTGGACGCCGAGGCGATTACAAAGCTGCGCGAGGACGGGGTGATCTGATGACCGAGAGCACAACGAGATGGTAGTTACCCCCAAGGGGCGCCGCACCGAAGCGGCCTTTCACCAGGCCGCACGGCAGGTGTTCGCCGAGAAGGGTTTTCTCAACGCGAAGATCTCCGACATCGCTTTTGCGGCCGGTCGTTCCCCCGGATCGTTCTACAACTATTACGACAACAAGCAGCAACTGCTCGAAGCGCTGCTGCTCAAATTCAACAGCGACGTACTCAACCGCGCCCGACTGCGGGCCACCGACGACCAGCAGAAGAACATCGAGGAAGCGGTCCGGGTCTACTTCGAGACCTTCCGCGAATACGTGCCGGAGATGATCGGCGCCTATCAACTCTCGATGACCGACGCGAAATTCGCCGAGTGGTGGCGCACCCGCCGCGACCGCGGAATCAAGGGCGTCCTGTCGGTGGTGCGGGCTGTGGAACGCTCCGGGATCGACGTCGATCTCGACCACACCGTGTTCGCTTCGGCGATCGTCTCGATGCTCGACTCGTTCTGCTGGCAGTGGTTCGCCGCCGGCGGGGATTCGATGGTCAAGACGCGCGACGACGAGGTGGCGATTCAGGTGCTCACCGAAATCTGGCGCCGCTCGTTGTACAACGGCCGGCAGCCCGCACAAACGGGCGCAAAACTTGGTCCCGGGGACGAAACTTCGCACCCCGGAACATAATTCGCACACGTTTTCACGGCCAAACGCACGCGGGCCCTTACCATCTGGGATGGGGTTCGGGATCGAACCGTCGGATACGTGACTGAATCGGTATGTGACGAATCCCGTCACCTGGACGATGATGGAGTGTCGGTTCAATCGAAGGTGTGAGGACAGTGAGTAGCTTGCTCGGATTCGTCGTCGCAGCCCTGGCATACCTGTTCTGGCTGCTGTGAATGTCGCCGTGCGCGGTTGAGGAACTCCTCCACCGCGCACGGGCCGTTCAGGACGATCAGCCCTACCACCCAGCCGACAGGCAAGCGAAACCCTCGCCACGGCACCTACACACTTGCCATAATCGGGACTTATGGCGTTACTCGCGGTACCAAGTACTTCTGTGCTCGCGCAGTCCGAGGGGGGTGGCGCGGCTCTCGGCCAAGTGTTCGGCATGACCGCGGCCGCGGGGGTCGTCTCGATCGTGCTGCTGTGGATCGGTTACCTGCATCGGACCCGCAAGATCACGTGGCTTGCCCGCCTGGCCGACTGGGCCGCGGGTCGCCTGCACCGCCCACCGTGGGCCGCTCTGCCCATGCTGTTCTTCGTCACCACCATCGTGTGCGCACTGTTCGGGTTCATCTGGGACGTCAGCCTGCACATCGGCAAGGGGCGCGACTCCGGACCGCTCGCCAACCCCGCGCACTACTTCATCCTGATCGGGCTCTTCTTTCTGTTCATCGCCGGCATGCTCGCGGTCTTTCTGCCGTATGAGAAGCCGGGCGCGGCAGCGATCCGGATCACCCGCACCTGGCACGCGCCGATCGGCGGAGTCTTGTTGGCGGCGTGCGGTCTCTACGCGCTGATCGGCTTTCCCCTGGACGACATCTGGCATCGCATCTTCGGCCAGGACGTGACGCTCTGGGGTCCCACGCATCTGATGTTGATCGGCGGCGCCGGACTGTCGTTGATTGCGTTGCTCCTGCTCGAACGCGAGGGCCGGGCGGCAGCGCCGTCGGATGCGGAGCGGGACGGACTTGGCGTGTGGCTGGTGCGCTGCGCGGCGTTCGGTGGCCTGCTCATCGGACTGTCGGTCTTCCAGATCGAATACGACTTCGGTGTCGAGCAGTTCCGGCTGGTACTGCAGCCGATGCTGATCGCGGCCGCCGGCGCGCTGGCACTGGTCGCCGCCCGCCTGACGCTGGGCATGGGCGCCGCGATCCTCGCGGCACTGATAGCCGCGGCGATCCGCGGCGCGGTGGCACTCGTGGTCGGACCGGGTCTTGGCGCACCGCTCAACGTGTTCACGCTGTACGCCGGCGCCGCGATCGTCGTCGAACTCATCGCCTTCACCCCACTCGTGCGCAAGCCGATCATCTTCGGCGCGGTCGCGGGTCTCGGTGTCGCGACACTCGGACTGCTGGGTGAGTCGTGGTGGATCGACGCCGTTTATCACTACCCGTGGCCGACGAGCATGTGGGGCGAGGGACTGGCGATGGCAATTCCGGTCGCCATCGCCACCGGCATCTGCGGCGGATTGCTCGGCATGGTCCTCACCGGCCGGCCACTCCCGTCGGCGCGCGCGAGCGGCGTCATCGTCGCGTTGACCGTGCTGATCGTCGGCGGGGCTGTCTACAACGGCCTGCGCACCGAGGTCCCCGACGCCACGGCCACGATCACACTCACTCCCGTGCCCGGCGACGGTGGCGAGCACGTGTCGGCCGAGGTCCGACTAGAACCGGCGGACGTCGTCGGCGACAACCCGGAGTGGGTATCGATCCTGTCCTGGCAGGGTGGACTCGACAATCAGCGCGGACTGAACATCGACGTGCTCGAACGCACCGGCCCGGGTGAATACCGCTCCACCACATCGATACCCGTCTACGGGGACTGGAAGACGCTGCTGCGCATCCAAGACGGCACCACCATGGCGGGCGTGCCGATCTACCTGCCCGCCGATCCAGGCATCGGCGCGGAAGGCTATGCAGCACAGCCCAAATCGACCGAGCCGTTCGTGGAAGAGATCAAGATCCTGCAGCGCGAGCGCAATTTCGACCACCCGTCGTGGCTGTATTCGGCGGCCTCACTGGTGGTGCTCATCTGCTCGCTGATCATCATCGCGGCGCTCTCGTGGGGCGCATGGCGGATCAACTCGAGCGGATCCCTCGCCACATCCCATCGACGCCCCACCGTGCCGTCGAGTTGAGCGCCGAACCCGGTAGCTTTCCCGTCGCTTCGCTCGCAGGAAGCGAAGAAGTTCTGGCGACGCATTCGGTGATTCTGGCGCTGCCCGCGCTGATTCCCGCACTGCTCGTCGTGGGCGTGGTCGTGGTGATCGCCGTGCGTGACCGGCGCAGGGGCGACGACGACCCAGCCGACGAGAACGACACAACCGATCCGGACTAACAGACCCGGTCCCCCGACCGAGGCCGAAAGGAGAACCGCCCATGCTCGTGCTCGCGCACGGCGTTGGCGAGCCCGAGGACCTGCCCATCAGCTACACCTCGGCGATGGTCGGCGGCGCATGGGTGCTGACGTTCACGTTCGCGGTCGTCTTCTTCGCTTGGCGGACACCTCGTTTCACCGCCGATGCGCCGGGGCGCCCGCTGCCGCCGTGGCTGGTGACGGTGATCGATTCGCGGCCGGTGCGCGCGGGGGTCGCCGGTGTCGCGTTGCTGCTTACCGCCTGGATACTGCTCGCCGCATTCTTCGGACCCAACACGGATGAGAATCCCTTTCCTGGCAACGTCTACGTACTGCTGTGGGTCGGAATGCCGGTGCTGTCGTTGCTGATCGGACCGATCTGGCGAGTGGTCTCGCCGACGCGGACGATCCACACCGCGCTGCACCGCCGACAGGCCGATCGCTATCCGCACGAGTGGGGCTACTGGCCGGCCGCCATCGGCCTGTTCGCGTTCACCTGGCTCGAACTCGCATCGCCCAGCCCGGATTCGGTTCCGGTACTTCGGGTTTGGCTGCTGATCTATGTCGTGTTCATGCTGGCGGGCGGGTTCATCACCGGGCCGCTGTGGTTTCGCCGGGCCGACCCATTCGACACCTACAGCGTCGTCGCCTCGCGCCTATCCCCATTCCGCCGCAACCGCGCCACCGGAGTGCCGGTAGCCGGCAACCCGATGAACACCCTGCTCACCATGCCCGTTCGGCCCGGAACGCTGGCCGTGCTCGCCGTCCTGCTCGGCTCCACAGCCTTCGACAGTTTCACCGAATTCCCGCAGTGGAAGTCATTCGCCGATCGAGACGATGCCACGGACGTCGCGGCAGCGTCGTTGGCATTGCTCGGCTTCGTGCTGATCGTCGCCACCACGTTCTGGCTTGCTGCGCAGGCCACCGGAGGTGTCGACAGCCGCCGGCGAGGCGAACTGCCCGGGAAGATGGCGCATTCGCTCATCCCCATCGCCGTCGGCTACGTCCTCGCGCACTATGCGTCGTATCTGGTGGACCGGGGCCAGGACGCGGTGATCGCATTGGGCGATCCACTGGACCGCGGGTGGAATGTGCTGTGGCTGAGAGATATTCAGCCGGAACACGTGTTCGCGGAGCATCCTGGCCTGCTCGCCGGGACGAAGGTGGTCTTCGTGCTCGCCGGTCACATCATCGCAGTCTTCGCGGCGCACGACCGCGCGCTCGGCCTGCTACCGCGCGCGCATCAGCGCACCGGGCAGCTCGCGATGATGCTGACGATGGTGGCCTACACGTTCCTCGGGCTGTACCTGCTGCTCGGCGGCTGAGTCAGCTGAACCGGAGCGTCATCGTCGCCATGCCGAAGATCTTTCGGCCGCCGGACTTCGCGACGATCAGCACGACACCTGTGCGGGTCTCGGGGTCCAGCGACTTGATCCGCCCGCTGAACTCGATATCGCCGCCCTCGCCCGCCACCACTGCGACCTGCGACAGCCGCACGGCGTAGCGCGTGACCGCGCCGGGATCGCCCGACCACGCGGAGACGAACCCCGCACCGAGGCCCATGGTGAGCATGCCGTGCGCGATCACGTCGGGGAGACCGGCGAGCTTCGCGATCGACTCGTCCCAGTGAATGGGGTTGGCATCGCCGGACACGCCCGCGTAGTTGACCAGATCACCGCGTGAAAGACGAGTGTGGCGCAATGGCAATTCGTCGCCGACGGAGAGGGAATCGAAGGACGGCGTACCCGGCACCCTGCGCAGGCCCTCGGTGGAGATGATCCGCTCGCCGTCGGGCCGCACCGTCTTGCGGTAGTCCGCTTCCGCCTCGTCCCGGGACAGGATTTTCACGTCGGTCATAATCCGGTTCTGCACGGCCGCCGAGATCCCCGAATCCACCTCATCGGCGCTGACCCCGACCACGGTGGTGTGCATGGAATGCACGATTTCCCCGGCCGCGTCAGTGAAAGTGTTGGTGACCGTGAACATGTCGCGGCCCGCGACCCGCCGAATCTCCGACAGCTCGACATCGGTGCTCAGCACGTCACCGACGACGATCGGGCGATGCTGTTCGAAGACCTGCTCGGTCTGGACGTAGGTTTCATAGCCCACGACGATCGACTCGAACATCTTCTGGTTGGTCGCCATTGCCGGGATTGCGGTGAACGTCAACGGCGCAACCAGTCCCGCGTAGCCCAGCGCCGCGGCAGCGGCATCATCGCGGTGCGCAGGATTGTTGTCCTGCACCGCCCGGGCGTACTCGCGGACCTTCTCGTGGCCGACGCGATAGACGTCATCTGCCCGGTAATAGTGGCCGAGCCGTGCGGCCATCGTCGGGGATTCTGATGTTATGGACACGGCTTTATCGCCTATCGATCGGGGGCCTTCGCCAGGGGAACGGATCAGCGGGCCAGCGCGGCCTTGCCCGCGACGAGCACCTCGGCAATCTGGATGGTGTTCAGCGCCGCGCCCTTGCGCAGGTTGTCACCCGAGATGAACAGGGCCAGTCCGCGCCCTTCGGGTGCGCCCGGATCCTGACGAATCCGGCCGACGAGCGAATCGTCGGCACCGGCTGCCGCGAGCGGCGTCGGCACGTCGGTGAGCTGAACACCGGGCGCAGCGGCGAGAATTTCCTTCGCGCGCTCCACCGACAGCGGGCGGGCGAACTCGGCGTTGATCGACAGCGAGTGCCCGGTCAACACGGGTACGCGCACGCACGTGCCGCTGACCAGCAGGTCCGGCAGGCCGAGGATCTTGCGGCTCTCGTTGCGGAGCTTCTGGTCCTCGTCGGTCTCACCACTGCCGTCGTCGACGAGCCCCCCGGCGAGCGGAACCACGTTGAACGCGATCGGCGCGACGTACTTGTTCGGCGCCGGGAAGTCCACAGCGCTACCGTCGTGCACGAGCTTCTCGGCATCGCCGACGACCTCGCGGGCCTGGCCGAGCAACTCCTCGACGCCGGCGAGTCCGCTACCGGACACCGCCTGGTAGGACGAGACGATCAGCCGCTGCAGGCCGGCCTCGTCGTGCAGCACCTTGAGCACCGGCATCGCAGCCATCGTGGTGCAGTTCGGGTTCGCGATGATGCCCTTGGGCAGGTCGAACGCCTGTTCCGGGTTGACCTCGCTGACGACCAGCGGGACCTCGGGGTCCTTGCGCCAAGCCGACGAGTTGTCCACCACGGTCACGCCGGCAGCCGCGAACCGCGGCGCCTGCACGCGCGACAGGGTCGCGCCGGCAGAGAACAGCGCGATATCGAGTCCGGTCGGATCGGCCGTCTCGGCATCCTCGACGACAATCTCGCCGCCGCGCCACGGCAGCTTCTTGCCAGCCGAGCGCGACGAAGCGAAGAAACGCACCTCATCCGCGGGGAAGTTGCGCTCTTCCAACAGCTTTCGCATGACGACGCCGACCTGACCGGTCGCGCCGACAACTCCTACACGTACGCCCATTGTGGTTACCTCCCGGTCCCGGCGTGCACGACAGCCTCTTCCTCGCCGCCGAGGTCGAATGCCTGGTGCAACACGCGGACCGCGTCGTCCAATTCCTTGTCGTCGATCAGCACCGAGATGCGGATCTCCGAGGTCGAGATGAGGTCAATGTTGATACCGGCGTCCGAGAGCGCCTCGCAGAAGGTCGCGGTGACGCCCGGGTGGCTCTTCATACCGGCGCCGACCAGCGACACCTTGCCGATGTGATCGTCGTAGAGCACCTGTGAGAAGCCGATCTCGCCCTGCAGCTTCGTCAACTTCTCGACCGCGCGCGGGCCGTCGGCCTTGGGCAGCGTGAAGGTGATGTCGGTCTTACCCGTCTCCACCTTCGAGATGTTCTGCAACACCATGTCGATGTTGATCTCGGCTTCTGCGACCGCGCGAAAGACCCGAGCGGCGTAGCCAGGAGTATCCGGCAAACCGACAACGGTGACCTTGGCCTCGCTGCGATCGTGCGCGACTCCGGTGAGGATCGCTTCTTCCACTGGGATGTCCTCCATCGATCCGTAAACAATCGTGCCGGGCTTGTCGGTGTACGACGACCGGACGTGCACCTTGACGCCGTACCGGCGGGCGTATTCGACGCAGCGGAGCATGAGCACCTTCGCACCGCACGCCGCGAGCTCGAGCATCTCCTCGAACGACACGGCGTCGAGCCGCTGAGCGTCCGGCACGATGCGGGGGTCTGCAGTGAAGACGCCGTCGACGTCGGTGTAGATCTCGCACACATCGGCGTTGAGCGCCGCTGCCAGCGCGACCGCGGTTGTATCGGAACCGCCACGGCCGAGCGTGGTGACGTCCTTGCTGTCCTGGCTGACGCCCTGGAAACCGGCGACGAGGACGATCGAACCCTCGTCGAGCGCGTCACGGACCCGGCCCGGTGTGACGTCGATGATCTTGGCGTTGCCGTGAATGCTGGTGGTGATCACACCGGCCTGCGAGCCCGAGAACGAGCGGGCCTCGGCGCCGAGCGAATGGATGGCCATCGCGACAAGCGCGTTGGAGATGCGCTCACCCGACGTGAGCAGCATGTCCATTTCGCGCGCGGGTGGCGCGGGACAGACCTGCTGAGCGAGGTCGAGCAGTTCGTCGGTGGTGTCACCCATTGCGGAGACAACGACTACAACGTCGTTGCCCTGCTTCTTAGTCTCTACGATCCGCTCAGCGACGCGCCGGATTCGCTCGGCGGTACCCACCGACGATCCCCCGTACTTCTGAACGACGAGAGCCACAGAAGTTTTCCTTTCGTTTAGTAAAAACCTCGCGTAATCGCAGCTAGCCTACCTAGGCAGGGGTCAATCAAGGCACATCAGGGTTCGATGTGCCGTTCCCGAAGACCGCTCCCGCAATTCCCACGGCAGCACTGCTGGCGCTGGCTTTAGTCGTCGCCAGCGCAGCCGACGTTACCCAACCGCGCCGGGAACCGGCCTCCCGATTGCCGACAGAGCCCGACGATGTCGAGCGGAGGCGGCTCGGGCAACTGCGCCTGCGCACTCCGCTCGTGCCGAGCGTTCAGCTTTGGCACGATTTCCCCCATGACCACGCCACGTCGGGCACGCCTACAGGCACTGCCGGAACGCGCTTCCGTATCGCAGCTCGAGCTCTACTTCGATCTGGTCTTCGTCTTCGCCCTCACTCAGGTCACCGACCTACTCGGGGTGCAGACGACCGCGCAGAACGTGCTGCGCGCGGTGCTGGTGCTCGGCGTGCTGTGGTGGGCGTGGGTCGGCTATGCCTGGCTCGGCAATGTGGTGCGGGCCGACGAGGGTGTGATGCGGGTCGTCATGTTCACGGCGACCGCGGCCGCATTCATCCTCGCGCTCACCATTCCGGAGGCGTTCGAGGATCTGCCCGGCGAGCTGTCCGGACCAGTCGTCTTCGCACTCGGCTACTTCGTCATCAGAGCGGTGCACCTCGGCACGTTCTTCGTGATCGGCAGGAACGACCCGCAGCTCCGGCGACAGCTGACGCGCTGGGTGCCATCGGTGTTACTGGGCACGGCGTTCCTGCTGATCGCTTCGCAGACCGAGGGCTGGGTCCAGATCGCGTTCTGGATCGCCGCGCTCGTCGGCGACTACATCGGGACGTACCTATCCGGACAGGGTTGGCGGCTGCGCTCGCCCAGCCACTTCGCCGAGCGGCATGGGCTGATCATCATCGTGGCGATCGGCGAATCGATCGTCTCGATCGGCATCGGCGTTGCGCACCTGCCCATTTCGTGGCCGATCATCATCGCCTCGCTGCTCGGCCTGACCGTGTCGGCGCTGCTGTGGTGGTCCTACTTCGACACCGCAGCGCTCGCGGTCGAACATGCCCTCTCCGACGCCGACGAGCGGCGGCAGATCCACATCGCCCAGCGCTGCTACAGCTACGCGCATCTGCCCATGGTGATCGGCATCGTCATGGTCTCGCTGGGCCTGAAGAAGGTGCTCAACTACGCCGGCGACGAGAGCCACCACACGATCTCCGACCCGCTCTACGGCGTCCCGCTGTTCTGCCTCTATGGCGGCGCGGCGGTGTTCGTGCTCGCGCTCGTGTACTCGAAGTGGTTCGCCACGCACGAGCTCGGCATCGTCCGATTGGTGCTCGCGGGAGTCATCCTCGCGCTGATCCCGCTCGCCGCGGCACTACCTGCGATCGCGTCGCTCGCGCTGCTGACCGCGGTTCTCGGGGCACTGATCGGCTACGAGACGTGGCGCTACTACGAGGCGCGCGAGGAGATCCGGCACGGCCACGAGCATCCCGAGCCGCAGGCCTAGAACGGCCGCACACTTCCTGTCGGCTCGCACACGCTCCAGCTTGCGGAAGCGTATGCGGCGCAACAGGAAGTGTGCGGTGATAGGGCTCTGGGCCTAGACCGGGCGGAACTTCGCGTCGATCCGGTGGATGCGCAGGTCGTCGGCCGGGATAACGAAATCCTCTTCGATGCGGACCGTCATCAGCCGGCGACCGAAAACGCCCGAATCGAGCAGGTATTCGGTGTGCACCACGTCGCCCTCAACGCTCGCAACCAGGTCGCGAACGCCGAGAATCACCCGGAACTGCGGGCCGCGAGAAAGACTGCGCCGCAGGTGGTTTCCCGACCAGCCCGTCTTGAGGCCGAGTTCGTAGCGCACCGCATCGGGCGCGAACCACACCGACGCGCCGTCATGCGAAACCAGAGCGTCGATATAGGCACGGGCCACCGCGATCCGATCGGTCGTGGTTCCACCCTGCACAGCTGCGTCGTCCGTCACAGCAGTGACCATACGAAAGACCCACGGTTAGTGGAACCTCCCGGCCTCCTCCTCGTTGAGGAAACCCACCACGTGCAGCGGTGCCATCGGGCCTTCCTTCTCGTATTTGCCCTGCACAGCCGCCCTGATCTGGTCGATGTTCTCGCGGAGCATGTCCGAGACGAGCTCGTCCGTGCGCGCGTCGTCGAGTACCTCGAAGACGATCCGGAACACCGTGTCGGCGACGAGTCGGACTATGTCGTCGTGGAACGGCACATATCGCAGCCTGCCGGCGGTCGGGTCCTCGCGGATCAGCTCGAGGATCATCTCGTCGAGTTCGTTCTGGTTTTCGCGCAGCGCCGCGGAGATATTGCGGGTGTAGTGCCCGCTCTTCAGCACCATGGCGACCTCGTCGAGCACTGCGACGGTGATGGGCCGCTTGACCACCTCGACGACGGTCCGTGTGATCCGCGAGAACACGGCGTTCGTAACGCGGTCGCCGACCGCGCGGTCGGCGGCCCGCCCGGCGCGCGAAAGGATCGCCACCACGCGCAGCAGTCGCAGCGACCGCAGCCACGGCACCGCGACCGGGATCATGCCCAGCACCTCGTACCAGTAGACCAGCGGAAACTTCCAGCTCCAGCGTGCGTTGTGCCAGCGCCAGGCGAACTCGGCGGCGAAGATCGCGCAGACGACATAGTCGATCTTGAAGATGATCTGCTCGGTCTCGGGCGGCACGTCCCAGAAGGTGATCCACACCAGATAGCCCGTGGAAATCACCGCGAGCGTCAGCATGAACCAATCGAGCACTCCGACCGGCGGGCGGCTCGGATAATGCCGCGGGAGCTTATGCGACGCTGGGGTGTCCATTTGCACGTTCTACTCCCGACCACGACGAATCGGGGACCGATCGCAAATCGCGTCCCATACCGCCGCCAGCTGCGGTGTAGTGGAGGGATGCTACGCTGGCCGACATGCAGCGGGCGCTCCTTCTTTGCGGCCGCGGCGGGGTCTGATTCCGACCGGCTTCCCGTCGCGGGCCCTTCGCGCTGCCTCCCCAGCGCCGCGCCGGTCGACATTCGACCAGGCTGAATCAGCCCACAAAGCAACGTTTCGGAGACCACGACATGTCACCCGCTGACGCCTTCACGTCCGGCTCGCGCACCATCAACGCGCCCAGCCGTCCCGCTCCCGCGGACCAGCCGGTCTGGAACCCGCAGAAGAACTCCTCGATGCCGACCTTCCGGTACCGGCCGTTCGCCGAGGAGGTCGAGCCGATCTCGCTGCCCGACCGCACCTGGCCCGACAAGATCGTCGACCGCGCCCCGGCGTGGTGCGCCGTCGATCTGCGTGACGGTAACCAGGCCCTGATCGATCCGATGAGCCCGGCGCGCAAGCGCCGCATGTTCGACCTGCTGGTTCGGATGGGCTACAAGGAGATCGAGGTTGGCTTCCCGTCTGCGAGCCAGACCGACTTCGACTTCGTCCGAGAAATCATCGAAGAGAACGCGATCCCCGACGACGTCACCATTCAGGTTCTGACGCAGTGTCGTCCGGAGCTGATCGAGCGCACGTTCCTCGCCTGCGACGGCGCGCCGAACGTCATCGTGCACTTCTACAACTCCACCTCGATCCTGCAGCGACGCGTGGTGTTCCGGGCCGACAAGGACGTGATCAAGAAGATCGCGACCGAGGCCGCGCACATGTGCTTGGACGAGCAGAAGAAGTACCCGGACACGAACTGGCGCTACGAGTACTCGCCGGAGTCGTACACGGGTACCGAACTGTCCTTCGCGAAGGACGTCTGCGACGCGGTGGTCGAGATCATCGACCCGACGCCGGAGCGCCCCATCATCATCAACCTGCCGGCGACGGTCGAAATGGCGTCGCCGAACGTGTACGCCGACTCGATCGAGTGGATGCACCGCAACCTGAATCGGCGCGACTCGATCGTGCTGTCGCTGCACCCGCACAACGACCGTGGCGAGGCCGTCGCGGCCGCCGAGCTCGGCTATATGGCCGGCGCGGACCGCATCGAGGGCTGCCTGTTCGGCAACGGTGAGCGCACCGGCAATGTCTGCCTGGTGACGCTGGGGATGAATTTGTTCTCCCGCGGTGTCGATCCGCAGATCGATTTCTCCAACATCGACGAGATCCGTCGCACGGTGGAGTACTGCAACCAATTGCCGGTGGCCGAGCGTCACCCGTACGGCGGCGACCTGGTCTACACCGCCTTCTCGGGCAGCCACCAGGACGCGATCAACAAGGGCTTCGACGTCATGAAGTTCGACGCCGACGATGCGAAGACCACTGTCGACAACATGGTTTGGCAGGTGCCCTACCTGCCGATCGATCCGAAGGATGTCGGCCGCACCTACGAGGCCGTGATCCGGGTCAACTCGCAGTCCGGCAAGGGCGGCGTCGCGTACATCATGAAGACCGACCACGGTCTGGCGTTGCCGCGCCGCCTGCAGATCGAGTTCTCGCAGGCCGTCCAGAAGATCACCGATGGTGAGGGCGGCGAGGTTTCGGCGAAGGACATGTGGGATGTCTTCGCGGACGAGTACCTGAACCCGATCACCCCGCTGGAGCGGATTCGGCAGAAGGTCACCGCGTCGGAGACCGACGGCGGCGTCGACACGATCGCCGCGAAGGTAAAGGTCGACGGCGTGGAGCGCGAAATCACCGGCACCGGCGACGGTCCGCTTTCGGCGTTCGTCGATGCGCTGACCACGATCGACTACGACGTGCGCGTGCTGGATTACAGCGAGCACGCAATGACGTCCGGCGCGGACGCGAAGGCCGCGGCCTACGTCGAATGCGCGATCGGGAACACCGTGGTGTGGGGCGTCGGTATCGCGCCGTCGATCACCACCGCGTCGCTGCGTGCAGTGGTCTCTGCGATCAACCGCGCGAGCCGCATCAACAGCTGAGCATTACATCGGAGAGGCGTGCGTCGGAAGTGATCTGGCGCACACCTTTTCGAACTGTCGTTTCGTCCCACACGCAGCACCGATTGGTGGAATAGTTCCTCTGGACCAATCCAATGGTGTGAACGGAGCAACGCGCATGTGGGACTCGTTCTGGGATTTCATTTGGTACACGTTGGTGATTTTCGCCTTCGTGGCATATCTGATGATCTTGTTCTGGATCCTTACGGACCTGTTCCGCGACCACAAGTTGTCCGGCTGGTTCAAGGCGATCTGGATCATCTTCCTCATCATCTTCCCCTGGATAACAGCGCTCGTGTACCTCATCGCGCGTGGTAGCGGCATGACGCAGCGCAACCTCGAGGCACAGTCACAGGCGCGGGCGCAGGCAGACGAATACATCAGAAGTGTCAGCGGCGGTGGAAAGTCGGCAGCCGATCAAATCGCCGACGCCAAGGCACTGCTCGATGCCGGGACGATCACCGAGGCCGAATACACGCAGTTGAAGGCAAAAGCACTGAGCTGAGCGAACCCAAATCGCTGAGCTGAGCCGCTAAGCATTTCGCAGCGGGCCACGGTCGATGAGTCGGCCGTGGCCCGCTGCTGTTCGAACAACATTGCTTCGCCATAATGTTTGCTGCACCATTCCGGCTTGAGAAGTCCGGCGCTCGATGCCCTGCCGGCATCGAGCGCTTTCGTACCGGCTCGACCACCGAGCCCCTTGGGGGACACCGTGACCAGCGACAATTACGACCCGTCTGTGCCGCCATGGCTACAGGATCGCGGCGATGACAATGGTGCTCCGACCGCACCCGTCGAGCCCGATTACGAGCGCCCGGCCGTCCGGTTGAATCCCCCACCAGCACCGGATCGGATGGCACCCCCCGCCCAGGCGCGGTTCACCGAGGCGCCGTTCGCCGAGGCGCCGCCACGGGCCGAACAGCACGCATACGACCCGGCGCCGCCGGCATTCGTCGCACCGCCGGCCCAGCCGATGCCCGCCCCGGGTGCGCCACAGGCGTTCACGCCTCCCGCCGCACCGCCTCGCCCGACGATTCGCATTCCCGAGCCGCCACAGCCCGTGCAATCCCCGCCGCCTGCACAGACCCGCGCCGAGATCACCTCGGACGGCAAGGTTGTGCGAGTGCCTTTCCAGGAAGACACCGCCGCGGCCAAGTACCAGATTCCCGCGTCACCGGACAGCGCGGACTACGAGTGGGCCGACGACGCGTACGACGACGGACCGCAATCGGTCGATGATCTGCAGCTACTGAGGCGAGCGCGCCGCGCGCCGAAGAGCGGTTGGCGCCTCGCGGTGCACAAGGCCTCGGGGGGCGCGATCAACCCGGGCGAGTCGCCCGCCGATCTTGACCAGCGTGAGCTCGTTGCCCGGGTGAATCAGCCCGTCTACGGCGATTACCGCATCGCGGTGCTGTCGCTCAAGGGCGGCGTTGGCAAGACCACGACGACGGTCGGCCTCGGCTCAACCTTCGCCTCGGTGCGCGGTGACCGAGTTATCGCGATCGACGCGAACCCCGACCTCGGCACGCTCGCGCACCGCGTTCCGCGCCAGACCCGTTCGACGGTGCGCACGCTACTCGAGTCGCCGAACATCTCTCGCTACTCGGATGTCCGGGCACATACGTCGCAGTCGCCGAGCCGGCTCGAAGTGCTCGCCAGCGAGCAGGATCCGGCGGTGTCGGAGGCATTCAGCGAGGCGGACTACCGCGCCGCGATCACGATCCTTCAGCAGTACTACAACATCATCCTGACCGACTGCGGCACTGGCCTGATGCACTCGGCCATGGCAGGCGTGCTGGACATGGCGAGCTCGCTCGTCCTGGTCACCTCGCCCGCGATCGATGGCGCGCGCAGTGCGTCGGCGACCCTGGACTGGCTCGAACACCACGGCTACGCCCGGCTGGTCGAACGCACTGTCGTGGTCGTCAACTCCTCGCGCGGCGGGGCGTCGTCGGTCGATGTGAACCAGCTCAAGAAGCTCTTCCTCGAGCGCACCCGCGCGGTGCATATCGTGCCGTTCGACGAGCATCTCTCCGAGGGCGCAGAGGTCGACTTGGAGCTGGTCAGCAAGCAGACGCGGCGCGCACTGCTCGAGTTGGCGGCACTCGTCGCGGATGACTTCGCCCCGGCGGCCGGCCGCCACCACCAGCAGGACTAACCGTCCTCTACCACCGCGCACCTTTCGAGCCACGGCGCGAAAAGGTGCGCGTTTTCGTCTGTAGACCGGCGGACCAAGCAATTTCAATCAATGATTGAATCGCCGATTGAAACGTGTTCTACTCGTCGGTGTGGAGACGATGGACAACGCGACAACGCGTTCCCGACTGCTCACCGCCACCGAGCGGCTACTGCTCGAGCAGGGCTTCGAAAAGGTGTCGGTGCGCTCGATCTGCGCGGCCGCCGGCGCGAACTCGGCCGCCGTGCACTACCACTTCGGATCGAAGGACGACCTCGTCGCAGAGTTACTGCACGACCCGCCTCGGCCCGATCGTGGGCCGAGCCGCTCACGAAGGTCGCTCCGGGCACGACGTCGGTCGCCGAGTGCGTGCGCATCATCGTCGAACCGCTCACCGATCTCGCCACCGATCCGGCCGGCCGGTTGTACCTACACCTCCTCGCGCGGATCGTGCTCGGCCGCCAGTCGGTGGCATGGAGTGCGCGCTGGTTCAGCCTGGAGCCGTGGGACGAGGTGCTGCGCGCCGAGCGGCCCGAGTTGTCGGTTGCCGAATCCGCCCGACGCTGGATGCTCGCCTTCGAGCTCATCCTTCAGCAGTTCGGCGACCCACTCGCCGGTGACCGTGTTCCGTCCGCCGATGCCGTCGAGACGCTGTGCGCGTTCGTGGCCGCCGGCCTTGTTGCAGAGGTAACCCGATGACCGACATTCTCGCCCCGGCAAAGCTCGGACCGCTGCAACTGCGCAACCGAATCATCAAGGCCGCCACCTTCGAAGGCCGAACACCCGATTCGCTCGTCACCGACGACCTGATCGAGTTCCACCGCGAGATGGCGGCAGGCGGGGTCGGCATGACCACGATGGCGTACTGCGCGGTGTCCCCCGAGGGGCGCACAGACCGCCACGCGGTGTGGATGCGCGACGAGGCGCTGCCGGGCTTACGCAGGCTCGCCGATGCGGTGCACAACGAGGGTGCCGCGATGAGCGCACAACTCGGGCACGCCGGTCCAGTGGCCAATGCGGCATCCAACCGCGCGAAGGCGTACTCCGCGGGCTACATGTTCAACCCGCTCGGCATGCGCATCACCCGCAAGGCCAAGCCCGCCGATATCCACCGCATCGTCGCCGCCCATGCCGATGCCGCTCGCATGGCCGAGTCGGCCGGATTCGATTGTGTGGAACTACATTTCGGACACAACTATTTGGTCAGCTCGTTCCTGAGCCCGGCACTCAACCACCGCAGGGACGCCTACGGCGGATCACTGGAGAACCGCGCCCGCGTGGCTCGCGAGGTTGCGCGTGCGGTCCGCGACGCGGTCGGCGGCCGGCTCGCGATCACCGCGAAGCTCAATATGACCGACGGCTACCGCGGTGGGCTGACGATCGAGGACAGCGTGACCGTGGCCCGCTGGCTCGAATCCGACGGCACTCTCGATGCCATCGAACTCACCGCCGGTAGCTCGCTGATGAACCCGATGTACCTGTTCCACGGCGATGCGCCGGCCAAGGAGTTCGCCGCCGCACTACCGATCCCGCAACGGTGGGGTATGCGCCTGATCGCGAAGAAGTTCCTCCGCGAATACCCCTACCGCCCTGCGTATCTACTCGAAAACGCGCGCAAATTCCGCGAGGCGCTCGATATGCCACTAATCCTGCTTGGCGGCATCACCGACCGCGAGTCGATGGACCTCGCGATGGACGAGGGATTCGATTTCGTCGCCATGGGCCGGGCACTGCTCATGGAGCCGGACTTGATCAATCGCATTGCCGCGGATTCGACCACGTTGTCGTCGTGCATTCACTGCAACAGGTGCATGCCCACGATCTACACCCGCACGCACTGCGTACTCACAGAACCGGCACTCCGGCCCTAGCGACCGGCCTTCGAATCGGCAAGCGGCGCAACGGCCGCCGTGAATGCCGATAGGACGGCGGCGACCGCAGGGCGACGCTCGGCGTGCGGGCGGGTGGCAAGCTCGTACACCCGACCCGCCCGCACGTCGGCGAGCGTCAGCACAGTCAACCGGGGATCGGTGACCGCCCAACGCGGCATCAGGGCAACTCCCCAGCCGGTCGCGACCAGACTCTCGATCACTCGGAAGTCATTGAGCCGCTGAGTAACCCGCGGTTGCACACCGGTAACCGTGGCGATCGAAAGCAGCACGTCGTCGACCGGGAACCCGCCACGCACGCTGATCCAGTCCTCGTCTGCGAGCTCGGCCGGGTGGACGCGAGTATGACGTGCGAGGCGATGGTCGGCGGCGACGACTACATCGATGGGCTCACGCAGCAGTGTACGCACCACCACCCGCGGATCCGGACGTAGCGGCGTGCGGTCGTCGCGATGGGTCAGCACCACGTCGTAGTCGGCGAGCAGCCGTGATACCTCGGTGGGCGGCAGATCCTCGTCGCTGGCCTGCAACCGCACCGGCATCCCGGCCAACTCGGCCAGCACCCGCGGCAGCAACAGCGCGGCCCCGGACGGGAAGGACGCGAGCCTGACCACGCCGTGCGGGGCCTCGCGGTACAGCGCCATCTCTGCACTGGCGCGGTCGAGCGAGGCAAGCACCTCGTCGGCACGCAACACGAGCGCCCGCCCGGCATCGGTGAGCCGCACCCGGCGACCGTCGGGCTCGAGCAGCGGAACGCCGGCCTCGCGGGCGAGCACCTTGAGTTGCTGGGAAACCGCGGACGGCGTCATGACCAGCGCCTTCGCTGTTGCCGCGACTGTCCCCCTGTCGGCCAACGCTCGCAATACACGAAGACGCTGTGGATCAAACATTAAGTAATGCTACATATCCACTCCACAATTATTCGGTTGTGCTCATGATTGATGCGCTCGCACCATGGATTGTGTGACCACCCGTGACCGCAACCTCGCGCTGCTCGTCGTGCTGCTCTGGGGCGTGAACTTCCTCGCCATCCGAGCAGCGCTCGACGTGTTTCCGCCGTTCTTCCTCGGCGCGCTGCGGTTCCTGCTCATCGCGATCCCGGTGGTCATCTTCATTCCGCGGCCGCAGGTGCAGTGGCGATGGCTGCTGGTCTACGGTCTCGGCTTCGGCGTGGCGCAGTTCGCCTTTCTGTTCGCCGCAATGCAGGCGGGCATGCCGACCGGGCTTGCCTCACTTGTCCTGCAGTCGTCCGCGCCCTTCACCGTCGTGCTGGGCACGCTCTTTCTCGGTGAGCGGATCGGCGGCCTTCAGATCGGCGGCCTGCTCCTTGCGCTGGCCGGCATGGTGACAATCGGCTGGGACCAGGCAGAACACGCGACGCTGCTGCCGGTGATTCTGACGCTGCTCGGCGGGTTGGGCTGGGCGTTCGGCAATATCGGCTCGCGCTTGGCGCAGGCGCCCAACCCCCTTCACTTCATGCTGTGGATGTCGGTGATTCCGCCGATCCCGATGCTGGCCCTGTCGCTGACGTTCGAAGGCCCGAGCGCAGGCTTGGACGGTCTGACGGCGGTCCTCGGCGGTCACGCGTGGCCGGCGCTCATCGGCATCGCCTACATCGTGCTGCTCGGCACCATCGCGGGTTCGGGCCTGTGGACCGGCCTGCTCACCCGCTATCCCGCCGCGTCGGTTGCTCCGTTCTCATTGCTCGTGCCGATTGTCGGCATCGGGGCGTCCTGGCTGGTGCTGCACGAGCAGCCGAGCGCGGCGACGATCGTCGGCGGCGTCGTGGTCATCGCAGGCGCCGCGGCGGCGACCGGAGCGCTGCGTATACGGCGCCGAGCTGCGGAGATCGCCGCCGTCCCCACCGGCACCGATTCCAACTCAAACCCGGTACCCGTCCCTGCACGGCAGTAGGCTCGCGGTCGAAGGAGCCGCTGCGTGGACTGGTTCTCCGACCCCGGGTACTGGCCGAGCCGCTGGGTCTTCCAGCGGGGGCTCGGGCTGGTGTACCTCGTCGCGTTCCTCACCGCCGCAAACCAATTCCGCGCGCTCATCGGGGAGCACGGCCTCACCCCGGCACCGCGATACCTGCGCGGGCGCAGCTTCCGGGAGGTGCCCAGCCTCTTTGCGTTCGGCTATTCCGACCGCCGGTTCGCGGTGGTGGCTTGGGTCGGCGTGGCGTTGTCGGTTGCCGCATTGGTCGGCGCATTCGACCAACTGCCACTGCCTGTCTGCATGGCGTTGTGGGCGGTCCTCTGGGTGCTGTACCTGTCCATCGTCAACATCGGCCAGATCTGGTATGGCTTCGGCTGGGAGTCTCTCCTGCTCGAAGTCGGTTTCCTGGCAATCTTTCTCGGCTCTGCCGCGACCGAGCCGCCGGTGCTTGTGCTGTGGCTGCTGCGCTGGGTGCTGTTCCGGGTGGAGTTCGGTGCCGGCCTGATCAAGATCCGTGGAGATCCCTGTTGGCGCAACCTGACCTGCCTGTACTACCACCACGAAACCCAGCCGATGCCGAATCCGCTGAGTTGGTACTTCCACCATCTACCCAAGCCGCTTCATCGAATCGAGGTGGCCGGAAACCACTTCGCCCAATTGGTTGTGCCGTTCGGACTATTCGCGCCACAGCCAGTCGCTGGTATTGCCGCCGCAATCATTGTGGTCACCCAGTGCTGGCTGCTGCTCAGCGGAAACTTCTCGTGGCTGAACTGGGTCACCATTGTCCTCGGCCTGTCCGTGATTCCCGGCGCGTGGTACTCGGTGCTGCCCATCTCCGCTCCCGAATTCGACGACACCCCGGCCTGGTTCGTCGTTGTCGTCATTGCAGTGACCGCGCTGGTCGTGGTGCTGAGCTACCGGCCCGCCCGCAATCTGTTGTCCTCGCACCAGAAGATGAATGCGAGCTTCGACAAGCTGCACCTGGTGAACACCTACGGTGCATTCGGACGGGTCACCCGCACTCGCTTCGAGGTGGTCCTGGAGGGCTGCCACGACACCGAGACCGCGCACGAGCCGGAGTGGAAGGAATACCAGTTCAAGGGAAAGCCCGTCGACTTACACAGGATGCCAAGGCAATTCGCGCCGTACCACCTGCGGCTCGACTGGCTGATGTGGTTCGCCGCACTGTCCCCGGATTACGCCCGAACCTGGTTGCCGCGGCTGGCGGACAAGCTGCTGGAGAACGACGTCGATACGCTGAAACTACTGCGCGGCAACCCCTTTGCCGACCAGCGGCCGGATCGGGTGCGCGCGACGCTCTACGAATATCACTTCACCGACCGGGCGGAGCGACGTCGCACCGGAGCATGGTGGACCCGCGACCGCATCGGCACCTATCTCGTGCCCGTGCGGCGGCCAGCTGAATGAGCGACCACCGGCCGTCTACCCGCACGTCGCAGCCCCGTACGACGAGGAGATCCAGCTCACAGGGTGACCTGCGACCGGTTCGACACCCGCGGGAATCGGATGACAGACTCGCCGGGTGACCGAGGTAATCACCTGGCGTGGGCGCGTGGCCCTGCGAGCCGCGAAGACGGCGTCGTGGGCATCGCAGAAGGCCGGCCGTGGCAAGGGATCGATGATCGGCGGACTGATCGCGCTCAAAATCGATCCCACGCTGATGACGCAACTTGGCCACGGCCGCCGCTCAGTGCTCGTCACTGGAACCAATGGCAAGTCCACAACCACCCGGATGACCGCGGCCGCGCTGGCCACGATGGGTGAGGTCGCCACCCAGGCGGACGGCGCGAACATGGACGCCGGCATTGTCGCGGCGCTCACCGCACACCGCACGGCCGGACTCGCCGCCATCGAGGTGGACGAGCTGCACCTGCCGCACGTATCCGATGCCATGTCGCCCGAAGCGATCGTGCTGCTCAACCTGAGCCGCGACCAGCTCGACCGGGTCGGCGAGATCAACATGATCGAGCGTCGGCTGCGCACCGGTCTCGCACGCCACCCCGACGCCGTGGTCGTGGCGAACTGCGACGACGTACTCGTGACGTCCGCCGCCTACGACTCGAAGAACGTGGTGTGGGTGTCCGCGGGAAGCGGCTGGGCAGTGGACTCGACGAGTTGCCCTCGCAGCGGCGAGCCGATCGCGTGGGAGGACCGCACCGACGAGCACGGGCGGACCTACCGGCACTGGTACAGCACCGGAACCGATTTCGAACGCCCCACCCCGACCTGGTGGGTGGACGACGAAAATCTCTACGGCCCGGACGGATTGGTGCTTCCGCTGAAGCTGACGCTGCCAGGAAAGGCGAACCGCGGCAACGCCGCCCAGGCCGTCGCCGCGGCCGTGGCGCTCGGGGCCGAGCCTGCCGCCGCCGTGGCTGCGGCCGCCTCCGTGGACGAGGTCGCCGGTCGCTACCGCACGACGCAGGTCGGCCCGCATTCAGTGCGAATGCTGTTGGCCAAGAACCCGGCCGGCTGGCAGGAAGCACTGTCGATGATCGATCCGACCGTCGACGGACTTGTCATCGCGGTCAACGGTCAGGTGCCCGACGGCGAGGATCTGTCCTGGCTGTGGGACGTCCGGTTCGAGCACTTCGAGGGCGTGCAGGTCGTTGCCTCCGGCGAGCGCGGAACCGATCTCGGCGTCCGGCTCACCTACGCCGGGGTGGATCACACACTCGTGAAGGATCCGGTGCACGCGATCGCCTCCTGCCCGCCCGGGCGGGTTGAGGTACTGGCGAACTACACAGCGTTCCGTGACCTGAACCGCGCGCTCGAAACCAGCTGAGTCACAACGCGTTCAAGTTCGTACGCACCAGCATCACGTTGTAATCGCTCCACCGCGAGAGCGTGAAGTACAGCCAGTTGCCGCTCGACCACGGGTGGATGAACGGAGCATAGAAGCCGCCGGTCATCTGGATGCCGTTGAACAGTACCTTCTCCATAGTCCATGGCCCCTGCGGCTGGCTGCTTGTCCACAGCTCGACCTGGGCCAACTGTTCGTTGCCGAACAGGGCGACGAACCTGTTCAAATGCGGACTCCACGCGACGGACATCTCGCTAACCGGAGCGCCGATCACGTCGACGGCAGCGCTCACGTCGGGCACCCACAAACTCCCGTTCCAGTATTCGTACGCGGCTAGATTCGTCATCTGCGTTTCCGCTACCCGCGAGATCCTGGCAGCTCCGAACCGGCCGTTCGGTGTGCCATATCCGTATACATAGCCGGCGGCGCGGACGTAGGCCTGCATCTGGAAGTTGTCGTTGCCTGGCGAGGCCTGCGGAAGCGCGGACAGGATGTTGAATGGCTGGTTCACCCGGATCGTCAACGGGTCCGTTTCCCAGTTCTGGCCGTTGTCATGAGACACCGCGATGGCGGAGAAGTTCGTCGTCCAGTGGCCCGGGGTGTCCCAGGAACGTACCGACATGTAGTTGATGTACTGCGTGCCGCCCACTGAGATGCCCGCGGTCGGAATAACGGTGACCTCGGGGTAGAGGTTGAGGCTCGCAATAATCTGCCGCGAGAAGTTGGGTCGGTCAACCTCGACGGGGCTACCGGAATAGGGGTTGCCGACCTCCGGGTCGAGGAAGTCGATGCCATCGGCGAGGTCGGTATCGGTGCTGCGCAGCAAGACGTTGTTGCGCCACTCCTGCTCCTCCGCACCGCAGTCGCCGAAGCTGTCGCCGAAGGCCATCAGGATCTGACGCCGATCACCCGTTTCGCCGTTGTCCCAGCCGATGCCCAAGTCGGTTCCCGAGATGCCGTAACGCGTGTCGGTGCGGTTGTTGCTTCGCGGACCGGTAATCCAGGCGATGGTCTGGGTGTCGCCGCGCAGGATCGGCAAAGGACCCTGTTCCCGAATCTGACCGCGGCCGTGTCCGAAACTCCCCGTAGAGCCGGCGGAGCCGCTGCCTTCGAATGATCCCGAGCTGAGATCGGCAAGGCTTCCGTTCGATCCTTCGGCACCGGATCCCGCGCTGCCGCTCGAGCCGCTGGATCCGCTGCTCCCGGTGCTGTCGCACGGTTGCGCTGCAGCTGGAGCCGCAAGAGGCACGGTCAGAGCACCGACGAATAACAGTGCGGAAAACAACGTCGTTGGAATGCGGACATTCGTCACTCCAGCCACGGTAGAACCGCGCTGATGTGACCATCACGCAATCACGTCTCGGTTGCGTTACAGCGTTCCGCTAGCCTCCCCCTGTCTGAGTCCACCTTCCGCACAGGGCTAGTGGCTGCCCGAAGTCACGGGCCACCTGCGGTGACGGCGGGAACGCGCTGGTGCTCCGCCGGTGCTTGCGGATGCGCGGCTACAACGCCGAGATCGGTACGCAAGAGCATGACGTTGTAGCCCTCCCAAAGCGACAAGGTGAAGTAGAGCCAGTTGCCTGCCGACGCCGGATGAATGAAGGGCGCGTAGAACCCGCCCGGCAGGTCCACCGCATCGAATAGCACCTTGTCGAGAGCCCATGGACCCTGCGGTGTAGCGGAAGTCCAGAGTTCCACCTGTTCGGCGGACTGGTTGAAGAACAGCGCGACGTACTCGCCGAGATAGTCGCTCCAGGTCACCGACATCTCCGCGACCGGTGCGCCGATCACGTCGACCGCGTTCCCTGCGCCGGGCACCCAGTCCGAGCCGTTCCAATAGCGATACGCGCCGAGATCGAGCATCTGTGCCTCGGGAACACGGGAGACGCGCGCGGCACCGTAGCGACCGTTCGGCGTACCGAAGCCATAGACGAACCCGGCATTGCGCAGATAGGCGTGCATTTGAAAGTTTGCGTTGCCCGGGGCCAACTGCGGGACCCCCGAGAGCACGTCGAGGGGCGCATTGAAGCGGATCGTGCGGACGTCGGTCGTCCACGTCTCACCGTTGTTGGTGGAGAAGGCAATTGCGGAGAAATTGGTTGTCCAGGTCCCATGAGGTCCCCACTTCCGCACGGACATGTAGTTGATGTACTGCGTGTTTCCGACCGCGATGCCCGCGGTAGGGATAACGGTCACCTCAACTGGCGCGAATCCGAGGCTGGCGATGATCTGTCGCGAGAAATCCTGCCGGTCCACCTGCACCGGGCTGCCGCCGAATGGATTGCCGTACTGCGGATCCGGTATGTTGATGCCGTCGGCGAGGTCAAAGTCCGCACTCCGCAACAGCACATTGCTGCGCCACTGGCCGCCGGGCGCGGCGCACATGCCGACGGTATCGCCGAAGGCCATCAGGATCTGATGCTCGGCACCGCTCGCGCCGTTGTCCCACGCGATGCCCAGATCGGTACCCGTGATCCCGAACCTTTCGTCCGTAACGTTGGGACTTTGTGGACCGGTCACCCACGCCACCGTCTGGGTGTCACCGCTCAGTACAGGCAGTGGGCCTTGATCGTTCGGATTCGGAATGGCGTGACTCGAACTCCCGAACGAGCCCGCGCTGCCCGGCAACCAGTTGACCGAATCCGCACTCAGGCCACTGCCGCTGTATCCGCTGCCACTCGATCCAATCCCCCCACTATCGCTGGATCCGCTGCCGCTGCCGTTCGATCCATTGCTGCCGGATCCATTACTGCCACTGCCGTTCGATCCACTGCTACCGGATCCATTGCTGCCGCTCCCGTCGGGGCAACCGCCCTGCGCGACCGCGGGCGAGGCAAGTGGCACCGCCGCCGCGCCGACGAACAACACCGCTGCTGCCGCGCGTACAAGTGACCTCATCACGCCCATTTGGAGCACATTAGAGCGCGCCCGGGCAATCTGGGAGCTATTGCAGTGCGGACGACGCCGACCGCGCCTACCGTACTTGCACCGTTAGACTCGCCGAATGCGTCGCGAGGCCACCCATGTCTAATTCAACGTTCCGGATCGGCTTGGTGCTGCCCGACGTGATGGGCACCTACGGCGACGGGGGCAACGCGCTCGTGCTGCGCCAGCGCATGCGGATGCGCGGCTACAACGCCGAGATCGTTGAGATCACCCTGGCCGATCCGGTCCCGGACTCGCTCGATGTGTACACCCTCGGTGGCGCCGAGGACTACGCACAGCGCCTCGCGACGCGGCATCTGCAGCGCTACCCCGGCCTCCAACAGGCCGCCGAGCGCGGTGCGCCGGTACTCGCGATCTGCGCCGCCATCCAGGTACTCGGCCACTGGTACGAGACCTCGGCCGGGGAGCGCGTCGACGGCATCTCGATGTTCGACGTGACGACGGCACCGCAGAAGACCCGTTCGATCGGCGAGGTGCTTACGTCTCCGCTGCTCGACGGACTCACCGCACCGCTCACCGGATTCGAAAACCACCGAGGCGGAACGACTCTCGGCCCTGCGGCGAAACCACTCGGACGAGTCACGGCCGGCGTCGGCAATGGTGTCGGCGACGGCTTCGAGGGTGTGGTGCAGGGCTCGGTGATCGGCACGTACATGCACGGTCCGGCCCTGGCCCGCAACCCCGAACTCGCGGACCTCCTGCTTGCCCGTGCCCTCGGCGTGGACGCCCTGCCCCCGCTCGACATCGACGAGGTTGAGCAACTGCGTACCGAACGCCTGCGCGCCGCTCGCTAACGCGGCCCTGGCTGCAATTCCACGATTGTTCCCGGGCGAGCCAGCGACGGCACCCGGACCGGCCCACCACGAGCCTGCTCGATCAACTGCCCCTGCCAAGCCACCAGGCACGATGCCGCCTCGGTGGTGTAGGCACGCTCCAGCACAGGCGCGATCACCTTGGCGACCTCACCCTCGGCAGCGATCAGCTGATCGCGATACGGCCCGTAGTAGGGCAGGATCGCTTGCAGCACAGCCTCTTCCACGCCCTGCACATTCTTGATGATTGGGTCGATCACCGGCTGGTAGTGCGTGATAACCGGCGCGATCTCGGCCAGAACCGGCCCGACGAGGCGCAGCAACGGCTGATACACCGATGCCAGCGCGAACGCCTCCGAAGAGAACGGCCCGGCCAGCGGGGCCAAACCGATCAGGGAGGCCAAGCCGCCCTGCTTCTCCGGAGCCGGCCAGCCGATCGGGCACGGCGGCTGCGCAACTGGAGCCGCCGCGTCGAACGGGCTGCCAGTACCCGGCGCGGCGGCGCCAAGCGGGATCGAGGTCGCCGGTCCGGTGCCGACCGGGACCGAGGTCGCCGGGGCGGTGCCGGATGGAGCGGCCGGTGCGGTGCCGAGCGGGACCGTGGCGGCGGGCGCGTTGCCGATCGGGACCGAGGCGGGCGGGGCACCCGGTGCGGGTGCGGGAGCCGGCGCGTTCTCGGGTGCGGCCGGGGCCGGCGCGGGCTGTGGCGCAGGAGCGACCTTGGCCTGTGGCACGACGACGGCAACCTGATCGCCGTCGTCGACCGCGATTGCGGTGATCGCCACCGAACTGCCGATTACAGCGGCGGCAGAAATCACCCGAATGACGATCGCGAGTCCGGATCTCGGTTGTCCGGTGGGGGAGGTCATCGCATCCTCTCGGTAGTGCAGTTTCGATTGGTTCGTGTCATCGGTCAGCCGCCCGCGCCGTTTTGCGGCACCGCTCCTGGTGCGGCGGCGCCGGGTTCGAACACTCCCTCGAGGTGCCACACGCCGGTGAAGCCGTTGAACGGCCCATCCACGATGAGGCTGGTCCACTCGAGCGTGAAACGCTTGCTGTCCGGGTCGTACGTGCCTGTCGCCGGCGGTCCGCTGGCGGCGGTGTCACTGGGGAGGTCGAGCCACTTCTGCGCAACCCAGTCCCACACCTGCTTGACCTGCGCCGCAACCGGAACCTCTGGTCCCGCCTTCGCCGGCGGCTTCGGCGCGCCCTGGTTGAACTCCTGGTTGTTCCACGAGGCGGCCCATGCCGACACATCCGCGGTCAGCTCGCCGCCCTTGTTCACCACCGACGGCGCGACGACGCCGCGCTGAGTCTGCGGGTCGATCGGGTTGGTCGAGGTACCGAACTCCACCGCGAAGAACTTCGTCGGCTTGGTGATCGAGCCGGCCAGCGAATTACCCTCCGCGAAAGCGGGATTCGGCTCGGACTGGTAGCCACCGGTACGCAGACCACCCTCGGTGCCGGGTTCCAGCAGGGTCGCGGTGCCACCGGGGACCACCGAGTCACCATTGGGCATGTAGGGCCCCGACTCTGGTGTTCCTCCGGGTTGCACCATCCGGAACCAGGTGCCGGACACGCGGTCGCCATCGACTGCACCCGGTGTCAACCGGAACAGCCCGACGAGCGCCTCCTCCTGCGCCGGTGCATCCGAACCAGCCTCCTCGGATGACGAGCATGCCGATCCGAGCAGGAGCAGGGACACAGCCAGCACGGCCGTCACGATTCGTCGGGTCATCGGTTCTCTCCTTGCACTTTCACGCGTCGCCGGGCAAGCAGCGCCGCCGGTTCGGCGACGAGGACCCCGAGCCCAATCAGGCCCGGCACCACGAAGAACCAGCCGAACCTGTCGAATGCGGAGAAGCCGAGCGGGGCAGTGGAATCGTTCAGCGCTGACACCGCGGCGAAGTTGTCGACGTTGTCGTTCATCGCGCCGATCAGGCCGGCGAACTGAGAGGTCATCGGCTGCCAGCGCTGCTCGAGCTCGGCGATCGCGCCGATATCAACGGTGGGGTCCTCGGCGAGCACAGCCTTGGTGTAGCGGCTGTTCAGCTCGCCTTGCCCGCCGGCCAGGGTGACGAAGTAGCCCTGCACCTGACGGACGCGGTCTTGGGTGACGATCGAAGAGAAGTCCTGCAGCAGTGGACTTCCCGCCGGAGCGTTCGAGAAGATGCCGAACGCAAACGGCACGACAAGAAGCCATGCCACCGAGGCACCGGCCGCGCCCGTCGCGAATATCGAACGCCGACCACGGTTCGCTGCACGCAGGCCGACCGCACCGGCCAGCAGCAGCCCGAGTCCGGGGAGGACGAACAACCAGGGCAGCGCCGCAAACGGTGGCAGCGACAACAGTTGTTCGTACCGCCCGATATTCGCCTCGCCCGTAGACAGCATCGCGGACATGTCCGCGTCGATTCCCGGGTAGTCACGAACCAGTCCATCGACATACGGAAAGTCACCGGCCGGAGCTCGCCCGGACTGTTCCAGCGCCACGACATTCGCCCGCGCCGCCTCGACAGCGGCGAGGTCGGCGCGGAAGTCGGCGATCGGCTCGGCCTGCACGTATGGACCGAAGGACGCGAGCATCTCCTGCCCTTGGGCAGCGCGGGTGAACATGCCGAGTACCAGTGGCGCGAGGATCAGCGCCGCACCGAGCACAAGCAGGATCAGGTGCGGAACTCGCGATCTCGCCGGACGGATTCCGGCGATCTCCGCGGCGTGCGAGGAGACGGCGTCGCCGTAGGTGGGGAAGTCCCCGCCCACTTGCGTCGTCGCTTCCCGCGGTTGAGTCACGTGCTGCGCTTCCGTCCGGCAATGCGGTCGGCGTACAGGAAGGTCGCGACACCGGCGAGTCCGACCAGAATCAGTGCGGGGACGACCCAGACCGGAATATCGCGATCATTGGGCAGGTCGATCGTCTTCGCTGCGAGCGAGGGATCGGCCTGTGCGGGCGCTGCCGCAACGGGCTGAACCTGATCGGCTGGGGCAGCAGGTGCCGGTGCCGCCGCAGGAGCGGGCCCTGGTGCGGCTGGCTGGACGGGCGCGGCAGGGGCCGCCGGCGCCACGGGCGCCGCGGCCGCAGTCAGCGCAGTTCCACCCCGGTATTGCCCAGCGAGGTGCCAAAGGCCGGTGAAGTTGTTGAACGGTCCGCCGACGATCTGACTTGTCCACTCCAGCACAAAGTTGCCGCTGGCCGGGTCGATCGTCCCGCGGATCGCACTGGTCTTGCCAGGTAGCCCGCCGCCCGGTTTCGGCGCGCCCTGGTTGAACACCTGGTTGTTCCAGGTGACGCCGAGGCTGCTCAGGTCACCGGAGAGCGCGGTGCCGGTGGCGTAGATCTTCGGCAGCGCGGTGCCGGAGCCTGTCTGCGGATCGGTCGGATTGGTCGCGGTCGCGAAGCCGACGCCATAGAACCGGACCGGCGTCGTTACCCGTCCGGACACAGCATTGCCGGTCGCATCGAACGCCGCCGCCGGCTGCGGCTGATAACTCCCACTCACCAGACCGCCGTCACCGCCCGCTGACAATGGGGTAACCGTCTGATCGCTGCACCCGGAGTCGCTATTGGACAGGAACGGTCCGTTCGCATCGCCGGTGGGCAGGATCATCCGGAAGAAACTGCCACTCACCGCACCGCCCGAGCACACACCCGGAGCCAGCGCAAATAGCCCATCGAGTGCGACAGGATTATCGGCGCGCGCATTCGGCGCGAGGCTCAGAGCCGACGCGAGCGCCGCGATCGCCGCAGCCACGACCATTCGGATTGCTCGGGTTTGCGGGAAGTTCACTCCAATATCGGAGTTAATTCCTCACGGAATGTCACTTATTTGAATCACGCTGGTTTGAATGCGCGGACTTTGCACGAAATGGCGCTTCCAAATAGGTGCGAATTGTGTAGATGGGTGCGAAGTTTCGCGCCCGTGTAGAAGTTTTGCACCGATTTGAGTGTTTGTTTTTGGGGTCGTGTTCGTGACCGTGGAGCGCTGTACCGATGTGTGGGGCTCGGTC
>NZ_LRRB01000117.1 GCF_001646865.1 Aldersonia kunmingensis | reverse complement strand
GAACTCGCCGCGGTCCTCCGCGAGGTCGATCGCGCTGGGGCTGGTGCCGACGATCGGCACGCCCGCGGCCTCGAGGCGACGTGCGAGGCCGAGCGGGGTCTGCCCGCCGAGCTGCACGATGACACCGGCGACGGTCCCCGATTCCGACTCCGCGCGGTACACCTCGAGCACGTCCTCGAAGGTCAGCGGCTCGAAGTACAGCCGGTCGGCGGTGTCGTAGTCGGTGGAGACGGTCTCCGGGTTGCAGTTGACCATCACGGTCTCGTAGCCCGCCTCGGACAGCGTCAGCGCCGCGTGCACACACGAGTAGTCGAACTCGATGCCCTGACCGATGCGGTTGGGGCCCGAGCCGAGGATGAGCACCTTCGGCTTGTCCCGCTGCTCGGCGACCTCGGACTCGGCCGCGGGGTCGAGCTCATAGGTCGAGTAGTGGTACGGCGTACGCGCCTCGAACTCGGCGGCACAGGTATCGACGGTCTTGAAGACCGGGTGGATACCGAGCTTCCCGCGCAGATCGCGCACCGCGTCCTCGGTGCCGAGTTCGGGTCGTAGCGCGGCGATCTGGCGATCGGACAGGCCGTGGTACTTGGCCTGCCGCAGCAGCTGCTCGTCGAGCTCGGGTGCGTCGTGGACGACGTTGCCCAGCTCGTGGATCTGCCGGATCTGGTCGAGGAACCACGGGTCGATCTTGGTCGCCTCGAACAGCTGCTCGTCCGTCGCGCCCCAGCTCATCGCGCGCTCGATGCCGTACAGCCGACCGTCGTGCGGGACCGTCAGCTCTTCGAGCAACGCGTCGAGGTCGCCCTTCTCCGACTGCGCGTCGGTCCAGAAACCGGCGGCCTTCGTCTCCAGCGAGCGCATCACCTTGCCGAGCGCCTCGGTGAAGTTGCGGCCGATGGCCATCGCTTCGCCGACCGACTTCATCGTGGTGGTCAGCGTCGCGTCGGCGCCCGGGAACTTCTCGAACGCGAAGCGCGGTGCCTTCACGACGACGTAGTCGAGCGTCGGCTCGAAGCAGGCCGGCGTCTCCTTGGTGATGTCGTTGATGATCTCGTCGAGCGTGTAGCCGATCGCCAGCTTGGCGGCCATCTTCGCGATCGGGTACCCGGTCGCCTTCGACGCGAGGGCCGAGGACCGCGAGACTCGCGGATTCATTTCGATGACGACGAGACGCCCGTCGCGCGGGTCCATCGCGAACTGGATGTTGCAGCCGCCGGTGTCGACGCCGACCTCGCGCAGGATCGCGATCGAAAGGTCGCGCATTTCCTGGTACTCGCGGTCGGTCAGCGTCATCGCCGGGGCGACCGTCACCGAGTCGCCGGTGTGCACACCGACCGGGTCGACGTTCTCGATCGAGCAGATGATCACGACATTGTCGCGACCATCGCGCATCAGCTCGAGCTCGTATTCCTTCCAGCCGAGGATGGATTCCTCGATGAGCACATTCGCGGTCGGCGAGGCCGCGAGGCCACCGCCGGCGATCCGCTCGAGATCCTCGTCGTTGTACGCCATGCCGGATCCGAGCCCGCCCATCGTGAACGACGGGCGCACCACGACCGGGTAACCGAGCTCTTCGACCGTGTCGCGCACCTCGTCCATGGAGAAGCAGACGCGCGAACGCGCAGACTCGCCACCGACCTTGGCGACGATGTCCTTGAACTTCTGCCGGTCCTCGCCGCGCTGAATGGCGTCGAAGTCGGCGCCGATGAGCTCGACGTCGTACTTCTCGAGGATGCCCTGCTCGTGCAGCGCGACCGCGGTGTTGAGCGCGGTCTGCCCACCCAAGGTGGCGAGCACGGCGTCGATCTTGTTGCCCCGCTCGGCCTCCCGGGCGATGACCTTCTCCACGAAGTCGGCCGTGATCGGCTCGACGTAGGTGGAGTCGGCGAATTCCGGGTCGGTCATGATCGTCGCCGGGTTGGAGTTCACCAGCGATACACGCATGCCCTCGGCCCGCAGCACGCGGCAGGCCTGGGTGCCCGAGTAGTCGAACTCGCAGGCCTGACCGATCACGATCGGCCCCGAGCCGATCACGAGGATGTGGTTGATATCAGTGCGGCGTGGCATTACTTATCGCCCTCCAGCAGGCCCGAGAACCGGTCGAAAAGGTATGCGGCGTCGTGCGGTCCGGCGGCCGCCTCCGGGTGGTACTGCACCGAGAACGCGCGGCCGTCGACCAGGCGCACGCCCTCGACCACTCCGTCGTTCGCGCAGGTGTGGCTGACTTCAGCGCGACCGAACGGGGTGTCGAACTGCTCCCCCGCCTCGCCTTCAAGCGCGAAGCCGTGGTTCTGGGCGGTGATCGCGATGCGGCCCGTCGCGTGTTCGATGACCGGGACGTTGATGCCGCGGTGGCCGAACTTCAGCTTGTAGGTGTTGCGGCCGAGCGCACGGCCAAGGATTTGATTACCGAAGCAGATGCCGAACAGCGGCAGCCCCGCATTCAGCACCTCCTGGGTCAGCGCGACAGCCCCTCCGGCGGTGGCCGGGTCGCCCGGGCCGTTGGACAGGAACACGCCGTCCGGCTTCAGCTCCTGCACCTGATCGAACGTGGTGTTCGCGGGAAGCACGTGTACCCGGATGCCGCGCTCGGCGAACATCCGCGGGGTGTTCGTCTTGATGCCGAGGTCGATGGCGGCGACGGTGAAGCGCGGCGTGCCGGTCGGCTCGATGATGTAGCCGGACTTCGTGGTGACCTCGCTGGCGAGGTCCGCCCCGAGCATCGAGGGCTGGCCGTTCACCTTGGCAAGCAGGTCCTCGGTGCCCGCGAGGGCGTCGCCGGAGAAGATGCCCGCCTTCATCGAGCCGCGGGTACGCAGGTGCCGCACGACGGCACGGGTGTCGATGCCCGCGATGCCGACGATGTCCTGGCGCACCAGTTCGTCGGTGAGCGAACCGGTAGCTCGCCAGCTCGACACGGTCCGTGAGGGGTCGCGCACGGCGTAGCCGGCCACCCAGATCTGGGAGGACTCGTCGTCCTCGTCGTTCCAGCCGGTGTTGCCGATCTGCGGCGCGGTGGACACCACGATCTGGCGGTGATAGCTCGGGTCGGTGAGCGTCTCCTGGTAACCGGTCATGCCCGTGCTGAACACCGCCTCACCGAGGGTCTCGCCGACGGCACCGAACGAGGTGCCGCGGTAAACCTTTCCGTCCTCCAGTACCAGGGCTGCTGGTATGGCGCTCACGCGCTCACTCCGTTCTGATCAATCCAATTGGGATAAACCGATTTGTCGTCGCCGCGGAAACCGGTATCGATCTCGGTTCCGGTCGGCAACTGCCAGCGCACCACAAGTACGCCGTCTTTCGTCATGACTTTTCCGGCAAGACCGCGCTCGGTTCGCACCGCGCGGATGGTGTCCTGCGGGATCCAGATCGTGCTCGCGCCCGATCGCTCGAGCAGGATGCCCTTCTCGAAGCGCGTGATTGTGGACGCCGCGCGATGGCCGAGGTCGCCGACCGCAATCCGGTCCTGCCAGCTCGGCGCGATCGTGCTGCCCACATACAGCCCGGTGGTCGGCTCGACTGTCTGCGCACCGAGATCGTCGGGCATGGCGGGCAGTTCACCGATCTGGGGAGCCTGCCGAGCGGCACGCTTGCGCCAGCCGCGGTACATCAGCCCGATCAGCACAACCCACAGGAGGACGAGCCCGATCACCCACAGCACCCGCTCCACTACGCGCTCACCCCCGTACCTCCGGGTCGCTCGGCAGGCTGCGCTCCCGCCTTGCCGTCACGAGCGGTGACCTTGCCCCGCAGGAAGGTGGCCACTACCCGCGCGGGAAGGGTCATCGCTTCGTACGGGGTGTTGCTCGAGATGCTCGCGAGTTCCGGTCCGCTGACGGTCCACGTGGCATCCGGGTCGATGAGCGCGAGGTTTGCCGGTTCGCCGACCGCGATCGGACGGCCCTGATCGGTGAGCTCAACGATCTCCGCCGGCCGCTCGCTCATCACCCGAGCAACACCGCGCCAGTCGAGCAGGCCCGTTTCGACCATCGATGCGACAACCACCGACAGGGCGGTCTCCAGACCGAGCATGCCGGGGCGGGCCTTGGCGAACTCGTGGCACTTGTCCTGTTCGGCGTGCGGCGCGTGATCGGTGGCGACACAGTCGATGACACCCTCGGCGAGCGCGTGGCGCAGCGCCTCGGCGTCCGATGTCTCGCGCAGCGGCGGGTTGACTCGGTTCACCGGGTCGTACGTCTCGAGCCGGTTGTCGTCGAGCAGCAGGTGATGCGGTGTCACCTCGGCGGTGATCTTGATGCCGAGGCTCTTGGCCCAGCGCATCAGTTCGACGGTGCCGGCGGTCGAGGCATGGCAGACGTGCACGCGCGCACCGGCATCGCGAGCGAGCAGCGCATCGCGGGCAACGATGGCTTCCTCGGCAGCACGCGGCCAGCCGGCCAGGCCGAGCCGGGCCGCGTTCGGGCCCTCGTGCGCAACCGCGCCTGCGGTGAGCCGGGGCTCCTCCGCGTGCTGGGCGACGAGTACACCGAGCGAGTTCGCGTATTCCAGAGCGCGGCGCATGATTAGCGGATCGTGGACGCAGTGCCCGTCGTCGGAGAACATCCGAACCCCGGCGACACCGCTGGCCATGGTGCCCATCTCGGCGAGCTGCTTGCCTTCGAGACCGACGGTGACTGCTCCGACCGGGTAGACGTCGACGAGGCCGACCTCCTGCCCGCGCCGCCAGACGTGGTCGGTGACGACCACAGAGTCGGCGACCGGGTTGGTATTCGCCATCGCGAACACCGCGGTGTAACCGCCCAGCGCTGCCGCGGCCGAACCGGTTTCGATGGTCTCGGTGTCCTCGCGGCCGGGCTCGCGCAGGTGTGTGTGCAGGTCGACAAAACCGGGCAGCAGGATCTTGCCCGCGCCGTCGATCACCGTGGCGTCACCCGCGTCGATGCCGGTGCCGATCTGGGCGATTTCTTCGTCGGCGAGCAGCACGTCGACCGGCTCGCCCTCGCCGTAGAGCCGCACATTCTGGATCAGGATGCTCATGCGACGGCCTCGTCCGTACCGACCAGCAGCGTGAACAGCACAGCCATGCGCATGTGCACTCCATTCGTAACCTGTTGCAGCACAGCCGCCTTCGATGAATCGGCGACCGCCGATGCGATTTCCATGCCGCGCAGCATCGGGCCCGGGTGCAGGACCACGGCGTGGTCGGCCAGCAACCCCATCCGCCGCTCGGACAGGCCGTAGTTCACCGAGTACTCGCGCGCGGACGGGAAGAACCCGCCGTTCATCCGTTCGGCCTGCACTCGCAGCATCAGCACCGCGTCGGCGGCCGGCAGTTCGGCGTCGATCGAATGGGATACGCGCACCGGCCAGCTTTCGACGCCGATCGGCAGCAGCGTTTGCGGCGCGACCAGCACGACCTCCGCGCCGAGTTCGGCGAGCAGGAACGCGTTCGAACGCGCGACCCGGCTGTGCAGGATGTCGCCGACGATCGCGATCCGTTTGCCCTCGATAGTGCCCAGCCGCTGCCGTAGCGTGAGCGCGTCGAGCAGCGCCTGGGTCGGATGCTCGTGCGTGCCGTCGCCCGCATTGATCACCGCGGGTACCGAGCCATCGGTCGCTCCGCGGGCTCCGCTCCTGTCGGCCGCTGCCTCCAGCCAGTTCGCGATCTGATGCGCCGCACCGGAAGCCGGGTGGCGCACGATCAGCGCGTCGGCACCCGCCGCGTGCAGGGTCATCGCGGTGTCGCGCAGCGACTCGCCCTTCGCCACCGACGAACTGCTGGCGCTGACATTGATGACGTCGGCGCTCATCCACTTGCCGGCGACCTCGAACGAAACGCGGGTGCGGGTCGAGTTCTCGAAGAACACCGTCATGACGGTGCGACCACGCAGCGTCGGCAGCTTGCGAATCTCGCGTCCGAGCAACGCCTGTTCGAACCGCTCCGCCTCATCGAGCAGTTCGGTCGCGCTCGCGCGGTCGAGATCGGTAACCGAGAGCAGGTGCCTCATTGCGCACCACCCTGGAACAACTGCACTCCGTCGACACCATCCTGTTCGACCAGCAGTACGGACACGTCTTCCGAGCGCGCGGTCGGGACGTTCTTTCCGACGTAGTCGGCGCGGATCGGCAGTTCGCGGTGGCCCCGGTCGACCAGGACGGCGAGCTGCACGGCGCGGGGGCGGCCGAGATCGCGCAGCGCGTCGAGCGCGGCGCGGGTGGAGCGACCGGAGAAGAGGACGTCGTCGACGAGCACGACCAGCGCGTCCTCGACCCCGCCTTCGGGCACCGAAGTGCGCTCGAGGGGTCGGTGCGGCTTGGTGCGCAAGTCGTCGCGATAGAGCGTGATGTCGAGAGAACCGACCGCGGGACGGATGCCGGAGAACTCGGCGATCTTGTCGGCAAGCCGGACGGCGAGCGTGCTGCCGCGGGTGGGAATGCCGACGAGGACGACTCGCGGCGTATTGGGATCATCCGAATCGAGCGCAGTCTTCTCGATGATCTGATGCGCGATGCGCGCAATCGTGCGCGAAACATCGGATGCAGAAAGCAGTTCGCGCGCCGCCTCGGACTCGTGACGGCGATGATGGGGCACCCGTTCCTCGGGCACGCTCATACCGCGGACCTCCTTCTCCGCCTCACTGGACGGGTCGTTAAAGGATGTCTTACGGCTCGAAATCCTAGCAGCGACGACGCATCGCTTCGGACGCCGGGCCTGTGACCTCGACCGATTGTGACGTACGCCGCGCCGGGATTGTCGCCTCCGCTACGAAGGAGCTGTGCGGATCCGGTTTCCGGGCGAGCAGGCCATCGAAGCCCCGCGCTACTGGATCGAGGCCCTCGGCCCGCACGCAGGACACAACAAAGGAACCCGGGCGAATCTCGTTGGATTCGCCCGGGTTCCGTCGTATCTACGCGGTTTGCTACGCAGCAGCCTTGGCCAGACCCGGCTGCATGAGGTTCAGCACGTACGGCACCGACAGCGGCGTGGGCGTGTTGAGCCCCGTCACCGCGATGATGTCGAGATTCGAGACCGCACCCTTCTGCACTGCCGGCAGGGTGTCGTACCCGGGCAGCTTCTGGTAGGCGCCGTCCATACCCGGCATCGCGCTGGTTACGAGGAAGTCCGAGTTGAGCTCGCCAACTCGCTCCGGCGACAGGCCGATACGGCCCTGGGCGCCCGCCTCGGCGACCATCTTCGGCGGAATGACCATGCCGAGCTGCTGGAAGATCTTGCTCGAGCCGTCATTCGGGTCCGCGAGGACCATCAGCTGGGTCGGGCTCGCCAGCATGCTGGTGAGGAAGGTCTTACCCCTCAGGCCCGGGTTCGCCTGCGCGAATGCCTCGATCTGCCCGTTCACGTCGGCGACCACCTTTTCGGCCTCGGACTCCTTGTCCAGGATCCGGCCGAGGGTCTGCACCTGCTTGTCCCACGGGTCGACCTGAGCAGGCGTGAGCGAACCGACCGTCGGCGCGATCTGCGAAAGCTTCTCGTACTTCGGCTTGTCCACCAGGAAGTTCGGCACCAGGATCAGGTCCGGGTTCAGCGCCGCAACCTGCTCGATGATGTCGCCGGCCGGGTTGATCACCGTGGCCTTCGCCAGGCTCTCAGGCTCCCACGGGATCGGCGCCCCGCCGGTCAGGACGCTCGCGGCGGCGGCGTAGCCGACCGGTTCGATGCCGAGCGACTCCGCGGCGTCCAGCCACTGATCGCCGAGCGCGACAACTCGCTCCGGCGTCTTGTCGATCTCCGTAGACCCAAGAGTGTGCTCGATGACGACCGTCGCCTGAGCGCCCGACGCCTCATCGCTGTCATCGGAACTACATCCGACGGCGGTGAGCGCCAGCCCACTCGCCACCGCTGCGATTGCGACGCTGCGCAAACCGCGCCGGAAGGTCTTACCTGGCTGCATCACTTCTCCTCATGGCTGGCGGGTGGCCACTTCGCCACCCCGAACGCAGCATAAGGGTTGCCTAACCTGTGTCGCTAGACCGTGCCTGATCTTGTTTCCTGCCGATGCGGATCAGCACCCGTCCGTCACGGCCGGGGCCACAGAGCGCGACGATCACCGCAGCGACGGCGAGGATGACGCACATTCCGATGGCCGAGGCGTTCATAGCCTCCATGAATCCCGACTTCGCCAGGACCTCGAGCTGTTCACCGAGCGGCCCGATCTGAGGTGCGATATGCATTGCGGCGGCAAGTGAACTCGCGGCCGGCTCGCGGACTTGTTCGGGGAATTCCGCGAGTTTCGGCGTCACCGCGCCGGCATAGCGCGCCGCGAGGAGTGAACCCGCGACTGCGATACCAAGCGCCGCACCGATCTCCCGGGTGGAGTCGTTGACTGCCGACGCGACGCCTTGCTTGTCGTCGCTTACCGACGCCATGATCGCCGCGGTCGCAGGCGTCATCGTCAATCCAAGACCCACGGCGATGATCAACTGCGGCCACACCGATTCCAGATAAGTGGAGTCCATCTCGAGTGTCATGAGCGTGGCAAAACCGACCGCCTGCAGCGCGAGGCCGGTGCCGAGCAGCAGTCGTAACCCGAACCGGGGCACCATCAATGGCGATATCACGCCAAGTACCGCGATCGGGAAAATTTGCGGGCCGAGCGCCAGGCCTGCGAGCAACGGCGAGTAGCCCAGCACCATTTGGATGTACTGAACGATGAGGTAGAACAGGCCGAACGTGGAGAACGACAGCGCGGTCACCGCGATGACGGCGCTGGTGAAGGTGGCGTTCCGGAACAGGCGGACGTCCAGCAGTGGATACCGGCGACGCAGTTCCAGCACACCGAACAACGCACCGCCCGCCAAACCCGCCGCAATCGTGGAGTAGACGAACGGGTCGGTCCAGCCCTTCAGCGGCGCCTCGACCACGCCGAGCACAAGGAGCGCGACGGAAGCGCAGATGAGGATCGAGCCCGGCACGTCGATCGGTGTCGAATTGGGGTCACGCGAGGTCGAGATTGTGCAGGACACGACAAACGTCACCAGCCCGATTGCGCTGAGCGCCCAGAAGATGGACTGCCAGCCCCAATATTCGAGCAGCACACCGGATCCGAGCAAGACGACGATTGACGATGACCCGCCGACGCCGGACCAGATGCCGATCGCCCGCGCGCGTTTCTCGGGTGGAAACGCCGTGGTGATCAGCGACAGCGTGGCGGGCATGACCAATGCGGCGCCCAGTCCTGCGATCGCGCGGGCGACGATCAGTTGCTCGGGACTGCTGATCGCCACGGGCGCCAGTGACGCTGCCATGAAAATCGCCAGGCCGAGAATCAGCGCACCCCGGCGACCGAAACGGTCGCCCAGCGCGCCGGCCGGGAGAACTGCACCCGCGAGCACCACCGTGTACGAGTCCACGATCCAGGTGAGCTGCGACTGTGTGGCCGATGTTTGCACCGCAATATCGGCAAGCGCGCTGTTGAGCGCGACCGTCGTGCCGATGACCAGGGAAACGCCGAGGGTGCTGGCGACCAAGGTCCGCCGTGCGTCCTTGGACATCCCCTCGGATGTGTCCGCTTTTGCGACCTCCGCCGCTGGGCTTACCCCCTGATCATACATACAGACACCATACGTATGACCGGATGATTTGCCCACGCGCCTCGGCGGGTGAGCTGGCGCACAAAACGGCCTATCGCTCGTGGCACGATGAGCAGATGCGGACCAGAGGGTGGCAGGGTCGCGCCCCGAGCTCAGACGACGAGGCGCGTGAGCGCATCGTGTCGGCGGCCCGCCAGTGCGTGGATCGATACGGCGCGGGCAAGACGACTCTTGCCGACGTCGCCACCGAGCTCGGCATCACCCGGCAGACCGTCTACCGGTACTTCAACGGAATGCCGGCAATTCTCTACGCGGTCGGACATGCGGACGCGGCAACGTTTCTCGACGAAATGACCAGCCACGTCGCGGGATACACGGACCCCGGTGAGATATTGGTCGAATCGATTGTCTTCACCGTCCAGACAGTCCCGGGCAATAGCTACACCGGCCTGCTCTTGCAGGTCGGTGAGTCGCAACTGTTCGCACGCGGCGCGACCTCGTCCACGTCAATGGAATTCGCACAGAACATCGTTCGCCGGTTGCCCATCGACTGGGATCAGACGCCGCTGTCCGGGCACGAGCTCGACAACCTCACCGAACTCCTACTGCGCCTGGTTGTTTCATTCCTCGAGCACCCGCCTGAACCGCCTCGGTCGGGCGAGGAACTGCGCGAGTTTCTGCGCGGCGTGATCCGGCCGATGCTCGCACCGCGCGCCAATACCGAATCCGCGCAGTCGGTTTCAACGAACGGCAGATGACAGTTCACACCGTCGGCGTTGACCTCGCCGCCGAACCCGCGCGTACCGCGCTGGCGGTGATCGAATGGTCTGCGAGTTCGGCGCGGTTGACCGACGTCCGGGTGAATGTGTCCGACGCCGATATTGTCGCCTGCGCTGCTGGAGCGGCACGCGTCGGGATCGACTCCCCCTTCGGCTGGCCGGATGCGTTCGTCGACTTCGTGACCGCGCATCACCGCGGCGATCCGCCCGCGGTGTCTTTGCAGACGCGCGAGCAGCGTCGGCCGCTGACGAAACGACATACCGACCTCGTTGTGGCGAAGCGGACCGGGCTCATGCCGCTGAGCGTGTCGGCCGATCTGATCGGGCACGTCGCCCTGCGATGCGCGGGGTTGCTCGAGCAACTGGCGGTCACCAATCGCGCCGACGGATGGGCGGTCGAGGTGTATCCCGTTGCGGGGCTGAAGCTCTGGGGACTACCGTTTCGCGGCAAGTCCACCGCCGTCGGCTTGACCGGGATGGTCGCGGCGCTTCGCGAAGCTGCGCCGTGGCTCGATCTGGGTTCTTTCGTCGAGCTGGTGACCGAGCAGCACGATGCCTTCGATGCGGTGATCGCGGCACTGCTGGCTCGGGCGGTGGAGTGCGGAGCGACGTATGGCCCCGAGCCTGACGAACTGGCGGTGGCGCGGCGCGAGGGCTGGGTGCACGTGCCATCCGGGTCGCTGGCGGCCCTGGTAGGTCACGCCGGGCCGACAGCACCGATCTCGTAGCGCCGGACTTCGGCATCGAGGATCTGGGACTCCTGCTCGGCCGGCGGACCCGAGCCCCGGAACTCCATCAGCGACGCTTCGTCGGTCCACCGCTCGTAGACGGTGATTCGGCCGGGATCGACGATGTCGGCGGCGATCGCGAAGTCCAGGCACCCAGGAGCTGCCCGCGCGGCACGCACCACCTCGACACAACCGGCCACATAGTCGTCGCGCTCGGCCGAATCGACGCGGATCCAACCGCTGATGATCAGGCCGGTCTCCCCTGGCTCGCTCATGGCTTCACCGTAAGCCGCGACCGCATTGTCGCGGACGCGCTTATGGTCGAAGTGTGTCCCATGTATTGCCCGACGCCCACGTTGCCGCCGCGAACGACCTGACCGCGCGATGGTGTTCCGCCGCGGGTAGCGGCGAGTTCGTGCTGTCCGGGGCCGGACTCTGGCCGCTACTCGCGCTGCTGGCGTCCAGCGCGGATGGTTTGGCACGTGAAGAGCTGGCCGCGGCGTGCGGGATTTCTGCCGAGACCGGGCGGGAGGCTGCACTCGAGGTGCTGGAGTTGCTGTCCCGCGGGGGTGCGACGTCGGCGGCACTCGGCGTCTGGGTCCGCGCCGGCCTGCCGCTGCACGACGAATGGGTCGCCGCTTTGCCCCCGGGCGTGCTGGAGCAATTAGCTGGACAGGCGCGGCTCGACGAGTGGGCGGCCGAGCACACGCGCGGCATGATCGAACGCTTTCCTTTGCAGGTCCGGCCTAGTGACGTCATGGTCTTAGCGACCGCGCTCGCGGCGAAGACGGAGTGGGTCGACGCGTTCGGCGAGGGGAAGGTGCTGAACCGCTCGACCTCGGATTTGGATGACGTGGCCGTATTGGATTCGCCGTCGCCTGTGACCCGGATGATCGTTCGGGGCCGGGACGATCTCGATGTGCACTTGGTACAGGGCGTGGACGCTCTCGGCGTCGGCATCACCGCGCTGGCTGGCGGAGTTGCGGCGCGCGCTGGCAGCGAGTTAACGGATGGGACGCGTGCGCCGGGGCTGAAGGTGCGCGCGGGCACCGCGGACGCCGACTCGCTACGAGTCTCGTTGCCGCCGTTCACTATTCGCTCGTCCCATGACTTGAGCAGGCATGCGGAGTTGTTCGGCCTCGCGGCAGCGATGGATGACAGCCATGGCCACTTCCCCGCGATCAGCCCGGAGCCGCTGGCGATCAGCCAGGGCGCCCAGGACGTGTACGCGCAATTCTCGGCAACGGGCTTCGAAGCCGCCGCGGTGACCGCGCTCGCGATGCGCCTCGCCGGCGCCTTCATCCCGAAGCTCAAGCGGGTGAAGATCATCGAGGCGAAATTCGAGCCGCCATTCGGATTCATTGCCGTGCATCGCCCGAGCGGGCTTGTTGTTGTGGCCGGCCAGGTCGGGGCTTAGGGAGGCACGCGTGGAGACACTCGGCTCACGCGAGGTATATGCGAACCCGTGGATGACCGTCCGCGAGGACGACGTCCGCCGCGACGACGGCTCGCTGGGCATCTACGGTGTGGTCGACAAACCCCACTTCGCCCTGGTCATCCCACTCGACGGCGGCCGAGTGCACCTGGTCGAACAATTCCGCTACCCAGTCGGTGCGAGGCGCTGGGAGTTCCCGCAGGGCACCGCCCCGGATCGCTTGGAGGTTGATCCCGCGGAGTTGGCGGCGCGTGAACTGCGCGAGGAGACAGGGTTGCAGGCTGGTCGGATGGAGAAGCTCGGCGAGATCGACGTCGCGCCGGGGATGTCGAGTCAGCGGGGATCTGTGTTCCTGGCGACCGAACTGGTCGAGGGGCCGCACGAGCGGGAGGAGACCGAGCAGGACATGCGGACTGCTTGGTTCTCGCGGGCGGAGTTCGAGGCGATGGTGCGGGGTGGGCAGGTTTGTGACGCGCAAAGTTTGGCGGCGTGGGTGCTGTTGGGGTTGTCGGAGAAGATCCGATAGTTCCAAAGCCTCGTAGCGACAATCCGTAGGTGTCTCACCCGTCGAGCCGCCTCCCCCGAGTGACTCGAGATAGCTGTAACAAAAAGTGCCCCAGGCGTTAAGAGACTCTCGATGCCCGTCGGGGACCAGGCAATCCGATCATGGGGTACTGGTCAACGAACTTGAATGGAGGATCTGCCCGGTATGGCTAGCAACAACGGCTGGGACGCAAGCGCACGTACGAAGAGCTTCCGTGACCACACTTCCCTCATATTCCCGGAGAACCCGGAGAGCGAAGACGAGCGTTGGCGCGTTGTGTTCGTCACGGAAGACCATGTCGGAGAGGCCTACTCGTCCCGCCAGTACTGGGCCTCGCGACTCCTGGCGAAAGCGATGGGCGTAAGCGGGCACAAGGTCGACGACCTTCCGGCGGACGCGACGGCGCGAATCCGCATAACCAAGCTTTCGACTGATTGGGAATCCACCTCCGCAACCGGAGCCTGATCGCGTCATCGGAAAGGGGCCGGGCGCGTCGATCTGCGCTCGGCACCATCCGGTCAGGTACCCGTCGGTGCATTCGCCGACGTGGTCGTCGAATTGCCAGAAGTCCTGCCCAAAGCTCTCAACTCCGTAATCGACAGAAGCGGGCCGCGAGGCCACAACGCGACCCCGACAGGCGCATCTCACCGCCGCCGATCCGGTGCAATCCGAGCACACCGACCTCGTGTTGAATATCGGAATGCTCGACGGCCTCCAGATGCTCTTAAACCTCGCCAGCGGCCACCGCGTCGCCGAAGACCGGCAGACGACCCACACCACGATCGACGATCGCACGCACCGTGGGCTGCGTCGTTATGGCACCGCGGCCCAGCTCGACGCCGCACGTGCCGTCGGCACGCCCCCGGTCCTGCTGGTGCCGCCGCTGGCGGTCTCGGCTCGGTGCTACGACCTCGCCCCCGATATGTCCCTGGTCGCGCATCTCCTCGACACCGGGCGCATCCCCTATGTTGTCGACTTCGGCGAAATGACCTACGCCGACCGCCACCTCGGGTTCGAGCACTTCTTCGACGACATCGTTCCGGGGGCCATCCGCGCCGTGCTCGATGACCACGGCGCCGGCGAGGTGGATCTGATCGGGTGGAGCTTGGGTGGCACGATCGCGCTGATGACGGCCGCGGCGCGGGCTGACCTCCCGGTGCGCTCGATCACCGCGATCGGAACACCGCTCGACTACAACCGAATCGCCGGATACCCGCTGGCAAAGCGACTCACCAAACCAACCGGCGGCAAGGCCGTCACCCTCGCGCTCCGCGCGACGGGCGGCATCCCGGCGCCGCTGGTCCGCATCGCCTACCGCGCCACCGCGTGGCAGCGTGAACTGCGCAAGCCGCAGTACATCCTGCGCAACGCCGAAAACCTCGACGCGCTGGCCCGCATGCAGGTCATCGATCGATTTCAGGAGACCATGCCGGGATACCCGGGCAAGGTGTCCGAACAGATGTGGGAAAACCTCATCTACCGCGACGAAATCGCCCGCGGCGTACTCCAGTTCGGTGACCGCGTGGTCGACCTCACGTCCATCACGGCGCCGATCCAGCTTTTCGGCACCCACCGCGACGCCATCGTCAGCTGGCCGGCGGTACACCACGGCGTCGACCTCTTCGCGGCGTCCGAGCGAGTCGAGTTCACCACCGTCGAAACGAGCCACCTTGGCCTGCTCGCCGGTACAGATGCCAGCTCGTTCACCTGGCCGCGGATTGGCGAATTCCTCGCTTCATTCGACCGCGTCATCGCATTCGCCGACGCGTAGCAGCGACTAAGAAGGAGAAACGTGAGCGTAGATGTCCAGCTGATCGACGAGAAGTTCCACTACGAGGCCGAGGATGACGGCAGTGTGAGCTTTGCAGACGGGGAGCACGAAACCGGCGACACCGTCATCTATGGCTACAGCATCTCCGTGGCCGGGGTATTGACAATCACTGCAACAGGATTCGCCGACGACGGACATAGGTTCTCGTTCACCTACTACGAATTCGGTCCCTCCGCCTGGGCCAATGTGTTCGGCACCGAGCAAACGCGAATCAAGGAACTCGACGACCTCGAACTTCGCGCGTTGATCTCCGAAGCGGAATCCGTCGAAGCCGACACGGACACTGAGGTCGATGATGCGACCGAGGCAGAATTTGAAGGCGAGCCAGCGCTGGGCTGACGCGGCTGGTGAGCTACGGAAGTGGTTGAGCCATCAGTCGGTTTGCCGCTCACACCGGCAGTGTCGGCGAATGAGCACTCCGCCACGCTGACGGCGAAACCCCCCGTGTCCGCTTGAACGACCGGCTGAACCCCTCGTCCGAATCGTACCCAACGGCGTGCGCAATCTTCGACACCGGATCGGTCGTATCAGCCAATAACACCTCGGCGAGATGCAGCCGCCACTCGGTCAAGTACCGAATCGGCGCGCGCTTCAATATCTTTCGGAACCGGCTGTCGAGAAGCGACCGCGACACAGCGCATTCAGAGGCCAGGTCCGCCACTGTCCACCGCCGCCGCGGATCGGCGTGCAACTTCGCCATGGCGGGGCCGACGATCGGATCATGCAGGGCGGCAAGCCAGCCACCCGCGGCAGGCGTCGTTGCCAGGTGAATGCCGAGTACCTCGGTCAGTAAGAGTTCCGGCAGTCGCGCTGCCACCGGATCCGTGCGCAGTCCGGCCGAGGCGGCGAGCGCGAAATCGATGCTGGCCGAGACCCATTGGGCCGCTGGGCCGGCCGGTGGGTGGACCACGAAGATATCCGGAAACGCGCGCATACGCGGATCGAGAAGCAAGTCCTCGCTATGCAGGTATCCGCATATCACGTCGGTTCGGGCCCCGCCGCTCCCATGCCGAAGCACCGGCATCTCGCTCCAGGGTGGCGGGGTAAGGAAAGTGCGCAGGTCGACAATGTCGGATACCGACTCGCCACCCATGAGGTGCTGGTCCCCATACGGGATGACGATGACATCGCCCGCCTCGGCCCAGTGCTTCTCGCCAGCCGGGAGCGAGATCCAACACCGCCCGGACGCGACGAGGTGGAATAGGACGAGTCGCTCCGCGCTCGGCATCAACATCGCGGCCGTCGTCGGGCCATCGACGGAACGGTAGGCCCACGGATCGGTGTATTCGGCACGCAGAAAGATGGAGCCCGATACGCGTAGATTCGCGAGCGTTTCGCGTAGAACGCCCGAATTGTCGTCAATCGTCATCTGAATCATGGCGTTTCGGTCACCCAGTGCGGTGCACCGGTCATGGTCAGCATAGGCCGCTCCAATCACGATTGAACTGTCAACAAATACACGTCCCACCGGGACGAAAAGATCGGAGTAGAACGATGCCGAAGTACCTTATCGAGCGGCCAATCCCCGGAGTCGGCAAAATGAGCGCCGATCAACTCCAGGCCGCAGCGCGGAAGTCCAACGAAGTGCTCGACGGCATGGCCGGGCGGGCGCAATGGATTCAGTCGTATGTCTCGGACGACACACTCATGTGCGTATACATCGCCGACGACGAGGACGCTGTTCGCGAGCACGCGGAGACCAGCGGGTTCCTCTACGACAAGCTGTACCAGGTGCACGGGATCATCGACCCGACCACGGGCGAAGGCTGATCGCCGCCCGCGACGCAGCTCAGCAACCGGAGCTCCCCGCCGAACCCAGTAGGTCGGTGACCTCGCACCACCAAGGTTTCGGCGGGGGCGGGACGCCCGGTGCTCCGCCCCCTTGAAGCACGATCCACTCCCCCGACACCTGCACGGGACGCGGCGGCAACGGCTTCGTTGCGGGTCCGACGGCCACGCTGCCATCGAGGTTGAACTTGCTGCCATGGCAGGGACAGTTGATCTTCCCGCCGGTGAACGAATCCACCGCACAGCCCAAATGCGTACACACCGAGGACATTCCGCGGAAATCGCCCGGACTGGGCTGAGTCACCACGACATCGCCGACAATCACGCCGGCACCGACAGGTACGTCCGCCACTCGCGCGACCGCGCTGCCCGGTTTCGTCGCCGGCGGTTGCTGCGCCGGCTGTTGCGACTGCGGTTGTTGGACGGCAGGGGCTGGGCCGCCGCCCGCCACGATCCAATCGCCCTGGACGCTGACCGCCCGCGGGGCCAACCCCGACACGGCGGGTCCGTCCGCAACCGAGCCATCGAGGTTGAACTTGCTGCCATGACACGGGCAGTTGATCGTCCCGCCCGACACCGAGTTCACCGCGCAGCCCGCATGCGGACAGACCACCGAGAAACCCTGGTAAATACCGCGATTCGGCTGCGTCACTACGACACTGCCGGCGATCACCCCGGCCCCGACGGGAACCGCGGACGCCCGGGCCACCGCACCGGGCGGCGCCGACGCATCGGTGACCGGTTGCTGGACCTCCGGCTCCTCGGCTTGCCGCTCTACCTGCGCGGGTGGCCCACTGCCCGCGACGATCCAGTCTCCCTGCACACTGACCGGACGCGGCGCCAACCCCGACACGGCCGGGCCCACCGCGACCGAGCCATCGAGATTGAATTCGCTACCGTGGCAAGGACATAGGACCCTGCCGCCGGAAACCTCGTTCACCGCACAGCCCTGGTGCGGGCATACCACCGAGAATCCGTCGAAATCACCAGGATTGGGCTGCGTCACCACGACATCGCCGGTGATGACGCCCGATCCGACCGGAACATCCGCGGCGCGGGCCACCGCACCCGGAGGGCGTCCCGCAGGCGGAGGTTGAGCGGCTTCGGCAGACGACGACGGCGCCGCTCCTGACGATGATGTCGACGCGCTCGTCCCCGACGGAGACTTCGGCTCGCTACCGGTGCACGCGGCCACCGCAGCGGCTCCCGCAATTGCCCCCGCGCCGACCACAACGGTCCGGCGCGAAATGATGGGTCCGTCGATATCCATGCCGACTCCCGCAGGTCTCGGACTACTCCGTGATGATCACGAAGCAGCCGCCCTGCGGGTTCGACAGGCGCTACTCGGCGGTGTCCGGGGCTTCCGGCGCGCTCAGCGTTGCCGCTGCAGCCGCACGAACCTGAGGCGCGACGAGCACGATCTGTCCGAGCACGCCGTTGATGAAGCCTGGCGACTCGTCGGTGGACAGCTCCTTGGCCAGCTCGACGGCCTCGTCCACCGCGACAACGGGTGGAACGTCGGTGGCGTGGAAAAGCTCCCAGACCGCGATGCGCAGGATCGCGCGGTCGACCGCGGGTAGGCGGTCCAGCGCCCAGTCCTGCAGGTACGACTCGATGGTGTTGTCGATCCGGTCGAGGTCGTCGGCGACGCCGTTCAGAATCGTCGCGGCGTACGGCTGAACGCGCGGGATCGTGTCGTCATCGGCCGCGAGCTCGACCCGCTCGGTGACCAGCACCGCCGGGTCGATATCTCGCGCCTCGGCCTCGAAGAGGAGGTCGCAAGCTCGCTTGCGCGCCTTGTGCCGGGCGCCGAGCTTCTTCTGGGTGCCCGACAACGTGCGTCCCTCCGCCTTGTTTCTCGCAGCCTCGTCCCGCACGCTCAGTTGTTCACGCGGCCGAGGTAGTTCCCGTCGCGGGAGTCGACCTTCAGCTTGTCGCCGGTGTTGATGAACAGTGGCACGTTGATCTCGGCGCCGGTCTCGAGCGTCGCTGGCTTGGTGCCACCGGTCGAGCGATCGCCCTGCAGGCCCGGATCGGTGTGCTGAACCACGAGCTCGACCGTCACCGGCAGCTCCACGTACAGCGGCGCGCCCTCGTGGGTCGCGACCTGCACGGTCATGTTCTCGAGCAGGAAGCGGGCACCGTCACCGATGACCTGCTCGCTGACCGAGATCTGATCGAAGGTCTCGCCGTCCATGAACACGTAGTCCGTGCCGTCGTGGTAGAGGTAGGTCATATCGCGGCGGTCGACGGTGGCGGTCTCCACCTTCACACCGGCGTTGAAGGTCTTGTCGACGGTCTTACCGGAGAGCACGTTCTTCAGCTTGGTGCGCACGAAGGCGGGGCCCTTGCCCGGCTTCACGTGCTGAAACTCGATGATCTGCTGAAGGTTGCCGTCGATCTTCAGCACGAGGCCGTTCTTGAAATCGCTGGTGTCCGCCACTTGAGTTGCCTGTCTTTCGTTCGTCTTTGTCGTCTCAGACGACGGTCAGTTCCTTGCTGGTGAGGGTCAGCAGCTCGGGACCCTCATCGCGCACCACGAGTGTGTCCTCGATCCGAACGCCTCCACGTCCGGAGAAGTACACGCCGGGCTCCACGGTCACGACCGCGCCGGAAAGAAGTGTACCGGTCGCGGCCTTGCCGATTCCCGGCGCTTCGTGGATCTCGAGCCCCACCCCGTGACCGAGGCCGTGCAGGAACAGATCGCCGTGGCCTGCGGCGTCGATGAGATCGCGGGCGGCGGCGTCGACTTCGGCGACCGCGGCACCGGGTCGCAGCGCCGCTCGGCCCGCCGCCTGCGCGCGAGCCACGAGCTCGTACACGTCGCGTTGCCAGTCCGCCACGGTCTCGAGCACGAACGTGCGGGTCATATCGGAGTGGTAGCCGCGCAGCGTCGCACCGAAGTCGAGCTTGACGAAATCACCCGTCGCGAGGACGGCTTCCGTCGGGCGGTGATGCGGAATCGCCGAGTTCGACCCGGCCGCGACGATTGTCTCGAACGAAATGCCGTCGGCGCCGTGCTCGAGCATCAGGAACTCCAACTCGCGCGCGACCTCACGTTCCGACCGTCCCGGCCGCAGCCCGCCGTTCTCGATCAGTTGGCTCAACGCTGCGTCGGCGGCGGCACACGCACCGCGCAGGAGCGCGACCTCCTGCTCATCCTTGACCATTCGCAGCTGCTCGATCAGCCCCGGCAACCGCACCAGTTCGATATTCCCGGCCGCATCTGCGTAGGCGCGGTGCTGATCGACGGTGACGACATGGCTCTCGAAGCCGAGGCGGCGCGCGCCGTTGCCTCCGGCGAGCTCGATCAGCCGGGTCCCGACCGCGCGCGTGATCTCCGCTTTGAGGTCCGGCACCTGCTCCGCGACCTGGGTCAGATACCGCCCATCGGTACTGATGATGGTTCGAGCCTCGTCCTCGCTGTCCTCGGTCGCCACAAGCAGCGCGGCGTTGGAACCGGTGAAACCGGTGAGGTAGCGAACGTTGAGCAGGTTTGTGACCAGCAGCGCGTCGGCATTTCGGTCGGCCAGCAGCGCTCGCAGGGCTTGGCGGCGGCGGCGATGGTCGTCGGGCATGAACATCAACCTACCGCCGGGTCCGGAGCCGAGTGACGCATCGCCAGAGGGTGAACTTCCTGTGGGGTCTGCCACAGGGGGTGGGTGTACGGCTACTCTGTTGCCCTATGAATGCGTGGGTGGTACGCGGTCTCGTACTTGCAGTGGTCAATGTCGCCGTCCGAGCTCTCCTCGGTTTCGGAATCGGGCAGTGGCCGATGCAGGGCACACCGATGCGGTTGTTGTCGTTGCTCGTGGTGATTCTCGCCGCCGCTGGCTGGGGATACGTCGACGCGAAGCGCGATCGTGCGGCGTACCCGGGCGAGGATGAGGGCGCGGATCTGACCATGCTGTGGCTGAAGGCCGCCATCCTCGGAGGGCTTGCCGGCGGCGCGCTCGCGTGGCTGGTCGACATGTTCCCGAGCTTTGACCTCGGCGACAACCCGCTCTTCTTCGAACTCACCGCGGGCGCCGCATGGACGATCCTGCTGATCTTCGTTCCGGCGATGATCGGCATTGGGATCGGGCACTTCATTGCCCGCCGTGCCGAGGACAAGGCCGAGGAGTCGGCTCCCAAGCACTCGCGTGAGCCGGTTGCGGTGGGCGCCTCGGGTGCGTACGGCGAGGCCGGTGGCTACGACCCGTCGATCTTCCCGACAGAACAGCGGCAGGTCGATGCCGAAGCACCGACCGAGCAGTTCCCGGCGATCACCGACCGGCCCCAGGACGGCAAGAGCCAGTAAGGCTCCGCCCACAGAGCAAAGAAGAGGCCGACCATTTCTGGTCGGCCTCTTCTTCGTTTCTGTACCGCTACAGCAGCACGGACCCACCGCTCGGTGTGCCCTCCCGCGCCACGGCGGAGTATGCGGCAGCCAGTAGGGCCGGATCCGGCCCTTCGAGCCGTCCGGGCTTCGCCAGCCCGTCCAGCACAACGAACCGCAGGATGCCGGCGCGGTTCTTCTTGTCGGTCTGCATGCCTTCGAGCAGCTGCGGCAGCGCGTCGGCGTCGTAGCCGGTCGGCAGGCCGACGCTCGCGAGGACAGCGCGGTGCCGATCGGCCGTCTCGTCGTCGAGCCGGCCCGCGAGCCGGCCGAGTTCGGCGGCGAACACCAGACCGACCGACACGGCGGCACCGTGACGCCAGCGGTAGCGCTCACGACGCTCGATGGCGTGGCCGAGGGTGTGGCCGTAGTTGAGGATCTCGCGCAGGCTCGACTCGCGCAGGTCCGCGGAAACGACGTCGGCCTTCACCTGAATCGAGCGGCGGATCAGTTCCGGCAGCACCGAACCGGTGGGGTCCAGCGCGGCCTCCGGGTCGCGTTCGATGAGTTCGAGGATCACAGGGTCGGCGATGAAGCCGGCCTTGATGATCTCAGCCATGCCCGCGACGATCTCGTTGCGCGGCACGGTCTCGAGCGTTGCGAGATCCACCAGCACCGCGGACGGCTCGTGGAAGGAGCCGACCAGGTTCTTGCCTGCATCGGTGTTGATTCCGGTCTTTCCGCCGACCGCGGCGTCGACCATGGCCAGCAGCGTGGTCGGCACATGCACGATCCGCACGCCGCGCATCCAGGTCGCTGCGACGAACCCGGCGAGGTCGGTCGCGGCACCGCCACCGAGGCTGACGACGGCATCGCTGCGGGTGAGCCCGATCCGGCCCAGCACTTCCCAGCAGAATCCCGCCACGGCGAGGTCCTTCCCGGCCTCGGCGTCCGGGATCTCCACACGGTGGGCGTCGACGCCCTGCTCGGCCAGCGCAGCACGGACCGCCTCGGCGGTCTGTGTGAGCGGCGGCTGATGGAAAATCGCGACTGTCCGCACCGACTTCAGCTCGTCGACGAGTTCGCCGAGCAGGCCGCGGCCGATGACCACCCGATACGGGTTCGCCGTCCGGACCTCTACGGACTGTGGCTCATTTGCAGGCTCCGCGCTTGACGTCGGCTCACTCACGACTTCTGCTCCGTTTCCTTCGGTTGGGCGCTCAGCTTGGCGACGATCTGCTTGACCACTCGGCCTGGGCTGCGGCCATCGGTCCGCACGCGGATTGTGGCGACCTCGCGGTAGAGCGGGCGCCGCCGACGCATCAGTTCACGGTACTTCGCGCCGGGGTCCGGGCCGGCCAGGAGCGGCCGCTTGCTGTTGGCGCCCGTGCGACGCAGCCCTTCGGCGACGCTGATCTCGAGGTACACCACCGTCTGACCCTTCAACAGGGCCCGGGTGTCGCGGGACAGCACGGAACCACCGCCGAGCGACACCACCCCGCCCTGCGTCTGCACCGCACGGCGGACCACGTCCTCCTCGATCGCACGGAAGGCCGGTTCGCCGTCGTTCGCAAAGATGTCCGAGATGGCGCGGCCGGTCTCCCGCTCGATCGCCTGATCGGTGTCGTACAGCGGGACACCCAGTTCGCGGGCCAGCCGTCGCCCGATCGTCGACTTCCCCGCCCCGGGCGGTCCGACCAGCACCGCCCGCGGACGCCTCCCGGTAGCGGCCTCGGTCATCGCGGCGGGCGAGCGGCGACCCGCCCGAGGTACGCGGCGATATTCGCCGTCGTCTCGGTCAGCGAGTCGCCACCGAACTTCTGCAGCGCGGCCTGCGCGACCACGAGCGCCACCATCGACTCGGCAACGACACCCGCGGCGGGAACGGCACACACGTCCGAGCGCTGGTGGATCGCAACGGCTTCCTCACCAGTGGTCATGTCCACCGTGGACAGCGCGCGCGGCACCGTGGAGATCGGCTTCATGGCGGCACGTACACGCAGCGCCTCGCCGTTGGTCATGCCGCCCTCGAGGCCGCCGGCACGGTTGGTGGAGCGCAGTACGCCGTCCGGTCCGGGACGCATTTCGTCGTGGGCCTGGCTGCCGCGGCGGCGCGCGGTCTCGAAGCCGTCGCCGACCTCGACACCCTTGATGGCCTGAATACCCATGAGTGCGGCGGCAATTCGCGAGTCAAGGCGGTTCTCGCCGCTCGTGAACGAGCCGAGGCCGACGGGCAGACCCTCGATGACAACCTCGACCACACCGCCGAGAGTGTCGCCGTCCTTTTTGGCGGCGTCGATTTCGGCGATCATCGCCGCCTCGGCGTCCTTGTCGAACGCGCGCACCGGACTCTCGTCGATCGCAGCGAGATCGGCGGCGGTGGGCACCAGGCCGTCCGGCGCGGCGGCCGAACCGATGGAGACGACGTGCGAGATCACCTCGACACCGAACGCCTGACGCAGGAATGCGCGAGCGACCGTGCCGCACGCGACGCGGGCAGCGGTCTCGCGCGCACTGGCACGCTCGAGCACCGGTCGGGCGTCGTCGAAGCCGTACTTGAGCATGCCGGAGTAATCGGCGTGGCCCGGACGGGGCCGGGTCAGCGGGGCATTGCGGGCCAGATCGGCGAGCACGTCCGGATCGACCGGGTCGGCCGACATGACGGTTTCCCACTTGGGCCACTCGGTATTGCCGACCTCGATGGCGACCGGTCCGCCCATCGTGCGGCCGTGCCGCACACCGCCGACGATGGTGACCTTGTCGGCTTCGAACTTCATCCGTGCGCCGCGGCCGTAGCCGAGCCGACGCCGCGCCAACTGCGTCGAGATCTGGTCCGAAGTCACCTCGACTCCGGCGATCATCCCGTCGAGCAAGGCGACGAGGGCGGGACCATGGGATTCTCCGGCAGTTATCCAGCGCAGCACGCCCGCAATCTTCCCATGTCGGAGGACATGCCCGAGCACGTGGTCCGGCACGACACGCTTGCGCTCACATCGACAGTGCGAGTGCGATGAGGCTCGCGAGGCACATGCCCGGTCCGTGCGCCACCACGGTCGGCGCACGCGCGCGGCCGCCGCGCAGCCACAGTAGCGATCCCGCGAGCGCGGTGCCGACCGGTGCGAGCAGTGCCGCGGTCACCCACGCCTGCCCACCGGCAAGCGCCACAGCGGCGCCGAGCGCGAAGGCGAGCTTCACGTCACCGGCGCCGAGGGCTCCCGGCGCGACCAGATGAACCACGAGATAGACCGCGAAGAGCAACAGCCCGCCGATCAACGCTGCCGACCACCGCCCGGTCATTGCGGCGAACAGCAGGACCGCCACCGCACCGCCCGCGGTCAACGCGTTCGGCAGCCGCCGCTCCCGCAGATCGATCACTGTCAGCCAGGCACACCAGGCGACGAATACCGCGAGCACCAATCCGGTCATGGGAGCTGAGTCTTGCGATCGAAATCCCGAATCGGGTGGCCTTACTGCCGAGTTGTGGACGGGCGATCGGTTGTGGATAGATCCGCCCCCGCATAATCGTCGGCATGGCATTTCTCGATGACTGGACCGCGGGTTCGCACACGTCGGACAAGGGCGTGACCTACCCGACCTATCGCAAGGGCAGCGGTCCGGGCGTCGTCATCATCCACGAGGTCCCGGGCATCTACGCCGACGTCGTCGAGTTCGCCGAGGAGGTCGTGGCGGCGGGCTACACCGTCGTAATGCCCGCACTGTTCGGCAAGGTCGGCGCGCCGAAAAACGAGTGGACAATCACGAAAACCATTACGCGACTGTGCGTCAGCGCCGAGTTCAACGTCCTGCGCCGCGGACGCACCTCTCCGGTCACCGCCTGGCTGCGCAGCCTCGCCAACGAGCTACACGAGGAATTGGGCGGCCCGGGCGTGGGCGCGTTGGGCATGTGCGCCACCGGCAATTTCGCACTCGCCATGATGATCGAGCCGTCGGTCGTGGCCCCGGTCCTGGCGCAGCCCTCACTCCCGTTCGCGATCACGCCGAAGCACGGTCGAGATCTCAATCTCTCCCCCGATGACCTCGCCGCCGTCAAGAAGCGTGCCGCCGAAGGCTGCCAGGTGCTGGGCCTGCAATACCGCGACGATGTGATGGTCGGGAAGCGGTTCCAAACACTCGGCGACGAGTTGGGCGGCGCCTTCATTCCTTACTGGTTCATGGGCAAGGGCCATTCGACGCTGACGTCGGAGCGCAACGACGTCGCGGTCCAGACGGTGCTGGACTTCTTCGCCGACAAGCTCAAAACCGCCTGACCGGCGGCGCTGCTAGTTGAACAGCGCCGCGGCCATCTCGTCGCGCGGCGCGGGCATCCCGGTGAACTGCTCGACCTGGCCATAGGCCTGGTTCAGCAACATCATCAGTCCGTTGACCGCGACCCCACCGGCAGCCTCCACCGCGTGCGCGACGGGCGTCGGCCAGGGGTCGTAGATCGCGTCGAGAACGAACCCGCACTTCGCGACCGCTTCCGCAATCGATGGAGTGGCTGTGGCGGGCATGGTGCTGACCACGACGGTCGCGTCACCGCAGGCCTCGGCAACCACCGACTTCTCGAGATCGATGACCCGCGCCGGCATGCCCAGGATCGCCGACAACTCGAGCGCCGGGCGAGCCCGTTCGGCGTCGCGCGCCACGATGGTGATCTGCGCCGCCCCGAGTTCGGCCAACGCGAGCAGCGCCGGGCGTGCCGTACCGCCCGCACCGAGGACGACAGCCGACGCGCCTTCGAGATCAGGCGCACCGCCCTGGATCAGGGCTCCACGCACGCCGTCGACATCGGTGCAGTCCGCATGCCAGCCGTTCTCTGTACGTACCAACGTGTTCGCCGAACCGACGAGCACCGCGCGATCGGATTGAGTGGTGGCGACATCGAGTGCAGCGACCTTGCCGGGCATCGTCACCGACAGGCCAACCCATTCCGGACCCAGCACGGAGACCAGCTTGGGCAGCTGCTCGGCCGTGCACTCGATCCGCTCGTAGGTCCAATCGGTCAGCCCGAGCGCGCGGTACGCGGCGAGATGGAGCTGCGGAGACCGGGAATGGGACACCGGACTACCGAGAACTGCGGCCTTACGAACGTCAGCGCCCACTGTCGAGAATCCCGCTTTCGTTTGCCTTTTCGATGTTGCGCAGGTGCTCGTCGTAGCTCTCGGTGAACAACGTCGTGCCCTGCTGGTCGATGGTGACGAAGTACAACCATGGTCCCGGTACCGGCTGCTCGACCGCCTCGAGCGCGTCGATGCTCGGCGCCGCGATCGGCGTCGCGGGCAGACCGGCCATTGCGTAGGTGTTCCACGGGGTTTCGCGCGCCCGGTCCGCGTCGGTTGTCGCGACCTCGGTCTCGTCCAGTGCGTAGTTCACCGTCGAGTCGAACTGCAGCGGTTGCGAAACGGCGAGCCGGTTCAGGATGACGCGCGCCACCTTGGCGAAATCGTCGGGCAGCGATTCCCGCTCGACCAACGATGCCGCAGTGAGCATCTGGTACGGCGTGAGACCGTTCTCCCTGGCCGGGTTCAGCAGTCCGGTCTCTTCGTATCGCGCGGCGCTCTCCGAAACCAGCTGGCACAGGATCTCGGTGGGCGTCGCGGTGGGGTCGAAGTCCCACGTGCCCGACGCGATGAGACCCTCGAGTTGGCGATCCCGATCCGGGACGGCCCGCACGCCCGCGATCGCCCACTTGGGTACGCACAGCGCGTCCAGGTCCTCGGATGCGCCGGCTGCATTCAGGTCGTCGTAGCTCACGCATTGCTCATCGGCGCCGTAGCAGCTGGCCTTGGCGATCTTGGTGTAGATGCCTTCCTTGATGGCGGCGGTCGTCACGTCACGGTTGTCGTGCAATTGCCGCCCCTCGGACAGCACCATCTGCCCGACCCGCGACTCTCCTCCGACAAGAGTCGCGACGGCCTCGTCGCCCGGAATGTGGCTGGGAAGTGCGTAGTACCCGGGCTGAACGCTCTCCATCCGCGAATCCTGCACCGCCGCTTCGTAGAACGCGGCCGAGCTCGCAACGACGCCCTGGTCGACCATGGTCTGCGAGATCTCCGAGGCAGTTTCGCCTGAGCCGACGTGAACGACGACGTCCTGCTCGGAGGTCCCGGCCTCATAATCGGCAGCCGGTTCGGAGCCGAAGTACTTCTTCATGATGAACGCGGCACCGCCGGCGATCAGCACCGCGAAGACGACGCCGAAGACAACAACGACGACGCGGCCGCGGCGACGCCGCGCTTCCGCGGCGCGCTCACGGCGACGGCGGCCGACCCGGGTGGGCTCGGGACGCCGAGTACGCCTGGGTCCGCGCGCATCGTCCATCTCCGCCACACTGCCACGACGCGGCTGCGAACGGCTCCGGCCGTCGCTCACCGGCCGCCCCCCGCCTCCGGTACGGATCCGTCAGCTTCGACGCGTCCCAACCGTGCACTCCGTTCCTCGAGCCATCCCTGCAGGATGGCGACCGCAGCGGCCTGGTCGATCACGCCGCGCTGTCCCTTGGCCCGCACGCCACTCTCGCGGAGTGATCGCGCGGCCGTCACTGTAGTGAGGCGTTCGTCGGACAGTCGAACCGGAACCGGGTCGAGTGCTGTCCGCAGCCTTCGCGCGAAGGCCACCGCCAGTTCAGCGGCTTTCCCGCGCTCGCCTCGAAGCGTCTGCGGCATCCCGACGATCACTTCGACGGCCTCATACTCCCCCACGATCGCAACGATCCTGCGGATATCCGGAGCGCCCGGCGAGTTGTCTTTCGCCCGCGCAACGGTCTCAACCGGGGTCGCAAGAATGCCGTCCGGATCGCACGACGCGACGCCGATCCGGACGCTGCCCACATCGATCCCGATGCGACGCCCGCGACCGGGATCATCGACGCCGGGATGGTCGGGGCCGGGCAGATCAGGCACTAGGGCGCCGACAAGGGAGTTTGGGAGACATGCGCTAACCCACCAGTTCGCCGACCCGTGCACGGACGGCCGCGAGACCCGCGGGGATACCGGCAGGATCGGCGCCCGAGCCCTGAGCCAGCTCCGGCTTGCCGCCACCGCGGCCCGAGATCGACGGACCGAAGCTGCCGACCAGGTCGCCGGCCTTGATGCCGAGATCGATCGCGCCCTTGTTCGCGGCGACGACGAACGGCACCTTCCCGTCCGCGCTGCCGAGCAGCACGACAACGGCGGCCTCGTTGAACCGGCCACGGATGTCCATCGCGAGCGTGCGCAGGTCATTTCCGGACACGCCGTCGGGCGCCTGCTCGGCCACGAGCAGCAGCCCACCGACGCGGTGCGCCTTGTCCACGAACGTGCCCGCTGCGGACAGCACCGCAGCGGCCTTGGTCTTCTCGAGTTCCTTCTCGGCGACGCGCAGGCGTTCCACGAGCTGCTCGACGCGGGCGGGAACCTCTTCGGACGGCACCTTCAACGACGACGCGACACCGGCGAGCAGGGCCCGCTCCTTGGCGAGGTACTTGTAGGAGTCCAGGCCGACGAACGCCTCAACACGTCGAATACCCGAGCCGACCGACGATTCGCCGAGCAGTGTCACCGGACCGATCTGGCTGGAGTGCTCGACGTGCGTGCCGCCGCACAGCTCCATCGAGAACGGGCCGCCGATCTCGACGACGCGGACCTCGTCGCCGTAGTTCTCGCCGAACAGCGCGAGCGCACCCATGGTCTTGGCCTTGGGCAGATCGGTAACGAACGTGTTGACCGGGAAATCCGAGCCGACGGCGTCGTTGGTAACCGACTCGATATCGGCCTTCTGCTGCTCGGAAAGCCCGCCCTGCCAATTGAAGTCGAACCGCAGGTAGCCCGGCTTGTTCAGCGAGCCGGCCTGAACAGCGTTGGGACCGAGCACCTGCCGCAGCGCGGCGTGCACCATGTGCGTGCCCGAGTGGCCCTGGGTCGCGCCCTTGCGCCAGCCCGGGTCGACCTGAGCGAGCACCTCGTCACCCTCGGTGAGCTGCCCCTCCTCGATGGTGACCTTGTGCACCCAGACCTTCTTCGCGATCTTCTGTACGTCGTTGACGCGGACGCGAAGACCGGCGGCGGTGAGCGAGCCCTGGTCGGCGATCTGGCCGCCGGCCTCGGCGTAGAGCGGGCTGCGATCGAGGATGACCTCGACGTCCTCGCCCTTGCCTGCGGTCGGGATGCGCACGCCGCCCGAGATCAGGGCAAGCACGCGAGCCTCGGAGTTCAGTTCGCTGAAACCGGTGAACTCGGTGGGGTTGGAGTCGACGAACTCCTTGTAGATGGTCAGGTCGGCGTGCGCATGCTTGCGCGCCTGCGCGTCTTCCTTCGCACGCTGTCGCTGCTCGGCCATCAGCGAACGGAAGCCCTCTTCATCCACCGAGAGGCCGGCCTCGGCTGCCATCTCGAGCGTGAGGTCGATCGGGAAGCCATAGGTGTCGTGCAGGGTGAACGCCTCGTTGCCGCCGATCACCTTGCCGCCCTTGGCCTTCACCGAGTCCGCGGCGCCCTCGAACAGCTTGGACCCCGAGGTCAGGGTCTTGAGGAACGCAGTCTCCTCGCCGACCGCAACGGTCTCGATGCGCTTGTAGTCGGACGCGAGTTCCGGGTAGGAGGGCGACATTTCGTCACGCACCACGCTCATGAACGCGGCCATGGTGGGCTTCTCGGCGCCGAGCAGGCGCGCGGAGCGAACAATGCGGCGCAGCAGGCGGCGCAGCACGTAGCCGCGGCCGTCGTTGCCGGGATTCACGCCGTCCGCGATCAGCATCGCTGCGGTACGCGCGTGGTCCGCGATCACACGGAAGCGGACATCGTCCTCATGCACAGAGCCGTAGCTCCGGCCGGTCAGCTCCTCGGCCTTGGTGATCACCGGTCGAACGAGGTCGGTTTCGTAGACGTTGTCGACGCCCTGCAGCAGGAACGCGACGCGCTCGACGCCCATGCCGGTGTCGATGTTCTGCTTCGGCAGCGGGCCGATGATCTCGAAGTTGTCCTTCGAGGTGCCGAGACCGCGCTCGTTCTGCATGAAGACGAGGTTCCAGATTTCGAGGTAGCGATCCTCGTCGGCCTCAGGACCACCGTCGATGCCGTACTCGGGGCCGCGGTCGTAGTAGATCTCCGAGCACGGGCCGCACGGGCCGGGGATGCCCATCGACCAGTAGTTGTCGGCCATGCCGCGACGCTGGATGCGCTCCTCGGGCAGCCCGGCGACGTCCTTCCACAGCGCGATGGCCTCGTCGTCATCGAGATAGACGGTCACCCACAGCCGGCTCGGGTCGAATCCGTATCCGCCGTCCTCGACGGCGTTCGTCAGCAGAGTCCAGGCGAACTCGATCGCCTCGCGCTTGAAGTAGTCGCCGAAGGAGAAGTTGCCGGCCATCTGGAAGAACGTGTTGTGCCGAGTCGTGATGCCGACGTTCTCGATGTCGAGGGTGCGCACGCACTTCTGCACGCTGGCCGCCCGCGGGTACGGCGGGGTCTGCTGACCGAGGAAGAACGGCACGAACTGAACCATGCCCGCATTGACGAACAGCAGGTTGGGGTCGTTGAGGATCAGCGACGCGCTTGGGACCTCGGTGTGTCCGGCCTTGACGAAATGATCAAGGAAACGCCGCCTGATCTCATGGGTCTGCACGTGTAATCCTTCAACTCGAAGCGCGATTTCGGCCTCGTCCAGACTACCGGGGGCGTGCCACTCAGTTATGCATGGCTGGACACGGTTAGCGACGGCCGCGCACGATCCGGCGCAACTTTTCGACCCGAGGGCCTATTTCACGTTCGACGCCGTGATCGGTCGGCACGTAGTAGTCGACTCCGACGAGGTCGTCCGGCGGGTACTGCTGAGCGAGCACACCGTCGGGATCGTCGTGCGGATACCGGTACCCCTTGGCATTGCCGAGCCGCTCGGCACCGGCGTAATGGCCATCGCGCAGGTGCGGCGGGACCAGCCCGGCCTTCCCCGCGGAGACATCGGCCATCGCGGCCCCGATTGCGGCCACGACGGCACCGGACTTCGGAGCGGTGGCGAGATGAATCGTCGCCTGAGCCAGCGCGAGTTTCGCCTCGGGCATCCCGATCAGCTGCACGGCCTGCGCGGCGGCGGTCGCGGTCTGCAGTGCGGTCGGGTCGGCCATGCCGATGTCCTCGCTCGCATGCACGACGAGCCGGCGGGCGATGAAACGCGGGTCCTCGCCTGCGGTGATCATCCGCGCGAGGTAGTGCAGTGCCGCGTCGACGTCGGACCCGCGGATCGATTTGATGAAGGCGCTGATCACGTCGTAGTGCTGATCACCGTCCCGGTCGTAGCGCACGGCGGCGCGGTCGACGCTGGCCTCGACGAGTTCGAGGGTGACCTCGGAGCCGTCACCCGTGGCCTCCGCGGCGGCTTCCAGCGCGGTGAGTGCGCGTCGCGCGTCGCCGCCGCCGATGCGCACGATGTGGTCGACGGCGTCGTCGGCAATCGTGTACCGGCCGCCGAGACCCCGAGGGTCGGTCAGCGCGCGGTCCAGCACCGCCCTGATGTCGTCGTCCGACAGTGAGCGCAGCTGCAGCACCAGCGACCGCGACAGCAGCGGAGAGACCACCGAGAACGACGGGTTTTCGGTGGTGGCGCCGACGAGCAGGACGATCCGGTTCTCGACCGCGGCGAGCAGGGCGTCCTGCTGCGTCTTGGAGAACCGGTGCACCTCGTCGATGAACAGCACGGTCTGCTCGTTGTTCAACAGGCGACGCCGCGCGAGATCGATGACCGCGCGAACCTCCTTGACACCCGCGGACAACGCCGACAATGCCTCGAACCGGCGTCCGGTGGCCTGCGAAATGAGCGAGGCCAGCGTGGTCTTCCCGGTCCCTGGTGGGCCGTAGAGCAGTACCGATGCCGCGCCCGCACCCTCAACGAGCCGGCGCAGCGGAGAACCCGGGCCAAGCAGGTGCTGCTGCCCAACCACCTCGTCGAGGGTGGCCGGGCGCATCCGCACGGCGAGCGGGGCGCTCGCCCCGGGGCCCGCGAAGTCAACCGCACCGCGGTCGCCGCCCTCGCCGGGCACCTCGAACAGACTTTCGGTCACGCCTCGACCGTACCGACCTCGGTTGCCTCCCGAGGGCGGGGCTGTCGAATCGTGCGCTCCCCGGACGACGCACTGACAAGAGCCGTTCCGACCCCCGGGAGCCCACCGATGCGCTACCTCGTCCTCTACCGCAGTCCCACCGTCCCCGCGCGAGACCGCTTCGCGGCTGCCGCGCACCGCGCGGGGGTGCTACTCGCCTGCGACACACTCGAGCCGGCCGGTGCCCGCATCGCCGTACGGGACGGCCAACGGATCGCCGGTGGAACGGGTGACGCCGCGCCGACCGGACTGGTGATCGTCGACGTGCGCTCGCTCGCCGAGGCAGTCGAGTGGGCGAATCGGCTGGCGGACGAATTCGTCGACGTCGAACTGACGGTGGCCCCGATCGCCGGAACATGACCCGCGCCGCATGTCGGCAGGACGTGGTGAGATTGGTGATCGTGACGGCCGACCACGAGCCAACTCCCCCGCCGACCGACGAAACCCACGCGGCGATCGATGCCGTCTGGCGAATCGAATCCGCGCGCGTGATCGCCGGACTCACCCGCATGGTGCACGACGTCGGCCTCGCCGAGGAACTCGCACAGGACGCCCTCGTCGCCGCGCTCGAGCAGTGGCCACAAACCGGCGTTCCGCGAAACCCGGGCGCCTGGTTGATGGCCATCGCGAAGCGCCGCGCGATCGACCGATTCCGGCGCCAGGAGCGCCTCGACCGCAAGCATCAGGAGATCGCACGCGATCTCGAAACCGAGCTGAACTCGGGTGTCGAGGACGAGGCGTTGCTCGAGGAGCAGATCGAAGACGACCTGCTGCGCCTGATGTTCGTTTCGTGCCATCCGGTGCTGTCCACCGAGGCTCGCGTAGCCCTCACGCTGAAGCTGCTCGGCGGGCTCACAACACCGGAGATCGCGCGGGCCTTCCTTGCGTCGGAATCAACCGTGGCGCAACGAATCGTGCGGGCGAAACGCACGCTCGCCGACGCGCAGGTGCCATTCGAGGTGCCTGGCAGGGATGAGCTTCCTGCGCGGCTCGACTCGGTGCTCGAGGTGATCTACCTGATCTTCAACGAGGGTTACTCCGCGACGGCCGGCGACGACTGGCTGCGACCCGAGATGTGTGCGGAGGCATTGCGACTCGGTCGGATCCTGGCCGGCCTCATGCCCGACGAGGCCGAGGTGCACGGCCTCGTGGCGCTGATGGAAATCCAGGCGTCACGCACCGCCGCCCGACGCGGACCCAACGGCGAAGCGATCCTTTTGCTCGATCAAGACCGCAGCCGTTGGGACCAACTGATGATCCGCCGCGGACTCGATGCCCTCGAACGCGCCGAAGACCTTGCCGCCGAACCCGGTACGTACACGATGCAGGCCGCGATCGCGGCCTGCCACGCACGCGCCGCGCGCGCCGAGGACACCGACTGGGAACGCATCGCGAGCCTCTATGGTCTGCTCGCGGCAAAGCAGCCGTCGCCGATCGTCGAACTCAACCGCGCGGTGGCGCTATCGATGGCACGCGGGCCGGCGGCCGGATTGGCCGTTGTCGACGCGATCCGCGACGAGCCGTCGCTGCGCAACTACCACCTGCTGCCAAGCGTGCGCGGCGATTTCCTCGCTCACCTGGGCCGATTCGACGAGGCCCGAGCCGAATTCGAACAGGCAGCGGAACTGACCCGAAATCAGGCCGAGCGAGACCTTCTCAACTCCCGCGCCGAATCCTGCGCGAATGGCGTTGTCCCGGAACGCTGAGCTCCTGGCCGCGGGATCGGCCTAGCCGACCCACTTGGTTTCGAAGGCGTCCGCCACTGCCTCGGCAAACGCGGCGAGCGAACCCTCACCTACATGTACGGCAAAGGTTGCCAGCGATCGCCACCGGCGCGGCAACGCGACCGAGCGCCGCACCGCCAAGCCGTGCTCGCGAACCTCGGCGAGGCGTGAGTTGTTGTCCGGCAGGTACCAGAACGTGCTGAGCCACACCCAGATCAGCTCGGCGTCGAGAATCTTGCGCCGCAGCAGTTCGTCGTCGGCGAGCTGCGGCCACATCCCGACCACCTCGGCGCGCCAGGCTTCCACCATCGCCCGCGCACGCGGCGCAGTCAGGTCGTAGTCGCACAGGCAACCCGGGAAGGAGACCAGCGTCTCCGCAATGTCGAGCGTCGCGTCTCGGAAGCCGCCCCACTCGTAATCGAGGAAGCGGACGCCTTCCCCGTTGACGATGATGTTGTCCGGGCACAGGTCGGACGGACTGAACGCCCGCAGCCGCCCGCCGCTGAAAAGCTTGCTGCACCGCCGAGCCATCTCGGTGATATCGGCAGGCACCTCGATGCCGACCTTTTCGCGCAGCAGATCCGCGAGGCCCTCCACCGACGCCTCGGCCTGTTCGGCCAGCTCGTCGTGACGGTCCATGTCTGCTCGCCGAGCCAGTGCGATGAAGTCGTCTTCGCGGCCGACGGTGGCCGCGTGCATGCGGCCCAGCGCCTGTGCCTGGGCCATCAGCATGTTCGTGACGGCGTTGTCGTCACCGTGCTTCAGCAGGCTCGTCATCTGGTGTTCATCGCCGAGATCGCTCAACACCAGCAGGCGCGAATCGATGTCGTAACCGAGCAGTTCCGGGCCGGGTCGGTTGCCCGGCGCGAGCGAGGTGGCGAACTGGTAGCAAACCGCTTCCCGAACGAATGCCGATGCGAGTGCGGTGTCGCCGCGCGCCTCGGGACCCCGGTTCAGCGCCTCGTACGCGGAACCGTTGATCTGCTTCAGGATGACCGTCCGCGGAAGGGAATACGCATTCTCCGCAATTCGGGCACGCAGCACGACCGTGCGGCGACCCGCCCCCAGTTCCACCGGGTCCACAAGCTTGACGGGTGACCCCATACGCTTGGTGAGCAACTGCTGCGCAGCGGCCAGGACTTCGGCTGCGCGTTCGGCCAATACTGCGGTCATTACCTTCCAACCTACCCGTGTTCGGACAGATTCTGCCCGACGGAGAGTTTCACTACGAGCACGCGACGGTGACCACTCGGCGCAACCGGTTGCAAGTTCATTACGGGGTGTTCAGAGCAAACACCTTGCAAGACACGCCGGAGCAAGATCGCTCGTGCCGCGCTTGACACCTCGGTTGCACCTAGAGTGTGGCGAGGTCCGAATTTTCCGTAATCCCTCCTTCTCCTGCAAGGAAACGCAGATGACTGAAAATCCCCCGCCGCCGCGTGGCGAGGGCGGCGATACACCGCAGAACGACCCCCAATACCCGCCGTACCCCGGCGGCCAGCCCCCGCAGGGCCCGCCGCCGGGTCAGCCCGGTCAGTACGGACCGCCGCCCCAGGGACCCCCACCGGGCGGATATGGTCCGCCTCCCGGTGGTGGCTACGGTCCCCCGCCCGGGCAGTACGGTCAGCCGCCGCAGGGCGGATATCCCCCGCCGCCGCCGGGGCCCGGTTATGGCGAGCCCTTCCCCGCCGCATCCGGCGGATACGGCTATGACGCCGGACCGGAGCTGAGCGTCGGTGCAGCGATCGGCTACGGCTGGGAGAAGTTCAAGGGCAACGCGCTGGTGTGGATCGGTATCACGCTGGCCGCGATCGTGATCCAGGGCCTGCTGCAGGTCTTGTTCCGTGTGAGCGATTCGATCGTGCTCGCGATCATCGGCGCCCTCATCCTGTTCGTGGTGGGCGTGCTGATTCAGGCCGCGTTCTTCCAGGGCGCCCTGCACGAGTTGGACGGCCGCCGCCCGGACTTCGGGTCGTTCTTCCGCTGGGAGAACGTCGGACAGCTGGTCCTGGCCGCGCTGCTGGTCGGCCTGGCCACCTGGGTTGGTCTGATCCTGTGCATCATCCCGGGCATCATCGTCGGGTTCCTGCTGTTCTATACGCTGCCGTTCGTCATCGATCAGCGACGGGAAGCCGTCGACGCCATCAAGTCGAGCTACAACCTGGTCTCGCAGAATGTCGGTCCGCTGCTCTTGCTGGCGCTGGCCTGCATCGGCCTGAACATCGTCGGCGCGATCCTGTGCGGCGTCGGCCTGCTCGTCTCGGGTCCGGTCACCTTGATCGCCGCAACCTACGCATTCCGCGTTCTGGTGCGTGGACCGGTGTCACCGGCGACCAGCTAGATATGGGCAAGCGAAAGGCCCCGCACCATCCGGTGCGGGGCCTTTTCGTTTCGCCCGTTGGGCTACTTGTCGTCCTTC
>NZ_LRRB01000024.1 GCF_001646865.1 Aldersonia kunmingensis | reverse complement strand
GGCGAGGACGGCACCACCCTGACCGAGGTAGCTGTCCACTGTGTAGTAGAGCGTGTCCCCTGAGACCGCGATACCCAATGGGTCGCTCAGGCCGGATGTGATGGTGCCCGGGCCTACGGCACCCGGAAGGAGGCTCGACAGCGTTCCGGAGGCGCCGGAGGTGTAGAAGACCGTCGGCGTGACCGGTGAGATAGCGGCGACATCGCTACGGCCACCAATCATCACCACAACGGTGAGCGCTAGGGCGACCACGAAAGTGCTGGCGATAAGCCCAAGCGCCCGATTCGACCGCCGCCAACGGCCCGGTCGCCCAGGATTCGACTGGTCGGTCGTTCGACTCGCTGGCGCTCCTCGCGGAATCGGTTCGTCGCCGCGGTGGGAACTCTGTTCAGGCGAAACGGCGCCATCCCCGCATACTTCGTTAGTCGGCGGCAGTCCGCCAGCTGTTTCACATCCGAGGATGTCAGCGAAACTTATCGAGGTGCGGAACGTCGCCACGCCCGAATCGACGGACCCAATTGGGGTTGGGATTGCTGGATGTGTGCCAAAAGCAGAATGGGCGCCCGCGGGAATCCCCGCGTGCGCCCACCCCTCGCAATGAAGTCTGTTTCGCTCGCAGCGATGCCGGCGAGCAATCGGGGTTCACCCAACCATCGACTTCGAGCGCGAAGACGTTACCTACATCACATTCGCCGAGTTGCCGACTGCTACTTCCCGGCCGCGACGATGACGTTCGCCACCGCGACCGGCTGGGACACCAGGACAGCGTGCGAGGCGTTCACCTCGGTGACTGTCGCCTTCATCCGCTGCGCCATGAACCGCTGCGACGCAGGAGGGATTACGCGGTCCTGACCTGCGACGACGTACCAATTGCGGCTTGACGCCCACGAGGGCGGGCCGCTCGGCTCGAGGTTTGCAACCAGCGCCGCCGACTTCTGATGGGCGAGCATCGTCGCAGCGGTCGCGTCGCTGACGTCCTGCGCGAACACCTCGTGGAAATAACGTGGCGCGACATAGCCGTCGAGGTTCTTGCCGCCCGGCCCCGTTGGGTCGTCCACGACCTTGACCTCCAGCGCGGGCGGGAGCAGACGGCTGCCCGGGAACCGAATCGGATCGAGTTCCAGCATCACCGGCTCGTACTGGGCCGGGCCGAACGCCGCGACGTACACCAGCGACTTCACCTTCGGGTCCTTGATCTGGGAGATCACCATGCCGCCATAGCTGTGGCCGACGAGCACGACCGGACCGGAGATGCCGTCGAGGGCCTTCCGAATCGCTGCCGAATCGTAGGCAGGGCCGCGCAGCGGGTTGTCCGGGGTGACGACGGTGTAACCGCGTCCGCGCAGATCGGCGGCGACGCCGTCCCAGCTCGTTGCATCGGCGAAGGCGCCGTGCACGAGGACCACGGTCGGCAAGGTCTGGGCGGACGCTGGGGCTGCGAACAGTCCCGCGAACAACGCCACCACCGCGGCGAGCGTTGCCAATATCCGATAGCGCATGAAGGTCTCCTTTGGTAGCGGTGGAGATGTGCGGGTCTGGATTGTCCGATTGTCGTGCAGTTCGAGACATGGCGCGCGCTTTTGGAAGCCACACACTTCACATTTTTGGTACGCGTGTACCCCTCCGTCGCACCGTTGCGCAACAGATCCGGTTGTCGGACGCCTCACCTAGGATCGAACCGGTCGCCGCGGCTCGCGGCGCGAGGAACGACGGGGAGGTCGCGGCGTTGTTCAAGCTGCATCGCGCGCAGCGGACGGACACGCTGGCGGGTGAGCTCGCGACGGTGCTTGCTTCGCCGCTCGAGGATCCGTTCGCCCGCGAGGTGATCGCTGTTCCGGCAAAGGGAGTCGAGCGCTGGCTCAACCAGCAGCTGTCTGTCCGGCTGGGTGCGACGCACGGCGATGGCATTTCCGCGAATATCGACTTCCCGACGCCCGCACGGCTTGTCGATACCGCGGTGGCGGCCATTCAGGGACTCGAACCGGACGACGACCCGTGGTCCCCGGCGCGGACGGTATGGGCGCTGCTCGAGGTCATCGATGCCTCACTGAACGAGCCGTGGTGCGCGGTGCTCGCCAGGCACCTCGGTGCGGACGATGCACCCGACGAGACGCGCAACCATCGCACCGGTCGGCGGTATGCGACTGCGGTGCAACTGGATCGGCTCTTCCGCAGCTATGCCGCGCAGCGCCCGGCCATGATTCTCGACTGGGCGCGAGGTGCGGATACCGATGGTGCGGGCGAACCGCTCCCGGACGACCTCGTGTGGCAAGCGATTCTGTGGCGGCAGGTGCGCGTGCGCATCAACGCTCCGAGTCCTGCCGAACGGCTCGACGACACCCGACGCCCGATTGAGCGACGACCCGGCCCTGCTCGATTTGCCGCAACGGTTGTCGGTTTTCGGCGCCACCCGCCTCACCACCGACCAACTCGCGGTGCTGTCCACGCTCGGGTTGCATCGAGATGTCCATCTCTGGCTTCCGCATCCGAGCCCCCAGATGTGGCAGCGGCTCGCCGATCGACCCATTCCGCCGCGGCGCCGCGACGACGACAGCGCACTGGTGGTGCGGCATCCGCTGCTCGCGAGCCTTGCCCGTGATGTGCGGGAACTGCAATTCCGCCTGCGTGGAACGGATTTCGCCGATATCGAGCACCCCGCGCCGGCGCGCCCAAGAACGCTACTCGGACGGGTCCAGGCCGATATCGCGGCCGATATCGCGGCCGATGCCGCGGCCGGGGGCAGCGAGGAAGTGGTCGCGCCCGACGGCACAGTGGCTGTACACGTGTGTCATGGGCCGGCCCGCCAGGTGGAGGTGCTGCGCGAAAGCCTGCTGCATCTATTCGTCGCGGACGAGACGCTGCAACCCCGCGATGTCATCGTCATGTGCCCGGATATCGAGACCTATGCGCCGCTGATCCGAGCAAGCTTCGGGCAGGGGGTTCTCGGGCACCCCGCCCACGGACTGCGAGTCCGACTCGCGGACCGGGCACTGCACCAGACCAACGAAGTGCTGTCGGTCCTCGACGTCCTGCTCACCATCGCGGACGGCCGGATCACCGCCAGCCAAGTGCTCGACCTCGCGGCCGCAGGTCCGGTGCGAACCCGGTTCGGATTCGACGACGACGATCTCGAGCGGGTCGCGGGTTGGTCGGCGGAAGCCGGTGCGCGCTGGGGACTGTCGCCGGGGCAGCGCACCGCGTTCGGTCTGGGTGATTTTCCGCAGAACACGTTTCGTACCGCCTTGGACCGGGTGCTCCTCGGTGCCACCGCCGACGAAACCGAGGGCACCTGGCTGAAAATGGCGCTGCCGCTCGATGATGTCGACAGCAACGACATCGACCTCGCCGGGCGTTTCGCCGAATACATCGACCGGCTCGACGTGACGGTGCGCAAGCTTCGGGTGCCCCAGTCCGCGGTCGCGTGGCGCCAACAGATCCTCACCGGGCTGGACCTGCTTACCGACCTTCCGGCAGCGCAGAGTTGGCAACGCGCCCAAGCGAACCGGGAACTCGCCGAGGCTCTCGGCGATGGTGGCGATACCGAGCTCCGGCTATCCGATATGCGCGCATTGCTCGGGAGCCGCCTCGCCGGACGGCCTACGCGATCCAATTTCCGCACCGGCGAGCTCACCGTCTGCACGATGGTGCCGATGCGCTCGGTCCCGCACCGGGTGGTGATTCTGCTCGGGCTCGATGACGAGGTGTACCCGAGAACGGGCGCGGTGGACGGCGACGACGTGCTTGCCCGGGATCCGATGCTCGGCGAACGTGATCCGCGTAGCGAGGATCGGCAGTTGCTCCTCGATGCCATCATGTCGGCGCAACAGAAGTTGCTGCTGTTCTTCACCGGCGCCGATCCGGTCAACGGAAGTCAACGGCCCCCGGCCATTCCGCTCAGTGAGGTGATCGACGTCCTGAAACGGACCGTCGATCCCGAGAAGATCGACGAGGTGGTGCAGCGGCATCCGTTGCAGCCGTTCGACCCGCGATACTTCCGGACACCCGATCCGTTCAGCTTCGATCGCTCGGCGCTCGCCGGTGCCCAAGCCAGCGAGCGACAACCGCAGCCGGTACCGGCGTTCCTTCCGGCCGCGCTGCCGCCGCGCCCACCGGAGGACGTCGACCTGGACGAACTGGTCGCGTTCGCCATCCACCCCACGCAGGCGTTTCTAAGACAGCGGTTGGGGATCCGCATTCCGGACGTCGACGACGACGTTGCCGACGCTCTCTCCATCGAACTCAACGGACTCGAGGAGTGGGACATCGGAGACAGGATGCTCACGGCTAGGCTCGCCGGAACCACGTTGGAGACGTTTCGCGATACCGAATGGCGTCGCCAATCGTTGCCGCCCGCCAAGCTCGGTCAGAACGCGTTCCGCCGGGTTGGCCAAGACGTGGAAATGCTTGTCCACATGTGCCTTCCGGTGCACGAGGGTGCGCCCGAATCGATCGACATCGATGTCGACTTGGGCAATGGCCGTCGGTTGAGCGGCACGGTGGCCGGTGTGCACGGCAATCGGCTGGCGCGTAGCTCTTATTCCACGCTGGCGCCCAAACATCGCATGCAGGCGTGGGTTCGGCTGCTCGCGCTAGCCGTGAGTCGACCGGAGACGCAGTGGTTGGGCGTCGTGACCGGGCGGGCGCGGGGGAGAGGTGCAATGCGATCGATCCTGACGCCGCCCGACGATCCGGCGGCGGAATTGGCTCGCCTGGTCGAACTTCGCGATCGCGGGCTGTGCGAGCCGTTGCCGATCGCCACCAAAGCGTCGGCCGAGTATGCGGATCGGCGTGAAAGCGGCGCCGGCGTCGAGGACGCGACGGAGGCGGCGGCCAAGGAATTCAGCGGGACATTCGGTGACGGGAAGGATCGTCACCTGGTTCACGTCTACGGCGACGGTGTGACGTTCGCGCACTTCATCGCCGCGACACCGGATTCGACGGAGGCGACCTGGTCGGAGGAACCGACGCGTTTCGGCGTGGTCGCGCGTCGTTTGTGGGCTCCGCTGCTCGCCTGCGAGATGTCCGAGAAGATCGCGCCGTCCAGGTCGGGCCGCTCATGATCCGGGCGGAGCGGTTCGAGGTCACCGGAACCCTTCCGGCAGGCACCACCGTTCTCGAAGCCAGCGCGGGAACCGGTAAGACCTACGCCATCGTCGCGCTCGCCGCGCGCTACGTCGCCGAGGGAGTTGCCACCGTCCCGGAACTGCTGCTGGTCACGTTCACGCGCGCTGCGACGCAGGAGTTGCGTGAGCGCACCAGACAGCGATTCGTCTCGGTCGCAGCCGGGTTGGCGGATCCCGTCGCGGCACGCACAAGCAAAGATCCGCTCGTTGCCCACCTCGCCGGTGCCGATGAGGACGAGGTGGCGCTGCGCCGCCGCCGGATCGTGCAGGCACTATCCGACCTCGACGCGGCGACGATCGCGACAACGCACAGCTTCTGCCAGCGCATGTTGGACGGACTCGGCTTCGCAGGCGAACGCGAACCCGAAGCCACCCTCGTGGAATCGATCGGCGACATTGTCACGGAGGTCGTCGACGACCTCTACCTCGAGCGCTATGCCAAGAGTGATGACATCCCGTTCGACCGCCGGGTCGCCGGGATCGTCGGTGCCGCGGCAGTTGGCGATCGGCACGCCAAGCTGGTGCCCGAGGGCGAGCCGCCGGGTTCCGAAGCGGCGCACCGGATTGAGTTCGCCGAGGCTGCGCGGGCCGAGGTGGAACGCCGCAAGCGCATGACCGGGGTTCGCGATTACGACGACCTGTTGACGCTGCTGCACAACGTGCTCGCCGATCCAATTCACGGCCCCGCGGCCTGTGAGCGCGTTCGAGCGCGCTACAAAGTGGTGCTCGTCGATGAATTTCAGGACACCGACCCCTTGCAGTGGGACATCCTGCACCGCGCATTTCACGGGCACAGCACCATGGTCCTCGTCGGTGACCCCAAGCAGGCCATCTACGCGTTTCGCGGCGCGGAGGTGCTCAGCTACCTCGAGGCCGTCCAGTACGCCGACAACCATCTCGAACTCACGCACAACTGGCGCAGCGACGGCGACCTAGTCGCCGCTCTCGACTACCTGCAGGGCGGTGCGGCGCTGGGGCATTCGGAGATCGTGGTGCACTCGATCGAGTCGGCGCTCGAACGCTCGCGGCTCGCGGAATCGACGCCGATCCGGTTGCGGTACCTTTTGCGCGCCGGCGGCGGTCCGTTTAACAAGAGCGGATTCCCAGCAGTGGGACGGCAGCGATCGCGCGTGGTCGATGATGTCGCGGCCGATATCGTCACCCTGCTCGCTCGCGCGCCCAAACTGGCCGTCGATCCGCCGCGTCCGGTCGGTCCGGGTGATATCGCCGTGTTGGTGCCGAGCAGCGCCCGTGCCGAGGAGATCCGTGCCGCGCTCGACCGAGTTGGCGTCGCGTCCGTGCTGACGAGCGGTACGAGTGTATTTGCCACACCCGGTGCACGGGATTGGGTGCGGGTCCTGGAAGCACTCGAGCAGCCGCATCGAGCCGATCGCGTTCGCCGTGCCGCGGTGACCGCACTGCTCGGCCGAACCGCGACCGATTTGGATGAGCGCGGCGACGATCTGGTCGCCGAGGTCGGCACCCAGTTGCTCGCGCTCGCAGACCTTTTCGCTCAGGCAGGGTTTGCCGCGATGTTCGAGCGGCTCGCGACGCAGTCCGAGTTGGAGGATCGGCTGCTGTCCGTGGAGGCAGGGGAGCGCGATCTCACCGACCTGCGGCACATCGCGCAGGTGCTCAACCGCATCGCGGTCGAGCGATCCGCCGGATTGGCGAGCCTCACGCGCTGGCTCGCGGATCGCGTTGCCGATCCGGCGATCGAGAGTTCGTCGGACCGGATTCGGCGGCTCGACAGCGACGCCGAGGTCGTCCAAATCGCGACCGTGCATACGAGCAAGGGACTCCAGTACCCGATCGTCTATCTGCCATTCGCATGGGATCCGGCGAAACCGTTCGAGCTGAAAACGCTGCTCTTCCACGATGAGGGCCAGCGTGTGCTCGACGTGGGTGGCGACGACGCGCAGGGCTACTCGGCACGGAAGCGCGCGCACGAGCAGGAAGACGCCGGCGAAGAACTGCGATTGCTGTACGTGGCACTGACCCGTGCGATGTGCCAGGTCGTGCTGTGGTGGGCACCGGCCTTTCCCACCGCGGGGTCGTCGCTGCACCGCATGATCTTCGGTCGTCCGCGTGGCGAGCCGGGCATGCCCGGGGCCGCAAAGGTGCCGCAGGACACCGAGATCGGAGCGCAGCTGTCGAGCTGGGCGACCGATGCACGGGAACTCATCTCGATTGAGGCCGTGCCCGGCCGGCCCCCGCTGACAGCGACGTGGTCGTCGCCGTCGCCCGAATCGACCGCTCTCGAAGCCGCCGTCTTCGACCGCGACCTCGACTTCGCGTGGCGGCGTACGTCTTATTCGGCGATTACCGCCGCTGCGCACGAAACACCCGGCGTGACAAGCGAAGCCGAAGAGCCGGGGAAGACGGACGAACCCGAGGACGAGCCGATCGTCGGCGAGGTCGACGGCGGCATCCCGTCCCCGATGAACGACCTCCCCGGCGGTGCGGCATTCGGCACGCTCGTTCACGAGGTGCTCGAATACGTCGACCCCACGTCGGACGATCTGGCAGCGGAGCTAACCACCCGCTGCCGTGACGCGGTCGACGCACGGCTCGCGGAGGTGGACCCCGACGCGCTCGCGACTGCGTTGCTGCCCGTAATGCACACACCATTCGGCTGGGGCAGCGGCACGCGAGGCGCGTTGTCGGATATCACGGCGACGGATCGGCTCCCTGAGCTCGAGTTCGAAATCCCGCTCGCGGGTGGCGAAGCTCCGCTGGCCAATTCGGCGACCGTGCAATCCATCGCCGCTCTCCTGCGCAAGCACATCCCGGCGGACGATCCGCTCGCGTCGTATGCGGACCGGCTCGACACCATCGAACCGGTCCCGCTGCGCGGCTTCCTCACCGGCAGCATCGACGCCGTACTGCGTGTGCCGGGTCCGAGCTTCCTCGTGGTCGATTACAAGACCAATCGGCTGGGTACGGGCGACCTCACCGTTGCCCACTACACCCAGGAACGGATGGCGGAGGAGATGATGCGAGCGCACTATCCGCTGCAGGCGCTGATCTACCTGGTGGCACTGCACCGCTACCTGCGCTGGCGCATGCCCGCGTACCGGCCCGAGGTGCATCTCGGCGGTGCGCGGTACCTGTTCGTACGCGGGATGGTCGGCCCGGATACCCCGGCCGGCGCGGGGGTCTTCTCGTGGGATGCGCCGGCCGCCCTCGTGTCGGACCTTTCGGACCTGTTGGCGGGATCATGACGGAAGTGCAACTGGCGCAACGCGGTACCGGATTGCTTCGTACGTTCAACGACGCGGGAGTGCTTGCTGCGGCCGATGTACATGTCGCCTCACGGCTGAGCAGCCTCGGTGATGAATCGGCGCCGGAGGTCCTGCTCGCGGCCGCGCTTGCGGTGCGAGCGGTGCGTGCAGGCTCGGTGTGCCTCGACCTGAATCGGTTCAGCGATATCGCGCTCGACGAGGACTCGGAAGTCGACCCGACGACACTCCCGTGGCCAGACCTCCACGAGATCCTCACCGGTCTGCGCCGAAGTCCGCTCATCACCGGTTCGGAATCGAACACGCTGCGGCCCTTGCGCCTCGTGGACACCGACGAAGGCCCGTTGCTCTATCTCGACCGGTACTACCGCCAGGAGCAGACGATCCGGCGCATCCTCACCGAGCGGGCGAGCACCCACCCTGAAGTCGATGCTGTGCAGGTCGAGTCGTCGCTCGGGTCGTTGTTCCGCGACGCTGACGACACGACGAAACCCTCGACAGCACCGGATCGGCAGCGCATTGCGGCCGCCTTGGCGGCGACACACTGGACGACGATCATCGCGGGTGGTCCCGGTACCGGAAAGACGCACACCGTTGCTCGGATCATCGCGCTGCTGTCCGAGCAGTCCGGGTCGAGGCTGCGGGTGGGTCTGGCCGCGCCGACCGGTAAAGCCGCTGCGCGACTGCAGGAGTCGGTGCGCGATCAGGCCGCAGGTCTGCATCTGCCCGCGGATCTGTCCGCGGCGACGCTGCACCGAATGCTCGGCTGGCAACCCGGGAGCCGCACCCGATTCCGGCACAACGAGCACAACCGGTTGCCCTACGACGTGGTCGTGGTCGACGAGACGTCAATGGTTTCGTTGACGATGATGTGCCGGCTGCTCGAGGCGGTACGCACGGACGCTCGACTCCTGCTCGTTGGTGACCCGGACCAGCTGACCTCGGTGGACGCCGGTGCCGTCCTGGCCGATCTCGTCGGCCGGCCAGTCACGGTCGACGGAAACCCGGTTGCGGCGCAACTGGTGAAGGCCGACCTCGACGCCGGGGCCGATCCGAACGAAGCGGCACTTGGCAAGACTGAGCGAAACCGGCTGCGCGGCGGCATCGTCCGGCTCAGCCGCGGCCGGCGCTTCGGGGCCGCGATCGCGGACCTCGCCGTCGCGGTGCGGGACGGCGACGCCGACCGGGCCGTCGAACTGCTCGAAAGCGACGACGCTGCCGAAGTGTCACTGCATCCGGTTGCGGACATCGCCGGCCTGCACGCCGACACCGTGGAAACGGCACGGCTCGTCACGGCCGCCGCCGAGGCCGGCGATGCGGCGCGGGCTCTGCACGAACTCGAGCTGCACCGCTTGCTGTGCGCGCACCGGCACGGGCCGCACGGCGTGGACCTGTGGGCGCGCCGCGCGATGGAATGGGTTGCCACAGACTCGGGCCGGCCGTTGACTTCAACCCGCTGGTATCCGGGTCAGCCGCTGCTGGTGACGTCGAACGACCACGAGCTGCGCATCTACAACGGCGACACCGGCGTCATCGTCCGAACGGCGGATGGTGAATTGACCGCAGCCTTCGCGCGGGGGCGCGAGGTCGTGCTCGTTCACCCGACGCGCCTCCCCGCCGCGCAGACGGTCTACGCGATGACCATTCACCGCAGCCAGGGCAGCCAGTACGACACGGTGTCCGTGCTGCTTCCGCCGGAGAGCTCATCGCTGCTATCCCGTGAGCTGCTGTACACCGCAATTACCCGCGCCCGCAAGCATGTTCGGGTCCTCGGCACCCCAGATTCGGTTCGGTTCGCGGTCGGGCGGCAGGTGCTGCGAGCCAGCGGGCTACGGCGGACGATCACAGCGGTGACCTAGCGGGTCACCCCCGCCTCGACCATTCTTGGGACTCGATGCCGGAAACGGGAATCCGTAGGCCATCGAGCACTCCGGCGTACATGGTGGTCTTTATCTGTCCCAGCGTGGGGCCGCGAGTGCTCGCCAATGATGCCGCCCGCGCGACTGCCCGATCGAGCAGGTCGTCTGCTGCCGCAGTCTCGTCGACCAGGCCCAGCCCCAGCGCATCCGCACCGCCGTATCGGTGCCCTGTGGTGAGCGATTCGTGAAATGCGCGGGACGACAGGCGCTTGGCGACCATGCCGACCGTTCCAGCACTGTATGTCGCACCGATCGTGACACCGGGAAAGCATAGATAGCCCCGGTCCGCGCGCATCACACGGTAGTCGTGCGCCATCGCCCAGAAGGACGCGGCGCCGAAGGTATGACCCTGCATGGCAGCCACGGTCTGCATGGGGAAGCTCAACACGCGGGCGTACAACTCCTGTACCCCGTCGATGAATGCGTCGACCTGCTCGAGGTTGTCCATGGCCCACGAGAGATCCGCGCCCGCCGAATAGAACTTTCCGGTGGCAGTGGTGACCAGCGCCGCGGGCCCTTCCGAGGCGTCGACCTCGTCCAGCAGGGCGGAAACCTCGCGGACCCAGCCGGGATTGAACCGATTCTCCGAATCGATCTCCGAGGTCGAACCGAGATTCAATACGAAGACCTCATCGCGATGCTCCAAATAGGGCATACGGGCAGGCTAACCAGGCGAGTCCTCGACGAGGCCCGCATTTCGTCAGAAAGACGGGTCAGCGCAGAGCGCTGCCGCCCTGCCATTGCTCCCACGGCACGCTCCAGTCGCCGTTTTGCCACAGCTGAAGTGGCTCGCCCCCGGTGTTGCGAACCTCGACGACATCGCCCGGGACGGAGAAGTCATAGAACCAGCGCGCATTGTCGGGGCTGAGGTTCAGGCACCCGTGCGAGACATTGGTATTGCCCTGTGCCCAGATGGTGTCGGCGAGTTCGTGCAGGTAGATGCCGTCGGTACTGATCCGTGTGGCGTAATTGATCGTTTCCTTGTAGCCCAGGCGCGAGTTGTTCGGTAGCCCGTAGGTGGCCGAATCCATGACCACCGGATTTGCCTTGTCGAGGACGGTGTAGGTGCCCGGTTGGGTCCAGAACGAGATTGTCTTCCCCGCGATGACCTCCGTGCCGCCTTGACCCATCGAAGTGGGCATCGTGCGCATGACCTGCCCGTTGACCGTGACGGTGACCTGTTTCGTGGCGTCGTCGGCGATCGAGACATGGGCATTGCCGATGCCGAAGGTGGTGGCGGCGTCTTCCTGCCCGAACAGCCCTTCGCCGAGATCGAGGCCATAGACGGTGGCGCGGACCGTGACCCGGGTGCCCGGGGACCAGTAGTTCTGGGGTCGCCAGTGCACATTCTGGTCGTCTGCCCAGTACCACGATCCCTGCACCTGGGGCGTCGTCTCGACAGACAGTGCCCGTTCCGCTGCAGCCTTGTCGGGGACAGGTTCGTCGAAATGGGTGACGATCACGGTCCCGACACCGAAGATTCCACCGTCGGTGAGTGCATCGCCACCGGTGGTAACGAACGTCGGTTTCGTCTGGTTGCCGGGCGCCAACGTCGAGAAGGTGCTGGACTGTTCGCTGCGTGCGCCCTGCTCGCTCACCGCGGTCGCGTGGATGGTGTAAGTCTTGCCGTACCCCATCGGCTCGCCGGGCTTCCAGAACATGTGGTCCGGAGTCATGATTCCTTCGACTACTCGGCCCTCATCGTTGTTCAGAGTGACCGATTCGAGGGTTCCGCTCTCGATACTCACCGACACCGGATCGCGCGGATTGACCCCGCTCGCACCGGCAGCCGGCGTCACTGTGATCGCGGGCCCGACCGGCGGCGCAGTCGAAGTCTGCGCGGGTCCACCTTCGTTGGACGCGCAGGCCGTCACACCGGCGGCCAGCATCACGAGGAGTACGGCGAGCAAAACCACGAAACGGTGAACGTGCATGAATTGTCGAATACCCGCCGGGGGAGATGCCACGCACGCAACAACGGTTATCCCGACCTGATGTATCCGTCGGGCGTTATGCCGGCTCCTCGCCGCGGAGGTCGGAGTTGCGCATCCCACCGACGAGCGTGCGTCGGTACTCGGGCCGCAGGTAGTCGGCCGCGAGGGTGGCGCCGAGCCGGCTGGTGTGATCGATGATCTGTTGGGCATCGGTACCGATGAGCCCTTGCCGCCAGGCCTTGATCAGCTCGACGAATCCGCCGATACCGACGAAGGCGTCCATCCGTAATGCCGTTTCGTCGATGTCGGGTTCCGTGTAGGCGCTGCTGGCGAGGACCAGTAGATCGGTGGCGCTCTGCAATGCGGCAGACCGCCGCTGTTCGAGGATCTGGCTGCCGGTGTGCTCGCCGAAGAGGATTTGCGCCCAGCCGGGATCACCGGCGACACGGTCGACGACCGCCGAGATCGCTTGCCGCAGGGTATTCAATGGCGACCGTCCAGCGTTCTCCGCGATCAGTGTCGCGAGGAGGGCGATGGTCTCGTCGCGCGCGCCGTCCCAGACGGCCGCCAGCAGCGCATCGCGGTCGGCGAACTCTTGGTAGAAGTACCGGTCGTTGAGGGACGTTCGTGAGCAAACGCCGCGCATCGTCACTGCAGCCCAGCCGCTCTCGGACCAGATCTCGGTTGCAGCGGTGATCAGGCGTTGTCTGCGTTCGGCACGGCGCTGTTCGGCAGTGCGCCCGCCCCACACTCCTGCTGTCGCCGGCATGAGTCCATCTTGACAAGGAAACGGCCCCAAGCACAAACTGGTGGCATGCGCACCCAATGGTGGCGTGTGCCACCACGAAGCTCTGCTTCGTTGCGGACACGAGCGGTGACCGAGGTATCTCGCCGGTCGGTTCGGCCGATTCTGTCGGCGGTACCCATCGGAAATCGCAGTGTCGACCTACACCGGCGGATGGTCGCGAGCGTGCTCGCGTTGGCTGGGCGCCCAAGTCCGGGGACCTCTTTCGAGTTGGTCGACGTCGACGTTGGTGACGGCGTACGGGTCCGCGGCGAATGGGTGCAGGGCCCGGGCGTTCACGCCGGGAATGACGCGGTGGTCCTGTATGTGCACGGCAGTGGTTATGCGGTGTGTTCGGCGCGCACCCATCGTGGACTGGTGTCGCGACTGTCGAAGATGACGGGTCTGCCGGTCTTCGCCTGCGACTATCGGCTCGCGCCGCGCCACCGATTTCCCGCGCCGGCCGACGACGTTCGCGCTGCCTTCGATTGGCTCCTCGAACGGGCGTATTCGCCGGATCGTATTGTGCTGGCCGGTGATTCAGCGGGTGGGCACTTGATTCTGGATCTGGTGCTGGAATTGCGTCGGTCGCTGCAGCCGACACCGGCGGCGCTGGCGTTGTTCTCGCCGTTCGTGGATCTCACCCTCACTCTCGCCGACCGGCGCGACGCGGTGATCCGTGACCCGATGATTTCGGCGGCAGCGGCCCGAAGGCTGGTTGGGTTGTACACGCGTGGACTCGATCCCGAAGATCGGCGGCTCGCACTCGAATTCGACGATGTGACCGGCTTCCCCCCGACGCTGATTCAGGCCGGCGGAGCCGAGATGCTCCGAGCGGATGCGGAATATCTCGCCGATGTACTCGGAGCGCGATGCCGGCTCGAGGTGTGGCCGGATCAGGCGCACGTCTTCCAGGCTCTGCCCTTGCTCGTGCGTGAAGCCGATCTCGCACTCGGCGAGGCGGCAGCGTTCATCGTCGCGTCGCTCGCCGCCGGCGAGCGATCCCCACATCGTCAGGAGATCTCGTGAACTTGCTGCCGTTCTTCGGTGCCCGCCGCACGCACGACGCCGATGCCGTGGTTACCGGCGCGGGTAGTGGCATCGGGCGTGCATTCGCGGTCGAGTTGGCGCGCAGGGGCGGTCGAGTGGTGTGCGCCGATATCGATGCCGCGGCAGCGAAACAGACCGTCGAGCTGATCGGCGACCGGGCGCTCGACCGCCGCTGCGATGTTTCCGTCGCGAGCGACGTCTCCGATCTGGCCGACGTCGCCGAGGAGTGGTTCGGAAAGCCCGCCGACATCGTGGTCAACAACGCGGGCATCGGCATTGGCGGGAACGTTATCGGTGACACGCCACTCACGGATTGGCAGCGAACGCTCGACGTGAACCTGTGGGGTGTCATTCACGGGTGCCACGTGTTCGCGCCCAGGCTGCGTGAGCACGGCCGCGGCGGCATCGTCAATGTCGCCTCCGCGGCCAGCTTCGCGGCGGCACCGCGGATGGCGGCCTACAACGTCAGCAAGGCGGCGGTGCTCGCATTGTCCGAGACACTCGCGGCCGAGCTGGCCGGCACCGGTATCGCCGTGACCGTCCTATGCCCGACCTTCGTGAAAACGAACATCATCGACAACGACGGCATCGAGGAATCGGCTGCTCGGTTGGCCACCAAGCTCATGAAATGGACTGGCGTGTCACCGGATTCGGTTGCCCGCACCACCCTCGACGCGCACGACCGTGGGCAGCTGCACGTCCTGCCGCAGCTCGACGCGAAGTTCGTCTGGCAGGTGAAACGACTCACTCCCGGTACATACACCCGCGCGCTCGGTGTCGCCGAAAGGCTGGCGCGCTAACAACAGGAGGAGCTGGAAGAACAATGGCGTTCGAATACAGCGACATGTTGCAGACGATCAAGAACAGACAGTGGGCTCTGGCGGATATCGACTGGGACGCACCTGGTGCCGAGCTGATCACCGACGAGCAACGCCCGAAGTTGAAGGCGTTCATGTCGGATCTGGTGTGGATCGAAAACGTGGGCGCGCGTGGATTCGCGGCGATGGCCCGCAAGGCGCCGTTCGATGAACTGGCGCAGATCTACACCTACTTCCACGCCGAGGAGCAGCGGCACGCCAATGCCGAGCTCGCCCTCATGCGCCGCTGGGGCATGGTGGAACCAGGTGAGATGCCCGTGCCCAACAAGAACATTCGCCTCGCCATCGACTGGCTCGACCGCTACAGCGACGACCTGTCGCTGCCCGTGCTCGGATCCGTGATTCCGGCACTGGAGACAGCGCTCGATGGCGCCTTGGTGAAGTTCCTCCTCGATGAAGTTGACGATCCGGTGTGCGAGGAAGTGTTTCGCCACATCAACAACGACGAATCCCGCCACCTCGTTGTTGGCTTTGCGGTGCTCGACATGCTCGGAGCGAACTCGATGCGGCGGATTCTGATCGACACTGTCAGTGGTGTCGCGAGTCCCTCGCTCATCCTGGGGGCGCTGGTCTATGCGCCGCTGCTGACCAGGATGATCACCAACATCGCTGCGATGGGACTGTCGGAGGACAAACTCATCGCCGCGGCACAGCGCTACGAAAAGCTCGGCCAACGCAGCCCAAATACCCAAAGAATTCCCTATTTCCACGTCGTCAAGTGGCACGCAGGGTTGGCGATCGACCACACCCAGCCGTTCCAGTTCTTGTCCGAGGCGATGGGCGTAGTGATCGACCAAGTCCCCAACCGGATGTTCGGCCGAATCCCGTCCTGGTCGAAGGAACTGACCTACGAACCGGTGGCGAAATGACCGACAAATCGACGGTTCTGATCATCGGTGCCGGCTTCGCGGGGCTGGGTACAGCTATCCGACTGTTACAGAAGGGGATCGACGACTTCGTCATCCTGGAACGTGGCAGCGAGGTCGGCGGCACCTGGCGCGACAACACCTATCCCGGCGCTGCCTGCGACATCCCGTCGCTGCTGTACTCGTACTCGTTCGCGCTGAATCCCTATTGGTCGCGTGCCTACTCCGGTGGCGGGGAGATCCTCGACTACATCCGTCATATCGTCGACAAGTACCAGTTGGATCGCTACATCCGATTCGGTGTCGATGTCACCGCCCTCTCATTCGATGATGAGACCGGCAAGTGGACAGCCGACACCGAACGCAGCGGCACGTTCACCGCGTCGGCGGTGGTGATGGCGGCAGGCCCGCTGGCCAACTTCAGTTGGCCCGACATCCGTGGGCTCGACAGTTACACCGGACACAAGATTCACAGTGCGCGATGGGATCACGACTACGACATGACCGGAAAGCGCGTCGGTGTCATCGGTACGGGAGCGAGCGCGGTCCAGATCATTCCGGAACTCGTCAAGACGGCCGCTCAGGTGAAAGTTTTCCAGCGCACACCCGGCTGGGTATTGCCGCGCCCAGACTTCCGGCATCCGGGCTGGGCGAAACAGTTGTTCCGGCGGGTACCCGCGACCGAACTGGCGGCCCGACAGGCCTGGTACTGGGGACACGAGGCGATGGCGACCGGGATGGTGTGGGACACGAACGTCACCACCGCAATTCAATGGGTGGCGAAGGCCCATCTTCGCCGCCAGATTCACGACCCTTGGGTTCGGCGTCAGCTCACGCCGACCTTCCGGGCGGGCTGCAAACGGATGCTGCTGTCCAGCGACTATTACCCTGCGCTGCAACGGGAAAACTGCAAGTTGATCACATGGCCCATTGCGACGTTGGCGCCCAACGGGATTCGCACCGCGGACGGCATAGAACACGAGGTCGACTGCATCGTCTTTGCGACCGGGTACGACATCTACAACCAGGGCACGCCGTTTCCGATTACGGGTAGCGACGGACGCAAGCTTGCCGACGAATGGTCGGCAGGTGCGTACGCCTACAAGAGCGTCAATGTTTCCGGGTACCCTAACCTGTTCATGACGTTCGGGCCGAACTCGGGGCCCGGGCACAACTCGGCATTGGTTTACATGGAAGCCCAGATCGAATACCTCACCAATGCAATTCGCATCATGCGTGATCGCGGGCTTCGTACCCTCGACGTGCGCCGGGACCGTCAAGACGAGTTCAACGCACGTATCCAACGCCGCCTTACGGGGACGACCTGGAATTCGGGCTGCAGGAGCTGGTATCTGACTCCGGACGGGCACAACTCGACGATGTTCCCAGGATTTGCGACACAGTTCGCCCGCCAGCTCGCCGAGGTCGAACTCGAGGACTACGAGACGACCTACCCGGTCGGACTGAGCAGCGCGGTGAGCTAGCCGATCGGTTCAGTGCGTTGCGCGCCGCTCGGTGGAACGGCCCTCGACGGCGGCCGCCACCTCTGTGAGCGCGGTGCGGATGATCGCGCCGTACTCGTCGTCGGCGAGCGAATCGATACGGTCCTTCGCTGCTGCGAGGTGTTCTGCTGCGGCGGTGAAGGATCCGAGCCGGCGCAGGTTGTCGGCGAGGTTCAGGTGCAGCGACGGATAGAAGCCGGCGACCGACAGCGCGGCATGGTGACGCTGGGCGCGCTCGTCGGTGAGCGCGTCCGCCGCGTCGAGGGCTCGGGTGTCCCACATCAGCGCCTGCGCGGCGTCGTCGTACATGTCGGCGAGGTAATGCGCGAGCGTGCAACGGTGCAGGGGGTCGCCCGCAGGAGTGACCTCGCGCCAGACCGATAGCATCGTCGCGCGAGCAGCCTCTCGGTCGCCCTGGTGAAATGCGCTGACGGCGGTGGTGATCCGCGTCATCACGGGGTCAGTGCTGTCCGTTGCTGCCGTCATGGTCGCCCTCCGGTCCAGGTGTTGGGAAGCCGAAGGCTAGGGGAGAGGTCCGACAAGTTTGCAACAGACAGACCTGACCTGAGAACGCCGGACGAGTATGAAGTCTTCAGTGCGCGACGATATTCAGCCGATTGCCGAGACGGCCCGACATCGCCGGTAGTCGTTCGAGCATGGTGATCGTGAACTCGACGCAGGTGGCCACGAGGTCGTCGCGGTCCATGTCGAGGCCGCCGTCGACCCAGACGAGGACTACTTCGGCAACGCCGCCGGTGAGGAGTTGGGCGAAGGCCTGCAGCATCGCATCTGCGGCCGCGGGCGAATTCGTTCCCTCGGCGGGCTCCACGATTTCCCGAGTCTGCTCACGCACGTTATCGGCGATGGTTCGCATCGCGGTGAACCGGCGGCGCATGAGGGTTTCGCTGCCGTGTGCCTCGGCGAACGCGACGCGCGCACGCCGAGGATCCTCGGTGAGCTCGAGAATTATGGTGCCGATACCGGCGGTGAGCTTCGCGCGTGGGTCGTCGTCGGCTGCAAGGACTGCCTCCATTGCGTGCCCAAGCGCGGACTGGACGATCTCGTCGTGCACGGCCGCGGCGAGTGCGTCGAGGTCGTCGAAGCTCTCGTAGAAGAAGCGCGGCCCCACCTTCGCCTGCTCGCAGACGCCCCGCACCGTGGTGGCGGCCCAGCCCTGGGTGGCGATCATGTCGAGTCCGGCATCGAGCAGCCGACGACGGCGTTGGTCGCGACGCTCCTCGGCCGAAGCGCCGCGGTAGGTGCCCGTTCCCGCAGGTCTCACCCTCCGAAGTCTTGCACAGACATCATCGGGAAACGACTGTGTACGAAAACGGGGCGTTTCGGTATGTTGTGGATCACAGGCTTTCGGTGTCGGTTTTGCGTGCGGAAGGACGTCTCATGACCTCGTCTTTGCTCGGCTACATCCAGCAGGGCGCTGGCGCGCTTTCCCAGCGCCACCACTCCCCGGTGAAACCCCTTGCCGCCCCGCCGGTCGGCAGCGGACTCGATCCGGTGTTCGGTGATTTCGGGCTGCCCCTGCTCGGCCACACGCTCGACACGATGAGCGGTGATCCGATGGAGTTCGCGCTGGATCGCTTCGACCGATACGGCGAGGTCTACTGGCTCGGGTCGCTCGGCACCAAGATGGTCGGCGCTGTCGGGCCGGATGCGCTCGAGTCGATCACGCTCAACAAGGACAAGGCTTGGGGCAACGAGGGTTTCTACAACTACCTGATCGGGCCGTTCTTCAAGCGTGGGGTGATGCTGATGGACTTCGGCGAGCACGTGCACCATCGCCGCATCATGCAGGAGGCGTTTACCCGGCCGCGTTTGGTCGGCTATCTCGAGGCGATGCAGCCGCGGATCAAGGCCGAGGTCGCGAATTGGCAACCTGGTGAGGCCTTCCATGTCTACAGCGCGGCAAAGCAATTGACGCTCGATGTGGCGGCGGAAGTGTTCGTCGGGGACCGCGACACGTCCAACCATGCCGCGATCAGCAAGGCGTTTGTCGACGCTGTGCACGGCGGCCAGGCGATCATCCGCGCTGACGTCCCCGGTGGAATCTGGCGTCGGGGGCTACGGGGCCGTCGTTTGCTCGAGGACTATTTCTATGCCCAGATTCCCGCCAAGCGTGCGAACCCGACCAACGATCTGTTCAGCGTGCTGTGTCACTCGGCAAGCGATGAGGGCGACACGTACACCGACGAGGACATCGTCAACCACATGATCTTCGTGATGATGGCGGCGCACGACACCAGCACGATCACGCTCGCGATGATGGCGTACTACTTGGGCCGGAATCCGGAGTGGCAGGAGCGGTTGCGGCAGGAATCGCTCGCGCTCGGCAAGGATTTCATCGAGTATGACGACATCGAGAAGCTGCCGGTCATGGACATGGTGATGCGCGAAACGCTGCGTATCCATGCGCCGGTCGGCGGTCTTTTCCGCGAGGCAGTGAAGGACACCGAGCTGTGCGGCAGATACATCCCGGAGGGCACCCGGCTGTTCGCGAGTATTTTTGCCAGCCAGCGGATGGAGCCGTGGTGGTCCAACCCGCTGAAGTTCGACCCGGAACGGTTCTCGCCGGAGCGCCGCGAGGACAAGAAGCATCGCTTCATGTGGACACCGTTCGGTGGTGGCGCGCACAAGTGCATCGGGCTGTACTTCGGCGAGATGGAAATAAAGGCAGTGATGCATCAGATGGTGCGCCAGTTCGACTGGTCGGTGCCGCGGGGGTACTACCCGCCGCTGCGCTACGGCACCGGGCCGATGCCGACGGACGGGCTCCCGTTGCAGTTGCGTTCGCTGCGCCAGGCTAACGCCGCCTGACGTCCAGTCGCTGCGCAGGATCTACCTGCGCAGCGAATTCCTCAGGGCGCGAGGATATTCAGCCGCTCGCCGAGGTGAGACGCCATCGCCGGCAGTCGCTCCAGCATCGTGAGCGTGAACTCGACGCAGGTTGCGACAAGATCGTCGCGGTCCATGTCGAGGCCGCCGTCGACCCAGACGAGTACCACCTCGGCGACACCACCGGTGAGCAACTGGGCGAAGGCCTGGAGCATGGCGTCGGTCGCGGCCGGCGAATTCGTCGCTGCCGCAGGGAAGTCCACGGCTTCCCGCGTCTGCTCGCGCACGACGTCGTCGATGGTGCGCATCGCGGCGAACCTGCGGCGCATGAGCGTTTCGCTGCCGTGCGCCTCGGCGAAGGCGACACGGGCGCGGCGGGGATCCTCGGTGAGTTCCAGGATGATGGTGCCGATACCGGCAGTCATCGCAGTGCGAGGGTCGTCGTCGACCGCCGCCACGGCCTCGAACGCATGACTCAGCGCGGACTCGACGATCTCGTCGTGCACGGCTGCGGCGAGTGCGTCGAGGTCGTCGAAGGTTTCGTAGAAGAAGCGCGGCCCGACCTTGGCCTGCTCGCAGATCCCGCGAACGGTGGTCGCGGCCCAGCCCTGCGTCGCGATCATGTCGAGTCCGGCATCGAGTAGACGCCGTCGGCGTTGGTCGCGACGTTCCTCGGCCGAAGCGCCGCGGTAGGTGCCCGTTCCCGCAGGTCGCACCCTCGGAAGTCTTGCATAGCGCAGATTGGGAAACGAACGTATACGGAAACGTAGTGTTCCGGTATGGTCTGGATCACAGGGTTCCGATGTCGGGTTTCGCATGCGAAAGGACGTCCCATGACCTCGTCTTTACTCGGCTTCATCCAGCAGGGTGTCGGAGTGATTTCCCAGCGCTACCCCTCAGCGGTGAAGCCGCTCGCGGTCCCGCCGCCAGGTAGCGGACTGGAGCCGGTACTCGGCGATTGGGGGCTGCCGCTCGTTGGCCACATGCTCGAGAACGTGGGCGGCGACGGCATGGAATTCGCCTACTCCCGGTTCGACAAGTACGGCGAGGTCAGCTGGGTTGGCTCGGTCGGCACGAGGATGGTCAGTGCCGTTGGCCCGGAGGCGATGGAGTCGATCGAACTCAATCGCGACAAGGCGTGGGGTAACGCGGGTTTCTACAACTACCTGATCGGACCGTTCTTCAAACGCGGGGTGATGCTGATGGACGGTGGCGAGCACGTGCACCATCGCCGCATCATGCAGGAGGCATTCACCCGGCCGCGCTTGCTCGCCTATCTCGACGCAATGCAGCCGCGGATAAAGGCCGAGGTCGCGAAATGGCAACCGGGTGACGAATTCCACGTCTACAGAGCGGCAAAGAATCTGACGCTGGATGTGGCGGCAGAGGTGTTCGTCGGTGACCACGACACGTCCAACCATGCCGCGATCCGCAGGGCGTTCGTTGACGCGGTGCGCGGCGGCCAGGCGATCGTTCGTGCCGATGTGCCCGGTGGAATCTGGCGCAAGGGGCTTCGCGGCCGTCGCTTGCTCGAGGACTATTTCTACGCACGGATCCCCGCCAAGCGCGCGCACCCAACCGATGATTTGTTCAGCGTGCTGTGTCACGCCGAGAGCGAGGACGGGGACACCTACACCGACGAGGACATCGTCAACCACATGATCTTCGTGATGATGGCGGCGCACGACACGAGCACGATCACGATCGCGATGATGGCCTATTACCTGGGCAAGCATCCGGAGTGGCAGGAGCGGGTGCGGGAAGAAGCACTTGCGTTGGGTCGGGAATTCATCGAGTACGAGGACATCGAACGAATGCCCGTGATGGACATGGTGATGCGCGAGACGCTGCGCATTCATGCGCCTGTCGGTGCATTGTTCCGCGAGGCGGTCAAAGACACCGAACTGTGCGGTCGGTACATCCCCAAAGGCACGCGGTTGATTGCCGGTACCTTCGCCAGCCAGCGGATGGAGCCGTTCTGGACGGATCCGATGAAGTTCGATCCGGAGCGTTTCTCGCCGGAGCGCCGCGAGGACAAGAGTCACCGATTCGCGTGGAACCCGTTCGGTGGCGGCGCCCATAAGTGCATCGGGATGTACTTCGGCGAGATGGAGGTCAAGGCAGTGATGCACCAAATGGTGCGCAGCTACAGCTGGTCGGTGCCGCGGGGGTACTACCCGCCGCTGCGCTACGGCACAGGGCCGATGCCGACCGACGGGCTCCCGGTGCGCTTGCGCTCGCTGCAGAAGGCTAACGCCGTCTGAAATCGAGTTCGTCGAACTTCGGCACCGACTGCCCGCGGCGCGCTGCCTCCGCGTCCAGTCGGTGTTCGAGTTCCCGGCGCAGCGTGAGCATTCCAGCCATGCGCCGCAACGGATTCTTCGGCACATTCACCTCGTTGAGGGTGCGCTCGACGGTGAATTCGACGTCCTCTCCGACGCGTGTGCAGGTGCCGGTGAGCGTGATGTTCTCCTGGCTGTCGAAGACAGACCCGTGCGTGTGGAACGTCAGGCATCCCGGGCCGTCGACGACCTCGATTCCCGCCGGCGGACGCACCACGAATCCGGTTTCGGTCTGTTCGGCAGCGCGAACCCGCACCGGCAGCGGCCAGCCGTCCGCGGTCGTGGTGGTGAGCACCGGCATGCCGAGGCGCTCGATCGCGCGGCGTGCGCGCGCCTTCCAATCGGGCGCGGGCTTGTTCGTCCAGGACCCGGCGCCACGACCCTGTGGTTCGGGGTCCGAAGCGGGGGCTACGAATTCGCTGCCCGCCTCCCACACCTGCGGCGCCTCGTCGAGGTCGCCATCCGGCCACCACAGCACCCGAACCGGCGTGACGTCGATCCACATCCGGGTCCAGTAGAAGGCCATGCGGCGCAGCACCATGTCGGGCGCGCCCTTGTATGCCTGCGGGAACCGGTCGTTCGAGGCCTGCAGGTAGCGCGCGCTCGTCGCGCGGAGGTCCGAATCGCGAACTGTCGCCATGCCGAGCACCACGAACGTCGCCGGCGATTCGATGCCCGAGCCGACGGGATTCGAAAAGCTCAGTGCCACTTTCGGATTGCGGCGGGCGCGCTCGGCCTTGAGGGGATAGGTGAGTCCGGTCGACACGTCGATCGACTTTCCGGTCTCGCCGCGGTATGGGCTTACCGGCCACGTGACCGGCGCGCCGTCGCGACGCAGGGATGCGTACTCGGTGGTGACGTGGGCGGTCGACTGTTCGAGGATCTCGGTCCAATCGAGGACAGCAGGGCGAACGGCGGTCATGGCTTCCCTCCGAGGTATTTGATAGAGCGAGCTATATTGGATATAGTGAACTATATGGAAAGCTCACCGCGAGCGTCAAGAGTTGAGCCGAAGAAACGCGGCTACGATGCGAGCCGCCGACAGGCGGATGCGCAGCAGCGTCTCCGGCGCATCGTCGAAGCGGCCACCCGGCTGTTCCTGGACAAGGGATTCGGGGCGACGTCGATCAACGAGATCGCGAAAGCAGCCGACGTCTCGGCGCAGACCGTGTACGCCACGTTCGGTTCCAAAGCTGCCGTGCTCGCCCGGGCCGTCGACGTGGCCATTGCCGGTGATTACGAGGACGTGGCAATGATCGACCGGCCGCGAGCGTGGGCCTCGCCGGACTCGGGGGACCTCTTTCGCATGACGGCGCAGGTGGCGCGTGAATCGAACGCCCGTGTCGGGCCGCTGATTCGCGTGGTCGAGAGTGCGGCGGGGTCCGATCCACAATTGGAAGACCTGCGGTTGCAGCTGATCACCGGGTTGCGCGCCGACTGCGCGGCCGTGCTCGCCGAACTGCCCGAGGAGATACTGCGTCAGGACCTCGATCTGTCCTCCGCGGCGGATATCGCGGCGTCCCTCGCCAGCGCGAGTATGTACATGACCTTCGTTGCGGATATGGGCTGGTCACCCGAGAAGTACGAGGACTGGGTCGCCGAGGCTCTCACGCGACTCCTCGGCAGGTCCCCATCCGATGGGCACCCCGCAGCTCGAAAACCCTGACCGTGCGTTGTTTCCGACTTTTGACTACGCAAGCCTCATGTCGTGGTCGAGACTAGGCTCGAGCTCTATCCATATTGCGCTGCAGAGTTGATGCAGTCCTGGGGAGGCGGGCAGCATGGCGAACCGGCTGGACCGGATGCAGCAGCGCAGGCGCCCGATCGGCTTCACGCTGGGCGTGTTCTACAAGTTCTTCGATGATCAGGGTGGATACCTGGCCGCGCTGATCACCTACTACGGATTCATCGCGTTGTTCCCGCTCCTGCTGTTGCTCACAACGGTGACCGGCATCATCCTCGACGACCACCCCGAGTGGCAGGAACAGCTCGTCGATTCGGCGCTCAGCCAATTCCCGGTGATCGGTGAACAGCTCGATCAGCCGCGTGAACTGAGTGGCGGGCCGGTCGCGATCACGATCGGAGTGATCGGCGCGATCTACGGTGCGCTCGGCGTCGGGGTGGCGGTGCAGAACGCCTCCAACGTGGCATGGGCGGTTCCGCGCAACGAACGGCCCGATCCGATTCTGGTTCGGATACGCAGTGTGCGTCTGCTACTGACGGTCGGCCTCGGCCTGATCGGCATCGCGGTCATCTCGAATATCGGTTCTGCACTCGTCGAATACGGCATGTGGCGAACGATCGGCGTCACGGTGCTGACGCTGCTGCTCGACTTCGGCGTCTTCATCCTGGCCTTCCGGATCTCGGTCGCGCATCCGATCGGCACCCGAGACGTGGTCGTCGGCGCGGCCGTTGCGGCGGTGGGGTGGCAGGCCTTGCAGCAGTTCGGGTACCTGTTCACCACCCGGGTCATTCAGGGGTCCAGCACCACTAATGGCGTGTTCGCCTTGGTGCTCGGTCTGCTTGCGTTCATCTATCCTGTCTGCCTTGCTCATGGTGTTCAGCATCGAGATCAACACCGTGTGGGTGAAGCGCCTGTATCCGCGATCGCTGCTGACGCCGTTCACCGACAATGTCGAGCTGACCGAGGGGGACCGCCGCGTCTACACCCATGCCGCCGAAGCGCAGCGGCACAAGGGATTCCAGCAGGTCGACGTGAGCTTCGAGCGGTCGGAGGAGGACGAGGACGATCCGCCGAAAAAAGATGATCCGCCGTGAGTCTTACGCCGAGTGACACATTTCACTAGGGTTCGAATGGAGAGAGATCAAAGTGAAAACTCTCTGCGCCAGATGTTCCCCAACGAGGTAGGAGCCGGCATGAAAACCAAGGGTGCAGTCGTTCTTGGCCCGGGCAAAGACTGGGAAATCGTCGAATTGGATCTCGGTGATCCAATCGCCGGCGAGGTGCAGGTACAGCTCACGGCCAGCGGCCTGTGTCACTCGGACGAGCACATCCGCAGCGGTGCCATGCCGGTACCGACGTTCCCCGTCCTCGGCGGTCACGAGGGCGCCGGCATCATTACCAAGGTTGGCGCTGGAGTCACCGGGCTAGCAGAGGGCGATCACGTTGTTCTGGCCTTCATTCCCGCCTGCGGCACTTGTCGGCCCTGCTCCAAGGGCCTGCAGAACCTGTGCGATCTGGGTGCAAGCCTGCTGACCGGTCAGGCGATCGCCGACGGCGGCTTCCGGTACACCCTGGATGGCGCGCCCGTCACGCCGATGTGTCTGCTCGGCACGTTCTCGCCGCACGTCACGGTCCACCAGGCCTCGGTGATCAAGATCGAGGACGACATTCCGCTGGACAAGGCAGCGCTGCTCGGCTGCGGTGTCTCCACCGGTTGGGGCTCGGCCACAGCGATCGGCAACACGCGCGTGGGGGATACCGTCATCGTCGTCGGTGTGGGCGGCGTCGGCATCAACGCGGTGCAGGGCGCGGCGCGCGCGGGTGCTCGCCACGTCATCGCGATCGACCCGGTCAAGTTCAAGCGTGACAAGGCGATCGAATTCGGCGCAACGCACACGTTCGCATCGATGGAAGAGGCGATCGAGCCGGTCCTCGAGCTGACGTGGGGCCAAATGGCCGACGTCACCGTCATAACCGTCGGTGAGATCACCGGCGACCAGATTCAGCCCGCTGTGACCCTCACCGGCAAAGGCGGTCAGGTCGTCGTCACGGGTATGGGCAACATGCTCGACGTGGACGTCACCCTCAGCCTGTTCGAACTCACGCTGCTGCAGAAGCGGGTGCAGGGCGCAGTGTTCGGCGGGGTCAGCCCGCGCACCCAGATTCCTGCGCTGCTGCAGCTCTACCGCAGCGGCCAACTGAAGCTCGACGAGTTGGTTACCCGTACCTACCGCCACGACGAGGTCAACCAGGGTTACGCGGACATGTTGTCCGGCGAGAACCTGCGTGGTGTCATCCAGTACACCGACTCCGACTACTGATCGTTCCGGCTTTCACCAACCACGATCGTCGCCGACAGCTCATCGTCGGCGACGATTCGTGGTTTCAGCCCCGATGTAAGAAAAAGCGCAGTCGCGCTGTCGATCTGCCCGGTGCCGATCTCGATGAGCAGACTCCCACCGGGGCGTAACCACCGGGCGGCGCCGGTCGCCGTGCGGCGGACAATGTCGAGACCGTCCGGACCGCCATCCAACGTGCGGCGCGCCTCATACCCCCGCGCCTCCGACGGCATCAGGGCGATCTCCGCGCTCGGCACATACGGCACGTTCGCCACCACGACATCGACCCGGGATCGCAGCTCCGGTGGCAATGGGTCGTAGAGGTCCCCGAGATGGACAGCGGCGCCGGTTCGGTCGAGATTGCGGCGCGCGAAGTCCACGGCCGCCGCATCGATGTCACTCACGTGCAGGCGCACACCGGGTTCCGCAGCGAGGATCGCGGCACCGATCGCTCCCGAACCGCAGCAGAGGTCGACCACGATCGGCGCGGCACCCGCGTGGCTCCGGACGACCGCGACCGCCTCGCGCACCAGCAACTCGCTGCGCCTGCGCGGGACGAACACCGGGGGACCGACAGCGACCCGCAGTCCCGCAAATGCCGCCCAGCCGAGCACATACTCGAGCGGCTCACCTGAGACGCGGCGAGTGACCATGGCGTTGGCGTCCGCGTCCGAGGCCGCCTCGGACAGCAGGAGCGCGGCTTCCTCCGCCGCGAAGACGCAGCCCGCCGCACGCAGACGAGCTACGACATCCGCTTCGAGTTCCGCACGGTGCACGCCGCCATTATCGCGATCCGGGCAGCCCCATCACACGCGACGCATCGACGTACATGCCGAGCTGTTCCCGCTTGCCGATCGGCAACAGTTCGCCGAGTAGTTGGTCCGGGGTGGCCATTGCTCCGACAACACCGAGGCCGGCGACATTGAAATCGACGACGGCGCGGCGGATGTGGTTCGCCGAGGTCACCAGCGCGACGCTGTTCATGCCGAGTGAGCGGGCAATCGGCACGGTGTTGAGTGCATTACCCACGGTCGACCCGGACCGATGCTCGGCATGCACCCGGTTGGCGGGCAGACCATTGGCAATCAGCCAGCCTGCCATGGCAGCTGCCTCGGTGACGCCGCTCTGCGGAGCGCCGCCGGTGACGATTACCGGCGATGCCGGGGCGAGGAGCGCCTGGACCGCGGCCGACCGGAGCCGGCTCACCAGTTCCGGTCGCATGGTCCCGTTCGGCAGCAGGCCGTACCCGAGCACGACGATGGCGGTCTGCGGACCGAGGATGGCGGGGAACGGGTTTGGTGGAGTGAGCGCAGACCTGGTGATCTCGCCGAGCGCGTATTCCACCTGCCCACGCCGAGGACCTGATCGATTGAGCGCATCGAAACGGCCAATGAGGTCCCCGGTGTAATCGGCGAATATTGCGCGCAACGCCTGTGCATCGGTGTCATTCGGATTTACGCGAAGCAGTTCGTTGATTCTATTTATGGCCAGTGGCCCATCGCCGCGCGAAAATGCGCCCTGGGCCTCGTTGTATAGCTGATTCGGGGGAGCGGCAGTCGCGACGGGCGCGCTCGCCAAGGCTATGCCGAGCGCGAGAGCCGCAGCTAACAGCAGGTTTACGATGAGTGAGACGAAGCGGACGGACCGGATACTTGGTGTCGCAGCCGGATTCAGGACAGTAATAGATTCGTGCTGCATTCGGTCGACGGTAGTGACCAACTACCAATCATTGCGGGGTGAAACGCCGACTATTGACCAGTGTTTCATTGAATTGTGACCTCAATTTCGAAAGGTTCGCGATACTTGCGAATTGGTCATCTGGTCTTATTGCGAACCAATTCGGCTACGGCACTGGGGATCACGGTCTCGAAGTCGAGCAACTTCGCCCACATGGGCAGGATCGATACGCAGGTCATCTCGTCGTAGAGGTCCCGCACCTGCGAGGTGAACTCGGCACGACCGCTATCGGGGATGCCCTTCATGCTCGCCGCGACGTATTCGTCCGGCACGCCGGGCATCGTTGTGAGGGTGGCGACACCGCGGATCAGCAGCGCTCGCGGCGGTTGTGTCGTCGTGTCGATGGTGATCGCGACGCGCGGATCGGATTCGAGCGCCGCAACTTTGGCCGATGTCGGGGCAGTCCAGAAATCGAGTGTCCGGTCGGTCCACAGGAACCCGACCGGAATCACCCGGGGCGCTCCGTCGAGTCCGGTGTAGGCGATCCGGGCAATCGGGCACGATCGCAGCAGCACCAGCGCGATCGACTTGTTCAGTTCGGCTTCGACCTCGTAGCGGTTCTCGGCCATGGACGTGAGGGTATCCGCGCGGGGACTCAATATGCGGTGCCCGCTGGTCTCGGTTTCACATCGGAGGCGCTGCGCAGCCCCGGTAATGGCTACGCTCGCATCGTTTGACCGCCGACGACCGCATGGAGTGCAAGTGACGAAATCGATGTTCCTGCTGTGGGCCACGGGCAGCGAGACCGACTGGAATGACCGGTTGCGCGTCCGGCTCACGGCACTGGCGTCATCGCCAGGCATCGAGCGGATCCAACTCAATGTCACCGACGCGGCGGTCGCCGACGCGATGCTGCGACTCTCGACGTTCGACGCCCCTGTGTCGGCGGTGGTGTCGGTGTGGTCGGAGTCCGCCGGCGCAGCGGCTGCGGTCGGCGCCGAACTCGAAGCGTTGTCCGAGCGGGTCGCCGGTTACGAGGTGAGCGAGACGATCGCCCTGGCCCCACCACAGACTCCGCGTGGCGAGCGCGCCGATGCGCTCACGAATATCGCGCTCCTGCGTCGGCCGGCCGAACTCGAACAGGACGAGTGGCTACGCCGGTGGCAGGGCGATCACACGCAGGTCGCCATCGACGTGCAAGGGACATTCGGCTACATCCAGAACGTCGTCACCCGGGCATGCACGGCGAGTGCCCCGCCGGTCGACGGAATCGTCGAGGAGCACTTTCCGATGGCGGCGCTGCAGGACCCGCATGCCTTCTACGGCTCGGCCGGGGACAACGCCGAACTGGCTCGGCGGCTGACCATGATGACCGACTCGATCGAGAAGTTCGGTGCGGACCGGAATATCGACGTGATCCCGACGAGCTGCTACGTGTTCTGACGCTTGCCGCTGTTCGCGACCGCGCCCGAAATCAGGAGCCCAACCATCGCGGTTGCCTTGCCGGGTTGCGGTGGATCTCCGGTGATCATGTCGCTCCACAGGAACGACTCACCGACGCGTACCAGCGTGTAGGCCAGATCATCGAGGTCCGCGCGATCCGCGAGCTCGGGAATCTGCCGCAGTTGTAGTGCGGTCCAGTCGGTCAAACGCTGTTGCACGATGCTGTGCCGGGACGTGACCACACGCAGGGCGTATTCGGGGTCGTCGGCGACGAAGCCGGCGAGTGGCTGGTAGGTGCGCACGGTGTCGGCGACCCGCCCGAAATTCGCAACGAAACGCTCGGACGGGGTGCCGGAGCTTCGCTTCTCGACTCGGCCGATTGCGTCGAGGAAGATCCGCCAGATGACTTCGCCGACGATGACGTCACGACTCGTCCACCAGCGGTAGAGCGTGGCTCGTCCAATGCCGAGCTCGCGCGCGAGCTGTTGCGCATCGACGCGACGGCCTTCGAGGAACCAGCGATGGGCGAGGTCGATGACGTCGTTGCGCGTCGCCGGGGTGGAAGTGGGCGCCGACCTGCGCGAGGGTGCACGGACCTGCCCGTCCTCGTTGTTGACGACGCTGTGAGACACAAGTACATTCTGTCTCGCATAAGTTGTCCGGTCAACCGGTGTCGCCGCCGTCGATCCGCAATCCGATCGCGGCGCATGCGGGCCCGGCTCAGCTACCGCCAGATACCAAGGGGCGTAAATGGATTTACAGTGGTCAGAGGCCGAACTGGCCTTCCGTGACGAGGTGCGAGCCTTCATGGACGAGAAGCTCACACCCGATCTGCGCGCCGCCGGTCGACTGGCGACGAGCGTCTATTCCGATCACGAAGCCAGCATGAAGTGGCAGGAGATCCTGCGCGAGCGTGGCTGGGCAGCACCGGCATGGCCGGTCGAGCACGGTGGCTGTGACTGGAGTCAGACGCAGCACTACATCTTCAGCCGCGAATCGATCCTGGCCGGGGCACCGAACCTGTCGCCGATGGGCATTCGCATGGTGGCCTACGCGATCATCGCGTTCGGTACGCCGGAGCAGAAGGAGTTCTTCCTCCCGCGCATCCTGACCGGTGAGGTCTTCTTCTGCCAGGGCTACTCCGAGCCGGAGGCGGGCTCGGACCTGGCGTCGCTGACGATGGCTGCCGTCGAGGACGGCGACGATCTCGTGTGCAACGGCAGCAAGATCTGGACCACGCACGCGACCGAAGCGAACTGGATCTTCTGCTTGGTGCGCACCTCGAAGGAGGGTCGCAAGCAGCAGGGCATCACGTTCCTGCTGATGGACATGAACACCCCGGGCATCGAGGTGCGCCCGCTGGTTATGACCTCCGGCGAGGAGGTGCAGAACCAGGTCTTCTTCGACAACGTGCGCGTGCCCAAGGCAAACGTGCTCGGCCGGATCGACGACGGCTGGAGCGTGGCGAAGTACCTGCTGATCTTCGAGCGCGGCGGCGGCGCCGTGGCACCCGCGCTGCAGGTTCTGGCCGAATCGATCGGCAACGAGGCCGCCGAGCAGACCGGTCCGGATGGACGTCCGCTGATCGAGGATCCGGCGTTCTCGGCGAAGCTCGCCGAACTGCAGATCCGTGCCGAGGTGCTCGAGATTCTCGAGTACCGCACGCTCGCGCTGATCAAGGCGGGCAAGAACCCGGGCCCGGCGTCGTCGATGCTCAAAGTTCTCGGCACCGAGCTGAGCCAGAAGCTCACCGAGCTGGCCCTCGAAGCCGCAGGAGCGCGCGGGCGCGCCTACCAGCCGCATGCCACCAAGCCTGGTGGCCCGCTGTCCGAATTCATTGCTCCCGCCGACGGTTACGTCTCCGGAGAGGACTGGCAGGCCGTGGCGCCGCTGCGCTACTTCAACGACCGCGCCGGTTCCATCTACGCCGGTAGTAACGAAATCCAGCGCAACATTCTCGCCAAAGCAGCATTGGGGCTCTGATGGACTTCAGCATGACCAAGGAGCAGGAACTGCTCCGTGACGCCGTGGCCGGCTACCTCTCCACCCGCTACGACCTGACCAAGAGCCGGACGATCGCGAAGACCGGTGCGGGTATTGCGCCCGAGGTCTGGCGCGGCTTCGCCGAGGATCTCGGCATCCTCGGTGCCGCTCTGCCGGAAAGCGTCGGTGGCATAGGTGGCGGACCGGTCGAGACCATGATCGTCGCCGAGCAGCTCGGCGCCGCGCTCGTCATCGAGCCCTACGTCGACACCGTCGTGATCGGCGGCGGGCTGTTGCAGCGCGCCGGTGGCGATCGTGCCCAGGCGCTGCTCGAATCTGTGGTTGGCGGTGAGGCGATCATCGGTTTCGCCGCGCTCGAACCGAAGTCCGGCAGCTCGCTCAACGATGTCAGCACCACCGCGCGCCGCGACGGAGACGAGTGGGTGCTCGACGGCGCCAAGATTGTCGTGAGCAGTGCGCCGATCGCGTCGCACCTGATCATCAGCGCGCGTACTGCAGGGGATCGTCGTGACACCGAGGGCATCTCGCTGTTCCTGGTCGAGTTCGACCCGGCGAACCCGCCCGCGGGTGTCGAGGCCAAGCACTACCGGACGATCGACGACCGGCGTGCCTCGGACCTCACCATCACCGGCCTTCGGCTACCCGCCGACGCGCTGCTCGGTGCCGAGGGCGGCGCGTGGGAGTCGATCGAAGCGACCATCGACGAAGCCATTGCCGCAGTCTCCGCCGAGGCCGTCGGCCTCATGCGGAAGGTGTTGAACGACACCGTCGAGTACACCAAGCAGCGGCAGCAGTTCGGCCAGGCGATCGGTAGCTTCCAGGCGCTGCAGCACCGCATGGTCGACATGTACATGGAGCTCGAGCAGGCGATCTCGGCGCAGTACCTCGCGACGCTGAAACTCGATGCCGCTCCGGCCGATCGTGCCCGCGCCGCCTCAGCTGCCAAGGTGACAATCTCGCGCGCGGCGCGCTTCATCGGCCAGAACGCGGTGCAGTTGCACGGCGGCATGGGTATGACCGAGGAACTCGCGATCGGCCACTACTTCAAGCGGCTGACCGCGATCGACTACGAGTTCGGGACGAGCGACAGCCATGTCGCTCGTTACGCCAAGCTGGCGCAAGGCTGATCTCAGTCGGCTGAACGGATGGGCCGCCGCAGCGCTTCTCGCGCCGCGGCGGCCCTTCTGCGTTCCGGTGCGGACCGAATCGAAGAAATTGGTTGGACGGGATTCGGTTCGGGTTGATAGCGTCCGCGAGACCGTGACAGCACGCGAGGAGGTGAGACCCGTGAACGCAACAACCATGTGGGTGCTCCCACTCGTGTCCACGGTCGGGCGGTTGACGTAGGTGTCGCCGGGAGCGCCTGAATAAGGCAATCCCGAAAGGCAACACCATGCACTTCATCTCTGAGACAGAGTCGAACGGTGTCATCGAACGTGACTTCATCCTGGGGGAGATCACCGGCGTGCTCTGGTCTCCCACATCCGGGAACATCGGCGCACCGCTGCTGCTGTCCGGGCATTCCGGCGGCATGCACAAAAAGGCTCCAGGGCTGGTAGCCGGTGCACTCCACAGCGTGGCCACCCATGGGTTCACCGTCGCCGCCATCGACGCGCCCGGACATGGTGACCGGCCGCGAACCCCGCAGGATCAACGATGGACCGACGCGATCCATCAGGCCCTGGCAGCAGGTGAACCGATCGCCCCGATCGTCATCGACTACAACATGTCACTGGCTGGTCGCGCAGTGCCGGAATGGCAGGCGACGCTGGACGCCCTGCGGGCGTTGCCCGAGATCGGCTCCGAAGCGCCGATCGGCTACGGCGGCGTCATGCTCGGCGTCGTCACCGGGCTCATGTTGGCCGCGGTCGAGCCTCGGATCGCTGCCCTGAGCCTCGGTGCGGTTTTCGTGGACGACGCGTTGATCGGGGCGGCACGAAAGGTCACCGTTCCCGTCGAGTACCGGATCCCGTGGGACGCGGACGAAATCGACCATGCTGCGGCCGTCGCCTTGTACGACGCCTTCGCCTCGAAGGACAAGACGATGCACGCGCACCCGGGCAGGTACAACAACCAGATGCCCGATTACGAGCGCGGAAACTCAGGCCGGTTCTTTGCCCATCACCTCGGCCGGGCCGTCGACACGACGTCGGTCTGAATGAGACGGTATCGGCGTCCAGCCTTGCGCTGGACGCCGATGCCGGCGTTTCGCGATCAGGCGGCCGGCGCCGGGAAGCGCTTGCCCCAGGGCCGCGCCTGCTCGAGCTGAGCAGCCAGGCGCAGCAACAACACATCGGAACCAAGTCGCCCGACGAACTGCACGCCGATGGGCAGGCCGTTGTTGGTCCAGTGCAGGGGCACGCTGATCGCCGGGCGCCCCGTCACATTGGCGAGCTGGGTGTAGGGAACCCAGCCGAGGTTCTCGCTGACGATGTCGTCCATGATCCCGGCGAGCGCAATAAGCCTGCCGCCGCGGATCTTCCGGATCAATCGTGCGATCAGCTCCAGCGAGCGCGGCGTGCTCAGCGCACCGATGACCGGCGGCGGGCCGGCCACGGTCGGGGTCAGCAGCAGGTCATACCGTTGGTGGAACGCCGCGAGCTGCCGGATGTGGTTGCCGCGCGCCTCCAAGGCCTGCAGCATCGGCGAGACGCCGGCCGTGCGGCCGAGCTCGGCGAGCGCCAGCGTGTCCGCCTCGAAATCGCGGTCGCGGACGCCTGATCGGCGCTTGATCCGCGAGACTTCGTACTCCACGTTGGCGAACCAGACGGTCAGGAAGTCTCGCCCGAGCGCCGCACCATCGCACGGCGGCGCGGTCTCCTCGACATTGTGGCCAAGTTTGGTCAGCAGTTCCGCCGCGTTGTGCATGGCCGCGACGGCCTCCGGATGCGGCTGCGGATTGATCGTCGACGCCGCGCTGAAACCGATTCGCAATGGCCCCGTTGGAATCGAGAGCCGTTGCATCGCTGGAGAATTCGGGAGCGCAGCATTGAATCCGGCGCGTGGGTCGGTGGCAACGAGGAGATCGAACAGCGCAGCGCTGTCACGTACCGTCCGGGACACCACGCCCTGCGTAACGAAACCGTGCATCGGTTCGCCGCCCTGTGGCCCGTAAGGCATGACACCGCGACTCGGCTTGAGCCCGACGAGACCGTTGCAGGAGGCCGGTATTCGGATGGACCCGCCACCGTCGTTGGCACCTGCGGCGGGAACGATGCCTGCCGCGACCGCCGCGCCGGATCCGCCCGAGGAACCGCCCGGGGTGTGGGCGACGTTCCACGGATTGTGCGCCGGGCCCCAGAGGTCCGGCTCGGTGACCGGCTTGGTACCGAACTCGGGCGTGTTCGTCTTGCCGAAGATCACCAACCCGGCGTCGAGCAGTCGCTGTGTGTACAACGAATGCTCGGTCTCGACCTTGTTCGCGAGCGACCGAGAGCCCCACGACGTCGGAAATCCCTTGTACTCCTGCATGAGGTCTTTGATCAGGAAGGGCACACCCGCGAGCGGTCCGGCGAGATTCGGGTCGGTCGCGCGTTCGTCCGCCACGTTGTCGAGTCGGGTGACGATGGCATTGAGAGCCGGATTGACGGCGTCGGCGCGTTGGCGCGCAAGCGCGAGCAATTCCAAGGGCTTCACCTCGCCTCGAGCCGCCAGTTCTGCCAGCCCGACCGCGTCGTGGGCCATGTACTCGTCGAGATTCATTACCTCAGAACCCCAGCTTCCTGCGAAAAAGTCACGCGGAGCATGCTATTCGTCCGCGCGTTGGCCCCTACGAGCCGGTCGGCTCAGCGAGCAGCAGTGCGGACCGGCGGGCCAATTCCACGGTGGCCATGCGCAGTTCGCCGGCCTCCTCGATTCGTTCCGCGTAACCCACGCGTGTGTACGCCATTCCGCGCGGTGTCTGGACCCGCAAGTCGAGCCCGTACCGATCGGCCTCGGTGCAGATCGCGGTCGTGGCGTCGGAGTACCCGCCGAGCGCACGAGCCATGTTCAGCAGCGCATCGGCGTGGTCGTCGTTCAAGTGAGTGACCGCCTCGGCGGCATTCGGCCGCACCGGGTCCGGGTCCGCGGCCGCGTAATCCTCCGCAGTGGCGGAGTCCATCCGGCCGTACCCACCGACCCAGCGCACACGGGCCACGCGCAACACCCACAACGAGAAATCGCTGAAATCGATGTAGGAACTCGCCGCGGGCACGCCAGCGAGGTGCGCGGCGCGCGCCGCGTCCAGTCGGTCGCCCTCGGGACGCTCCATTACGCCGGCGAGCGTGATACGGGCGCTGGCCAGCGGGTCCGAGGGTTGCTCGGCTGTCCCAATGGACAGGCTCGCGCGCGGGTCGGCGGCGAGGTTGCGGCCGTGCTCGGCCATGTGCGAAACGCAGAGGACCGGCGAGCCATCGAGCAGGCCGTAGGTCACCATGGACGCCCACGGATCGCCTGCTGTGGTCAGGCTGGCAAGGGTGGCCACGTTGGTCGCCGCTACGAGCGTGCGCGCCTCCTCGGCTGCGCTGGGCCGGGCGGGTTCGGCGATGGGTTCGAGCGGCGGCGCGAGGGTAGGTCCGTCGCCGGGATCACCATGATCGAGGACTGGCATTGCTCGACCGTACATCGCTGTTGCCGATCCGATCGCCCTCCGCCAGACCACGACCACCTCGAAAGCACGAACGCGGGCCGCTGGCGACGCGCATAATCACTGGCGGAAATTGCGCTGCGAGGAGGCCTCGATGGGCAACACCGATGTACTGATCGCCGGAGCCGGACCGATCGGGCTGACCGCGGCAATCGAGCTCATTCGTCGAGGGGTCGATTGCCGCATCGTCGACCCGCTGCTC
>NZ_LRRB01000265.1 GCF_001646865.1 Aldersonia kunmingensis | reverse complement strand
GTTCCACCGCCGGCAAACGGGTCGAGTATCGCCGGCGCCGACCCACGGCACGATCGCTGAATCTCGGCTCGCACCTCAGCAAGCAGCGCGACGTCCTTCGCGTTGTCCCACGAGACCATGCGCTCGATCAGACCATGCAGCCGATCGCGCTCCTTGCGCTGGAGTTCCTCTGTGGGGAACTCGTCGGGCCGCGACGATGGGTCGTCCACGAGTTGAGCGAACAGCACCGCCCGGGCGGCGGCGAGCGGTCGGCGTGCCCACCACAGGTGCAGGGTCGACGGGTGACCGTGCCGGATCGACTTCTCGCGAGCAGACTCCCGGTTGATCGCCTCCAGCGGCAAAGCCACCTCGATCAGCTTGCGCTTATGCACTAGTTCCTCGACCCTTCGTGCCCGAGGTGCCGGGCGAACATCGCCGATGGCTCGGCGTGTGATGCGCGCATGAACTTACCGGTGGGCTCGATACTTTCAGCGGCGCACCAGTGATAAGTCGAACTCTGGTACATCAGAACGGATGCCTGCCTTTTGTCCACTGCTTCGCCCAGTCACCCCGGATGCCTGTGGCTTCGAAGTCACCGAGATCAGTGGTCGCGAACGGGTCGTCGAGGTAGCGAACCTCATCGAACTGAGCGCCGCGCGGATCGACCCGGACCAGCGTGAGCCGGTAGCGCGGGACGGCGTTCTTGCCTGTCATCACTTCGTTGTGGGTGACGAAGAAGTCCTTGGCGCCGACGATGCGGGCCTTGACCTCGATCCGGTAGGTATCACCGTTCGTATCGGTCGAGAGGATGTCGAAGCCCTTGTTGTTGAAGGCTTGCTCGACGGGTTTTCGGCCGAGTTCACGCTCGCGGGCCAGGACGAGGTCGACGCCGCGGCGCTCGACTTCCTTGGTCTCCTTGGCGTGCATCGGGGCAGCCGCCGGGATCTCGGATTCGAGCATCCCGATCGGCAGCACCAACGCCGCGGTGACGATGCGCGGGGGCTTGGTGGACATGAGCTGCTGTTGGTCGAGCAGCGCGAGGCGCTTGCGAAGCCGGGAATCGAGTTCGACGGCCTTGCGGTTGAGGCTGTCGGAAGACTCCTTGGGCCTCTCGCCCTTCTGCTCCTTCTCCGAGGCCACTGCGGCGTCTAGCAGGAGGCGCTCGCTTTCGGCAGTCAGCCGCTTCGTAACCAGGTCGCGGGCCTTGGTGAGTTCCGCGGAGCGGCGCGGCTGCACGTCGGCCAAGTACTCTGGTAGCTGGTTGGCGATGATCCAGCTCATCGCCTTGTCCTCCGCGTCACCGAGCCAACTCATGCGGCGTGCGGCGTCGGTCGCTGAACCGGCCGGCGCGGCAACACAATCCAGGTAGGGCGCGGGGCCGGCTGGGCTGACGGTGCCGAAGCTGTCGACGTAGGCGTAGCTGAAGCGGCGGGCGACGGAGTCACCGGTCGCGTCGGCGACCTCCTCGATGACCCCGACGAGGAGTTGTGGCTCCTCCAGGGTCGAGGAGACGAGGATGGTGCCCTGGTTGAGGGCGCCGCCGAAGTTGCGGATGGCCTCGCCCATGACCGCGTCGTGCAAGGGGTGTCCCGGCGCGAGGAGGTCTGCGCGGGTGAGATCGCCGGGCTGGACGTGGCTGAGGTCGAAGGTGACCCGGTCGTATTTGGTGGCGATGGGGCCGGTGCCGGCGGATCGAATGTGTTGCGGCACATTGGCAATCTCGTAGCGGCCCTGCTCGCGCTTGACGATGCGTCCGCCGAGCTTGGTGAAGGCTGCCTTGAAGGCGAGTTCGATGTAGTGCGGCTGCAGCCGGCGGGCGCGTGCCTCGTCCATCGCCGCACGCAGTGCGTGGAGGTCGGCGTCGGCGAGGTTCTCGGAGGCGAGTGCGCGTTCGTCGAGTAGGTCCTTGAGTCCGTCGCCGACGGAGGCGTCGATGACTTCGTGCATCTTGGCCTTCACGTCGGCGCGCTCGCCGTATTGGATGGCGTCGAGGAGCAGGTTGCGCAGTGGGATGTCGGTGAAGGCTTCACCGAGGACGTCGAAGACCTTGCCGCCGTATGTCTTTCGCATCTGGTCGAGCTTCTCCAGTAGGCGAGTGAAGACCTCGCCCTCACGAGTGTTCGATGCAACGAGATTCCAGAGGCGGCAGACTTCCTCCTGGCCGATGCGGTGGACGCGGCCGAAGCGTTGCTCGATGCGGTTGGGGTTCCACGGGAGGTCGTAGTTGACCATCAGATGCGCGGCCTGGAGGTTGAGACCTTCACCGGCGGCGTCGGTGGCCAGCAGGATCTGGCAGTCGCGGTTCTTGGTGAACTCTTCGGTGATCTGGCGTCGCTCGGCGCGACGGACGCCGCCGTGGATTGCCCGCACGGCGTCGGGGCGGCCGAGCAGCGAGCCGATCTTGCCCTGGAGATAGTCGAGGGTGTCGCGGTGCTCGGTGAAGATGATGAACTTGCGCGGCCAGCCGTTAGCGTCGGTGACGAGCGCGTTGTCCTGGAGAATGTTGGATAGCTCGGTCCACTTGCGGTCGGTCCCGGCTTCACGGACCAGGCGCGCGGTCTTGATCAACTCGCCAAGTTCGAGCAGTTCCGCGTTGAGTTCCTCGACCGTCTGAGCCGCAGTAGCGGCGTCGAGGAGCTCCTCCTCGGCCGCTTCGACCTCTTCGGCGTTGAACTCGTCGTCGTCGATCTCGCTCAGGTCGATATCCGGCTCGGTGTCGCGATATGTGCCGTTCTGAATCTCCTGCTTCTTGCGCTCGAGCCGTTCGGAGCGCCGCACGAGGCTCTTGTAGATCGCCTCCGGGCTCGAGGCCAGACGGCGCTGCAGGACGGTGAGGGCGAACCCGACGGTGTTCTTGCGCTTGCCGCCGACTCGGTCTGCACGGTTCATTCCTTCCCGGACGTAGTGGGTGACGTCTTCGTAGAGGTCGTATTCCAGCGCGGTGAGCTCGTAGGGAACGGTCTCGGCGATGCGCTCGGGGAACAGCTTCTTGCCCTCGAAGGTGAGGAGGTCTTCCTTGACCATGCGGCGCATGATGCCGCTGACATCCGCAGTTTTCTTCTGCTTGCCCGCGAAGCGGTCGCGGTCGAGAAGGGTGAGGAACAGTTGGAAGTCCTCCTCCTTGCCCGAGTGCGGGGTGGCGGTCATCAGGAGCAGGTGGCGGGTGATCTTGCCGAGCATCTCGCCGAGGAGGAACCGCTTGGTCTTACGCAGCTCGCCGCCGAAGTAGTGCGCGCCCATGCGGTGCGCCTCGTCGACGATGATCAGATCCCACTCGGTCTCCGCGAGTTGGGCCTGGAGCTGCTCGTTGCGCGAGAGCTGGTCCATCCGAGCGATGAGCAGGGGGTTGGTCTCGAAGACGTTGAAGTTGATCTGGGCGTCGATCAACTGGTTGGTGAGCAGGTCGAACCGGAGGCCGAACTTGAAGAACAGCTCGTCCTGCCACTGCTCGACGAGACCGCCGGGCGCGATGATCAGGCACTGCTTCACATCGTCGCGCAGCAGCAGTTCTTTGATGTAGAGCCCGGCCATGATCGTCTTGCCGGCTCCGGGGTCGTCGGCCAGCAGGAAGCGCAGCGGTGTGCGGGGCAGGAGCTCGCCGTACACGGCGCGGATCTGATGCGGCAGCGGCTGCACGTCACTGGTCGCGACGGCGAGCATCGGGTCGAACAGTCCGGCGAGCGAGATCCGCTGGGCTTCCGCGACGAGCTTGAAGTCGCCGGCGGCGGCATCGAAGGCACGGCTGCCGCTTTGGGCGATCGAGAGCTTGTCCTGGTCCTTCCGGAAGACGACCTGTTGACCGAGTCCGCCCGAAGCGTTCTTGTAGGTCAGCTCGAGCGCACTGGTCCCGTGCCACTGCGCGGCGATCACCGTGATGACTTCCGCGGGGATGAGCCCGTCGATACGCAGACCGGGCTTGAGCTCTTCGAGCTGCACGAACGAACCTCCTGGTTGACAGCTCACGAACGCTACCGGACACCGCCGGCAGTTCCGCGGATCCCGCCGTAGGTAGGTGTCGGGCCCGGTTAATAATCTTCGCAGCGTCGGGTCGAGTTGGTAGGGGTCATGGAGCGAGAAGATCGTCAGCGCGTGAAAGGTGTCAGCGAGGACGTCAACGGGTGGACGACGCGCGCGGCAAAGTTAGCCGAGGTACGCCAGCGCATCACCGACGATCAGGCTAAATCCGCCGACGCGTTAACTGCCCGGCTGAGGCCCTGTGGCTGCGGGCACGAGATCCTGTGGAGGACGTTGACGCTGAGGCGCTTCGATGACGACCTGGTCACCGCGATGGCCCGCGGTCATCTCATGCCGAGGTACTCCCCGGACTTCGCGCTGGCGATCGACGAACTGACCGGTGAACGTGTCGCCCAAGCGCTACACGATGTGAGGTCGGTGCTCGGCGCGCGACGAATATTTTCCGGCAAGGACAAGAAGGACGCGGGGGCCAAGGCTGCCGAATGGTTGGCTGGGTTCCACACCTGGCTTAGCGGCTCAGGCTTCACCCGCGAACTGGAACGCCTTGAGTCTTGGGACGAGAAGTCGGTACCCAGGTTGGGTGCCTCGTCGATCCTTTCCGAAGCTGTCGGGCTCGCACCTGCTTTGGGACACGGCACCGAACTCATCGAACGACACGAGATCGATGCCGCCGCCAAATCGATCGCAGCGATCGACCGAGCCCTCAAACGCGAAGGCGAATTCCGGTCGGCGGTCACCTCCGCTGGTGACACCGTTCGTCAGGCCGAGGCTCGAAAACTGGTCGCGGAGATGCCAGTCGAACGACTCAGGGACGCAACCAAAGACCGGCTCAATATCAAGGCACTGACCGACGCGGGCATCAAGAACGTGCAGCAGGTGCTCGATCAGGGCGGACAGATCTTCACTCTTCCGCGCGTCGGTGAGAAAACCGGAACCCACATGGTTGCCGCCGCGCAAACGATCTGGCAAACGACTGTAGACGAGATGCCGGTCCGGATCGACATCAAGAATCGCGCCAGCACGACGACCGCCCTACTCAAGACCATGCGCGCCTGGGACGCGGCCCGCTCCATCAAGAATGCGACGTCAGACCTGGAAGCCGCCGACTCCCTCCGACCGATCATCTCGTCCTTGGGTACGGCGGTATCGCACTTCGTCGTGGCGCCCGAAAGTCGCTCGGTTGCCGATCTGCGCACCGCGATCGCCGCGGTCAATCGACGCGCATCGTTGCTCACTGGAGGCGGCACCGCAGCTGACAGCGACCCGTGGGATGACTTCATCGCGCGCCCCGCCGACTACTACGCGATGCTCTCCGAATTGGGCTTCCTGCCCGACGACGACGAAAAGAGTCAAGGCGACCTCGCCGTCGAGATCGTGGAAGCAATCCGCGATCTCAAGCTGGAAACGGTCCACCTCAAGGCCTCCCTGCGCGGGTATCAGTCATTCGGAGCGCGGTTTGCGATCGTGCAGCGCAAGGTGATCATCGGTGACGAGATGGGCCTCGGAAAGACCGTCGAGTCGCTCGCCGTACTCACCCATCTCCGCGCGAAGGGCGCCCATCACTTCCTCGTCGTGTGCCCTGCCGCGGTCGTGACTAACTGGGTCCGCGAGGTGGGCGCGAAGTCCGATCTGCGGGCGCATCGCCTCCACGGACCCGGCCGCGACGGCGCACTCACCGCATGGATTCGCAATGGCGGTGTTGCCGTGACAACCTACGACGTCCTCGGATGGTTGGAATGGCGTATCCCAGGCAACGCCAAGCCGGCCTGCCTCGTGTTCGACGAGGCGCACTACATCAAGAACCCCGACGCCCAGCGGACCCGTCGATCACTCGCCCTCATCCAAAACTGCGAACGAGCAGTCCTACTCACCGGAACACCCCTCGAAAACAGGATCGACGAGTTCCGCAACCTCGTCGGCTACCTGCGACCCGACCTCACCGTGAGCGCTACCGAGATCGCCCCGCGCCAATTCCGCAAGCAGGTCGCACCGGCGTATCTCCGTCGAAATCAGGAAGACGTCCTCACCGAGCTTCCCGAGCTTGTCGAAGTCGACGAGTGGATACCGTTGTCAGCGGCGGACGACCAGCATTACCGAGCCGCGGTCGCGGAAGGGAACTTCATGGCGATGCGCCAGGCAGCGCTCCGCGCGGGCACTGGTTCCCAAAAAATGCAGCGCCTCATCGACATCGTCGAGGAGGCCGAGGACAACGAGCGCCGGGTCTTGGTGTTCTCCCACTTCCGAGAAGTGCTCGATGACATCGCCACAACTTTGCCGGGCAAAGTCTTCGGCCCTTTGACCGGCTCGGTCCCCGCGGCCACGCGCCAGCAGATGGTCGACGAATTCTCGCGAGCAGGGCACGGCGCTGTCCTGGTCGCGCAGATCGTTGCCGGAGGCGTCGGCCTGAACATCCAGGCTGCCTCGGTCGTCGTGATCTGTGAGCCGCAACTCAAGCCAACAACCGAATGGCAGGCAATCGCCCGCGCCCGGCGCATGGGCCAGCTGGAATCCGTACAAGTCCACCGGCTCCTCTCCGAGGTAGGCGTCGATCTGCGGATCACCGACATCCTCGCGCGGAAGAGCCAACTGTTCGCCGAGTTTGCACGTGTCTCCGAGACTGCCGACAGTGCTCCCGAAGCCTTCGACATCTCCGATGCCGAGGTGGCGCGAGAGATCGTCGCCGCTGAGCGCGAGAGGCTGATGAGCCTTCCCGCGCTAGGGGATTGAGACGCCTGGTTGCGCAGCGGCCCCCTCCGATCGTGGGACGTGCATACAGCTGACCTCGAACTCCACGCCGAATACAGCCTGTAGCGCACCGACAATCAATGCTGAATTGCGTGGGACGGAAAGACGTGTGGCCAGCGGCTCGATCGCGTGCGCAAGCACAATGTGGTGGCCGCCAACCTGGTGCACGGTCGCGTCTCGCAACATGACATGGGTGGTGCGACTACGGTCGCTGACTTCCGCCATTACTTGCGGCCAGGCAGCACGTATTGCGGCCATGTCCGGAACCGAAGGCTCCGGAGAATCTGGTGCTTCAGGTGCATGCTCCGAACCTTCTGTCCTGTCGGGATGACCGGCTCCGGACGCGCGGCTCAACCCCTCGGTGGCGCAGCACAGCTCACCTAGTGGCACATTCGGCTGAGCTTTCGCCAACTCTGCGAGTTCCTCGTAGCGGCGGAGGTCGTTGCCCAGCTTGCGGATGACGTAGTCACCTTCCTCGGGAGTGAGGGAAAACGTCAGTGGGACAGCCCCGGCCGGACCGAAGTCTCGGATCCGGCGCGGCCACCACCTCTGTGCAGACCGATCCGCGGGATCTCGATGCATGCGGACGATCGGGCGAAGGGCAGACAAACTCGGGCCAAGGCGGAACCAGTCGGGCGCGTAGGCCAGCGCGTTGACCCCAACTTCCTCCAGCCATTCGGCACTCTCCGCATCGGCGGACTCGGGTGCCGGTGCAATCGATCCGTGGCCGAAGAGACACGCATCGAGGACGTCGATGCCGCCCGTCCCCCGGGCGCGCGCACACTCCACTCGCCCAAGAAGGCCGTCTCCCTCAAGGATTGCCGACACCTGCGCCGCAATACTCTCAGCCCTCTCGTGGGCTTCAGTGCGCAAGTCACTGCGGTACCGCTCGACGAGCGCAAGCTCACGTGGACCCAGCCGGTGGCCGCGGGAAGATCCGACCGGTGGTTCTGCCGCCAACTCATGACAAACAGCGTCGCTGCCTCCGAGGCGCGTCACCTCGCGTAAGAGATCCAGCCGAGACATTGCGGTCGCGTCGAAGCGTTCCCGCACCCGCGCCACCGTCCCGGGTGGGACGTCCGGCCGGGCCAGGTATGACGCGACATGCCCGGCCAACCGTCCCGACGATGCGTTACTCGACCAATACCCTGGTTCTCCCGGCGACACTTTCTCCGCGGACTTCTCCAGCTTCCCGTCCCGCCACAGCAGCGCCCATGCCTGCGCGTCGGTCACATCGCGTCGCACCAGAAATTCTGTCGACGCTCGGAACAGCGGAGTGGCTGTATCGAGCGCCCAACCTAGGACATCGGGCGGGATGTCGACGCGCGCGTGGGCGATCGCCAGCAGAAGGGACTCCATTCGCCAAGGATGGCAGGCTCGCCGCTGCCGAAACGCCAACGATGTGGGTCGAATCACACCTTCGATGCCCGAGGGCGATCCGCAATATCTGGACGGGGCCAGACGGCCAGGCGTCGCAATGGGACTCGCGAACCCTTGTTCCCTACGTGTCTCAACGGAGACAGCATGGGCGGAACCACCAACCAAAAAAACGAGGTCACGACCCTTTTCGAGTTCGTGACCTTGTTCATCGCAGTTCGTGGAACAGCACGTCTGAGCGGAAGTTGCGACGGAGTATTTCGAGGTGTTGTAAAACGGTCGCCCAGTGGCCTTTTTTGACTTCAAACTCGAGCCGGTTGGGGTTGTCGTGCTTCGCCGCCAGCGCGCGCACCGCCTCTCGGTCGGGCTCGATGATGCAGTCAAGGGGCGCAAGATCGTGAGCGGAAGGATCACGTTGCCGTTCTGGTTGGCGCGGTAGGGACCCTGAAGTTGGGCGGCGATCAACCGGATGAACCTACCGTGGGTGCTCACGGGTCGCCTTCTCAAGTTCTGTCGGCGACAGAGGCTGGTCGCTTAGCTCGCACGCCGGCGCACCGTCGCCGGCGCGTAGTCGCCAGCAGCCGGCGCGTCGCTGCGTCACTCAAACATCATTGCGCAACAACGTCGCAAAACGGATTCCGCTCCACGTGCTCGCCAGAAAGGTCGTCGCTCCCGCTCGTGCTCGCTCGCGCGAATTCAGTCAGCGATCATGTCCCCGCGGGTGAGGCGACGGACCTTGACGTGCACGCCCGTCATTGCTCAGCAGGCGAGCGATCGACGATCCTGCGGCTAGGCACGGGTAGCTCAACCAGATCAGAATTGTCGGGGCAGGCGTGTCGCAACCGGTCGCGAAATCTCCACTCCGCGTGCGGACACCATGCCTATCCGCGAGTCTCACGGCTCGCCCCAACCGTGGATGTGTGCTTTCCCGATTGGGCCAGATGGCACGGCCTTCGCGGCTCGCCGCTACCACTGCTGGGCCTCGGGTACGAGGTCCGGAGGATGTCGTCGTGTGAGCCTTCGATCGCGAGATCTGCCGGTGATCTACCTCCTGCTTCCGCTATCTGTGTGGTTAGCCACCAGTGGGCCACTGCGCGTCTGCCGATTTCGGGGACGGTCCGTTCGTTGATCTCGGCGACGACGGCGCGGACGGTCCGGGTGCGCGTGTCGAATTGGAATGCTGGGAAGTAGAAGGCCCCGCCAATTTCAAACCCGATAATGGTTCCAAGTTCGAGGAGCGCTGTCGGCGCTGAAGCGCCGACACCAAACAATCTCCGTACTTCCGCGGCGCGCAGCACGGGGTGCTCGCGCAGGAGTGCGGTAATGGAGTTGACGGGCAGCGAATCCGGTATGCGGCTGCAGTGTTCGGGCATCCCGGTGGCGGTGGCGCGGTACGGCCGTCGATTCTTTCGGGGTTTGCGTGTTTCGAGTGATGCGGTCGGGGGGCTGTCGGTGGAACTGCGACGTCCTGGTACACATTCTCCGATTTCACGGAGTTGATCGCTGTGGGACTGGGCGAGGTCGCGAAGGGTCCGTCCGGCTTTGGATAGTGCAAGAGGGTCTTTGGCGGCATAGAGGTCATCGCCGAGGCAGTCTTCCAAATGGCCGCGCTCTATTTCGATTTGATATGGCTGTACACCGACGGCATCGGCGGCTGATTTGAGGTCTGCGAGATCGGCGGTGTCGATGAATCTGGCGAGGCGGCGTGCGAGGGTGGCTTCACCGGCGAGTGCGAGGTGAACCAGCTCCTCCGGGTCGCCCGCCGTCGAGGCTGCCGATGCGAGGGACAGGCTGCTCTTCCGAAGGTTGTCGCGGCCGGTGTCGGGTAGGTAGTCGGCGCAGGGACTTCCTGGCAGCCAGCGGTGTTGTTCGCCGTCCCATTCGGGCTGGTATGTCAGTGGCTCACCGATCCGATGGCGCAGCAGGAGTCGTTGTGCGACTTCGCCTGCGTGGGTGCGGAGTGGGTCGGGCATGTTGTGGACGAATTTCCCGTAGGAGTAGGCAGCGGGTCCGTGCAGAAGTTGAGCGTTAGTGGTGATGAGTGGGTCGTTGCCGGTGAGTAGCTGCCAGATGTACCTGTCGATCTTCCACCGGAATGCTCCGCTGAGGTATTCCTCAGCGGAGCGTGCAAGTGCGCGGTGGCGGTTGCCGGCAATACCGGCAGGTGTGGGAAACAAGCGTCGTCGGCGGCGGTAATCGATCGGCGGCGGATTGACGCGCAGGTGGGCGTGTACCTCGAGCAGATAGTCGAGTGCGTCGCTTCCATTTTCGTTCGTTATGAGGTGGGCGATCATGCGCCGCACGGTGGGTTCGCCGGCGTCGAGGCCGAATTCTTGCGCCAATTTGGACCATGCGGCACGTCGTCCGAGACCTGCCAGCAGAATTGGTGCCGAGATCGCGAATGTGCGTTCGACGCGGGGCGGCAGCTTTGGAGCGTGCGCTCGAACAGTCGGCCACAGGGACGCAGGCAGAGACATCTGATCGATCGGGGCCCAGACGAGGAATTCAACTTGGCTGGCGGCGTTGTGGGTTCGCAATCGACCTGTCGCATCTCTGCGGGCACGGGAACCGACGTGGGTAGGTAAATAGCTGTGAAGTCCAAGCGCTCGCCGAAGTGGCGCTGAAACGGGCAACTTCTTCCCGCGTCCGTTGCGTTCCATGATCTCGGCCAGGCGATCTTGGGTGAGCCACTGGTGATCACCGTCTGGTTCGTGAAGCAGCGCCAACGCCATTTCTCGCGCTTTCAGGAAGGCAATGCTGGTGCGCGAGTCCGGCCACCGCGACGGTGGTCCCGGTTCTGCTGTCTCGTGGGCTTGCTGTCTGGCATCGGTTTTGGACATCCTGATCTGGGCGTGCAGGGCGTGCTCGGTGAGAACCGCGAGATCGGCGAAGATTGTCTGTGCGCTCAGTCGGCGTCCCTGCGTGTAACCGCAGATGGCACCGCCGTCTGCAATCAGGTTGTCGATCCATCGTTGACCGAGTACCGCTGCCGTGTTCTCACCGGCAGGCCAGGCATCGGCTTCAGCAAGCGCTTCGGTAGAGCATCCGAACCGGCAGTGGGTCCGCGTGTTTGCGCGCGGAGACGAGGTCCGACGGGGATGGGCCAATGATGTGGCGCGTAGGCGGCCACCGCAATGCGGGCACCTATCGCGGAGCATGGATAGGTGACGAAGACACACAGATGACCAGCGAACGTGCCAGGAGAGCTGCCATCGAAGGTTGTCTTCGCGCAGGCACGCCGGGCAGTACCCACTGTCGGTGCGCACGAACCACGTTCCGGTTTCACGGGTCCAGTGCAGGGGCGGGTGATTTCCGAATGGTCGATAGATGCGAGTTGTGCATCGCTCGAGAATCCGCGACGCCACCCCAGTCTGCAATGCCAGTCGTTCCAAGACCTCATTGCTCACTGCGCGGGTCATGCAGGCGCGGCCCCCGACGCCTCGATTGACTCGGCCCGAGATAGTTGTTGGCCGACAGTGATTCAGGTCGGCAACGTATTCGAGCCACGAGTCGAGGGATTCACCTTCCATCGGATCGACGACAATCGGAATCAAAGGACTTCTCCTTCGGTGTCGATCACTTCGAGCCACTTGAGATCGGACAGTTGTGGGCTTCGCCCCTCACGGACAGCCCTCTTGGTGCAGTCCTGGAGCAGTTCGAGCGACCTTCCTGTACGACCGTCTGCGAGCTGGAACAGACGATGACCGAATTCCTTGCTGCGGACGTCGGTCGAGTCGAAGCCGGGGATCGTCTCGAGGCGCTTGATCAACAGATCAAGCTTCCGGTGCCAGTTGCGGACCTCTGCAGCGATCGTAGGGTCGTAGCGTTTAAGCACGAGACGGCGCATTCGCCCGGCCATTTGCTCGGCTGCCGAGTACCCGTCATCGGCTGAGTCTGTTCGGCGCAGAAGTGCACTGTCATGCAAGCCTGCGCCGGCGTAGATAAAACTCACTGGAAGTGCATCGATTATCGATTTGAGGTTGTCGGTCAAATCCCGTGCCCCGCCGACACGGCGCAGCATATGGGCGTCGTCGACGACGATCAGCCGGGTTCCGAGTAGCGGCAAGACATTCCGCAGCTGGGTGAGGGTGTCCTGGGCGCGCTGCGTCTTCGTTGTTGGCAGGTCGACGAAATTCGCGATCGAAGCGATCAACCTTGCCGAGCTCGCCCCGTGAACGGAGACGTACACCACCGGAATATGTTCGGCCCGAACACCTTTCCCACGAACTGGTGGTGGTGAATCGAGAAGCTGATCGTGAACCCTCAGCATTGCTGCCGCAGTTGCGTGCGTCTTGCCCACCAGCGGAGGTCCGTCGATACCGAGCCAGCGGCGGGAGCCGCCGCCCCGGTCGGTGTTGACCGCGTCGACGTCGAGCATCGCCGCCTTGATTGCCTCGATCTCCGGTGTTTCCAGCGGGCCGAGCCGATTGATCCAGTGATCGAGTGCTGCGCGATCGCCATCGAGACCACACGGTGGAGGATCTTCGGGCGCGTACCGGCGCACTGTCGGCCAGTCGGCACGGTTCTGCAGGACGTCGATTGTGCTGCTGTATCCGCTCGTCGCCACGCCTACTCCTCGATCTCTTTGAAGTCATCGAGTTCGGCCCACTGCCCGAACAACGCGATCTCGTCGGGTGGCGCGTCCTGTTGCGGCAACGCGGGGATGCCGGCCGTGCCGGTGGTGCCGGACGGGCCGGGAAGGGCGTCAACAACTCGATGCCGATCCCGTGACCACAGAGCCGGATGTCGTTGTGAGACATCGGCAACGAACTCGGCAAACGCGACCGCGACGGCACCTCGGGCCTCACGCCCGGGGAGTCTGGCCAACTGCACGGCCAGGTCATCGGCAATCACGTCACTGAACGGCGGGATCGCCTCACCGTTGGTGTGAATCGCGGCTAGAGTGTGCCAGCGGCCGTCATCGTCGCGGAAGAAGATTCGGGATCTGTCGTAGCAGTCGAAGTAGAATCGCCGTTTGGGGCCCAGTCTCGATGTTGGAGTGACGCGACCGTTCGCGATGTCGCGCAGGCAATCTCCGAAGTAGCGGAATCCCGCGAGGTTGACACCGTCAGAGGCGATTGCGCACTCTCTGCTTTCGAGGAATCCGTAGACATCGTCGGGATGCGGACTGACATCGATGCGTCCGCCCCGGCGGACGGCGACCTCATATGCTTGCATGGGGGTGTAGTACTTCCCTGGGTCGGAAAGACTGGGCAGCCCGGAGTGCGGCCGATACGCGTACACCGTTGCAGCCCACTCGCGGCAGATCTCTTGCAGCGCTGCCAACGTCATCGTGGCCTCGACCTTTGCTCCGCGATGCTCCGCCGATCTGCCGACGTACCCGGGAAGATCCTGCTGCATCAGATCGAGGATGCGGTTCGCCGACTCGACATAGGGCTTGTCCATGCCCCGACGCGTGCGGGCAAGTTCGATGGAGATTCCCATGCGTGCGCACAGGTCGATGACCCCGTAGTTCTCGTACTCGTGTCCGTGGTCGGTGACGATCGTGCCGATTTCCAGTCCGGGTGCCTCGATCCTGCGTGGGGCGCCCAGAATCGCGAGATGTGGGCGTGGATGATCCGGGAGCACGACCGGTGCCATGACATCGAAAAGCAACAGGCGGATGTCGCGACCCGACGGCGTGTCGGGAGTCAGGCGGATAGTGATGAGTCGAGTCGTGACATCGATAGCGACACATATCCAGGGGCGGAACTCACGACCTGTGTAAGGGCATTTCGCGATGGTGTTCAACCTGGTCGAGTCGACCTCGATCCGTTCCCCGGGCAGCGCGGGCGCTGCCCGTCGGTAGCCGCGCACTGCGCGGGCGAACAATTGCTGCCGCGTCTTCGCCGTGGAACCCAGCCTGAGATCCTTGGAAAGGACTCGCACTACGGTCTCGAGCCGACCTGGGGTCAGGAGTGGGTCGTCGATACAGTCTGCAGCGAGCGCCTTGCGCACCCGGGTGATTCGGGCCTGCAGGTTGATGGTGGACCCGTGGTAGGCGAGGTCCGTCAGGACCCGGTAGATCACATCGAGCGTGGTTTCACCGAGCCCCCGTCGCGGGTCGGTGCCGGGTGGCCCGATGGGCTGATACGGCGCGAGCGCACGAACACCGCCTGACTTGAAGTCCGTGACGAACCGGTACAGGTTCGCACGCGAGTACCCGTGAACGCCACGCAGCTCCGCTATTTTCGCGTCGAGCCGCTGCGACTCGGTCGTCAATAGCCGTGAGTATTGCCGGTCGGCCGCGCCGTCCGGATCGTCTGGATCGCCGAAGACGATCTGCCGAACATGCTTTGCCCGCTCCTCGGCGGTGTGTCGAGCTCGAGGGGGTAAATCGTCGAGGACATCTCCCGGGTCCGCCACCCTTGGGGCATCGACTCCCACGAACAACCGCACCAACCGAATCGCCTCGGCCAGCGTAATCTCCCGAAACTCGCCCGAATCCTCTTCGCGTACGGTTACCGTCACCGTCCCGGGACGGGCAGTGATGTCCTCTACGACGGTTGTGACTCCATCGATTTCGAGCAGCGACCCTCGCCCGAATTCTCCCGCGTTCATCGCCACACCACCGCACTCGCCCGGGTCAGCGGCTTGTCGAGATCAACGTCGAAGTGAACCTGTGCAAGTCCCCGCAATGCGATCCCGCGACCTTCGACTCCGCCGCCGGCTGCCTCGACTACTGCACCGAGGGTCGCGGGTCGGGCCGCATCCACATGTGCCCAACCCGGATGCGCCGTGACCGGCGACTTCCACCGAAGCGCATCGAGTACCCGAAGGTTCGCCGCACGCTGGACCGAGATGTCACCGGCGAGGCGATAGGACAACCCATACGCGGCAGCGGTTTCCGGCAGCAGGACCGTCAGCATCAGTGTCGCGTAATCGGAGCGCGTGTGGCTGCTGCGCACACTCCACATCGCTGTACCCGACTCCGAACGCACTATGAGGTCCGGAATCTGAACGATCGCCCGCTCTCCCACCGACCACACCAACGCACATGCCTGGGACTCGAAGGTGCAGGGAAGGCGATCGAGTTCGACCATCCACAACGCCTCGAGCTTCGACTCGGCCCACACCACATGCGGAACCGAGCCTCTCCGCGTCGCATGAACACCGAGGTTCGACCGCGCATCCGGATGCGACCCGAGACGTCGGACGGGCTGCAGTTCGCTGAGGTCGAGCTTCGCGAGTGCGCTTGGCGGCGTTGCCACCACCTGGCGGCCATTCCACGTTATGGCGAGACACCCCTTGATCGCGGATCGGCGAGTCTCGGGGTTCGAGAGAGTCTCCTGCGCTGTGTTTCTGTCGAGAGGTACGGCCAGCAACTTCGCGATCTCGCGCCTGTAGCGACGAGCACCTCGCCGCGCACTCACCGAGACACCTTTTGCTACCTCGGGGTGCGCAGTACGTGCCGGCTGCACAGAATCGGTCGCCGACAATGCCCGACCGTGGGTTTGATCAGGGTTGACACCCTCAAAGGGGTGGGGTGAAATGGACATACGAAAGCCTCGACTTTCATCGAATGAGATAGGACAGCGGTTCAGTCGCTGAACGAGTTTGAAGCCGGCCCTGCCAGGCCGGCTTTTTACTTGGGTTGAGGTCTGTCCGTCAGCGCTCCTCCTCTCCGAGCGAGCACTCCACGAATGTTCTTCCGGGAGTGCGCATTAGGGGTGGCACGGACACGACGGTGCCCGGCTGGCTGGCAATGTCTCGGCCCCGAGATTCCCCGCGTGGCGTTGTTCCGATTGGTCCGGGCGTGCGACGAATCGGGTGGCACCGGACGTAGGCAGTCGCGTTCGCCCCCGCGGTCCAGCGCGTGGCCCACCGTGAGGACGCGGATACCAATCTCGGAACGTGCCAGTAGTGCTATGACCAAGGAACCTCCTTCGCTTCAGTTGCATTGGACGGCAAATGATCCGACTGCAACGAGCAGAATTAGGCTCACGTAGAAATCGGATCTGCTATTTAGTTTTTGTCTGATAACGGCAGCTATCGACGGGTGCGGGCAGATCCGATGGATGTGAATTTACGTCGTCGGTCCACTGTTCGCGACAGCTCGACGAAATCGTCAGTCCGTCCTGGTCCGCTAATCTCACCAACCCGCCGTGTCAGAGCCCGAAGCTAGGTTTTCGACGTGAGCATGCCAAAGCCGAACCAACACAAGGGACCGATGGCTGGCCATGTGAAAGACGGCCGCGTCTACAAGCCCCCACTCGCCGCGACAAGTGTGTTCGGCATCGCGAACTGGATCAAGGACGATTTCCCGGACCTCCTGTGGCCGGCACTGGTTGTGGCTGAGCAGGGCAACGCCAGCGTCCGGCAATTCGTGAAATGGCAGAAAGCTATGCAGAAGAGACTCGCGCACCATCGAGAGGATGCGTGGGTCGCAGAGGCTTTGGACGGGCGCCTTTCGCACCTGGCTGCGCTCGCCATGAAGTTCCCCGACGCATCCGGCCTCGTCGTCGGCGAGGCGGACCGTCATGGCCTGCGTTCCGAAGGCGTTCGCAGCGCGCTGGCGTCGTACCCATATATGCCAGCCCCTTGGCTCGTCGGCGACATCGAGTTCGAACCACCGAAGCGGTCGGACCTGGAACTGATCCGCGCTGCGCTGCTCTCCGTCCTCCGGGACGGCCATCGCGAGGCACTAATAAAATGCCTCCGCACCTGGAGCACTGTCCAGGCAGGCACCTTCAGTTCGGACAGTCTTACGATCGACCTGCTCAAGAACTACCCAGGCGACGTGGCCAACCGTGCAGCGGCTGACACGGCCGTGCGAGCCATGTGGGGTGCGCACAAGGCGTGGATACAGAACGATGATCCAAACCACTTCGATCGCGCGATCAAGTGGGCCCGTGTGTTCTGGGGAGCGAACTCGATGACATCCAGGTGTATCCGGAAGAGGGACAACGAAAGTTCCGACAACGGCCCCACGGAACCTGCTGACGGCGAACCGGACGGTCAGGCTCCATCATCCGGCCGCTCCGACCACGCCGAGTCGACTCCCATGCCCGAAGGTGGAGAAAACCTGCGCCGGTTCACGATGGACGTGCTGAGCAGTTTTGTCGAGGCGCTGGAGACGGCCCCGGCGCATCTGTACGAGAACGAACGGCAGGAGGTCGTCTCTGGGCTGGTGGCCCGCGCCGGGCGCGATCTCATCGCGGTGCTGGGTGTTCCCGATCTGTGGTGCGTGGAGCACGGCGCGCACATCGGGCGCATGCTGGTGGAGACGAAGATCTACCTCCACTGGATGGCGAATCAGGATCCAGCCATATACAAGCAGTTTCAGGAATACGGAGCTGGCAAGGCGAAGCTCTACGCACGCATGGCAGAGGAGTTACCCGACGAAGCGCGAACCGACGGCTTTCGAGAAAGCATCGATGAATTGCAGCGTCTCAGCCACAACCATGACGTTTTCGATCACCGCACCGTCGACACCCGAGACACCTTCGCTGAGGGCAAGTCGATCCGCCAGATGGCGGACGAAGCCGACCTTCTGGACTTCTATCGGCAGGCGTACTCGCTCTCCAGCGGGGTAGCGCACTCGGAGTGGTGGTCAGTCGAAACGCACGCGATGGAGCCCTGCTTGAATGTGCTCCACGGCATGCACCTCATTCCCAGCCTGTCGCTGGACACGGGCGGCAACGTCGAGCTCGCGATGGCGTGGGTCAACCAGCTCTACTCCCTCGCACGCACGGCACTACGCATCCTGGGGACCGACGAGGATGCAGTAACCGCAGCCTTCGCCTGGATCACCGACTCCGACGACCCGTCAGCGCCGAAAGCCGATGCAGGCTAATCCCGTTCCGATTCTGTGTCCCGAATGCGGTGGAATTGGAATCAGGAGTCGCTCCCGACGAGCAGTAGCTCCCCTCGGGTGGCAACGAGCACTGTGCGGTGCCAGCATCACCGACGATGCCCCCGGAACGTACTGGCGGAAGCACACACGGAGGTTGCGACCGGCAGCTCGGGTAGCTAGTGGCGCCCGTTAGGCGTTGTAGGTGCCCTCGAGGAATGCCTTCGCGGCCGCGACTACGGGAGCCACATCGTCGTCGCGGATGAGTTGCGCCGGGGTCTGGCCGTCGAGGCGTGGATTGGCCGCGATAAGCCATGCGTAGGCAATTCGATCGTTCTCGGCGGCCGCGATCGCGGTCGAGATCGTGTGTGCCGTACGGAGTCGGCGGACCTTGTCCTCTGTCGGGGTCACGTGAGTCGGCAGACTGGGCGCCAGCGCCCATCGCGCCGGCAGCGATCGGCTGCGGGTGTTGGCTACGAAGGCGGTGAAGGTCCGGCCGAAGTGTTCCAGCAGGTACTGCACCACTTGGTATGTCTCGACGCGGGTGGTGGCATCGCCTGCACCGGTGAGCAGATCGGCGGCCATTGACAGGCCTCCCTTCGCCGACGGGTTCACGCAGTCACGAACATGGCGGTTTAAGCCAGTTTTTAGGGTAAAACCCCTGGTGTCGCTAGATTATCGCTACATTGATCAGATTTAGTCACGGTCGGGGGTCATCTATCCACTTTCCAAGGTTTCACATCGAACGACTTTCCGACCCTCTTGTCGAACACTTTGGCGATTGGGGAAGTTTGTCGAATTGCCCGCGAGGCCGCGCGTTCACAACGCCCCGATCCGGCTAAATCGTGCGCCGAATCCATCGAGCTACGAAGAAGAGAACAGCTCCAGGTCGTCGACTGGGCCAGCGACGCAATGCTAAGTCACATCGCGGACCGCGCACCGAACCAAGCGCTCGGAAAGGCGGCGCGTTGCGGGAACCGATTCCCGCTGAGACCGTCCAATGGTTTGCGCGCAAGCGGCTTTGATTCTGTGCGCGAGCCGCGCCACTGAACCATCAGACGTGAAAGACCGCGGAAGGGCCACGATCCCGTGTCGGGACGGTAAGTGGAACCATCACTCCATGTCCGATACGCCCAAGGTCGTCAATAGGGGTCCGAGATGGTGGCGGTTGCGATCTACAGATGAGGATGATCGGCGGCAGCGTGAGGTCGAGCACCTGATCAACTCTGCGTCCAGCTGGATCGGCGAAGCTATGAACGCGTGGAGCGACGACGATTACGGGAAAGTCGCGGTCCTGGCGCCTTTGGCTGTAGAGCACCTTGGCAAGGCTGTGTTGTGGAGCGCAAATCCAGTACTGGTCGTGCCTCTGTCTCAGGAGGCCGAAGCGAACCTCGTCAAGCTGGCGATCGCCCCCAGCCTCGATGACTCGAAGCTGAGAACCGTTGGTCTCAAATTGCTTTTGAGCAGAGTGGAGGCGCTGATCGGCCCATTGCCGCTCGACAAGAGTCGCCGCAATCGCATGGTTGAAGTCCGGAATGGGGCAATGCATGTCGCCTCGTCGGAAGCATCCCGCCACGTCCTTACCGATGCTCTGATCTTGTGCAACCACTTCATCGAGCAGCTGGATTTAAAGTCCGAGGAGTTCTATCGCTCACATAGAGAAAGCGTCACAGGTCTTGTTGCCCAGGGTCGTTCGGAAACCGAGCACCGCGTTGCTCAAAAGCGCGCCGCAGCGCGCAGAATCCTCACCCAGCTCGAAGAACGGCTGGGCGAGGCCTTGTTCCTGGAGACGACGGACCGATGGCAGGAGGAGGTCGCCTATGCACTCGAAGACGAAGACGGACGGGCTCTCTACTGGGCTTGTCCGGAATGCAGTAGCCAAGGATTGATAAGGGGCCACCTCGATGTATTTCGAACCGTTGACCCTGACGTGTCATTAGACCTAGATAGCCCGGGCGAGTGGGAGATCCTGCTGTCACCGACCAGCTTCAGTTGCAACGTCTGCCGCCTCGCCTTGACCGGTGCAGATGAACTCGCGGCAGGCGGCCTGCCCTCTCGCGAAATCCCTCTCTGGGCGAAAGAACTCGGGCCGAACTTCGATCCGGCACGGGAAGCGGAACGTCTGTACGGATGAGTGCAGGACGCGCTACCTGACCGGGCCAACTGCGAAGCGGTTGGCAGCTCGCAATACTCGGTCTGGCGCGGTACGCGCCAATTGCTCGGGGATACCTCCGGATAGGAGGCTCGTCGGGGTGGTTAGCCATGTCCACAACGACCAACCTTGAACACCCGCGGGGATAAGCGTGGAAAGAATCGAATTCAGCTCCGCCCGCGGCTCGCCGAGGCCATCGAGTTGGAACGCCGGAATCACCGTCTTACCCCTGTAGACAACTGTGAACAACCTGTGTCGATCCCTGTGCCGAGACAGCCACCCCCGCGTGCTTGACGCGCTTGCGTCACCCCGCAGTTCTCGAAGCGATTCGTTCGTGAATACGGGTGTAGCAAGCAGCTCCGCGCGATGCTTCGCCAGCCGTTGCGTTTGAGCAAGCGACGCCGGCGGGATCAGGTCGACTTTCTGGCGCATTAACGCAACCAGTAGCTCACCGCGAGCCGAAGCGACGTGCTCGGATTGCAGGGAGCGGACCTCGTCGAGCAGGCCCAACGCATCGACCAGCTGCGCGCGAGTAACACCGCGGACCTCGAGGTGGTCTTTGGCCTCGGCGATGTCATACGAAGCGGATGCGCCTGCATGCATTCAGCAATCGTAGAACTATGTCCTTCGATGACACGCTCGATGCCTTCGCCGCGTAACCAGCGTCACCGTCACCCCGAGGGAGAGCCGATCATCGCCGACGACTGACACGGCGCCGGCCTTGCGGAGGCTCCGCATCGCAGGAGCTCACTTGCCCGGGTCATCCAGGTGTCATCCACGAGCAGGATCGACCTACCGGCAACCTGACCAACGACGGTGAACCGTCGCCGCAAATTGAGCTGACAGACCTTGTCGTCAGCGTCGACGGCCGCTACCAGGCGGACCCACCGATATCGCGCGAACGCTCACCGACTTGGTCTCCGAAATCGGCGTCGTCGCTGGGCCGGGCCGCGGCGGTTCAACGATTTGGATTCGGTCAAGGTCCTTCACGGATGGTCGAACCACACGCTTTCGTGGTTCCCATGCGTCGAGGTCGCCCCTCGGTTCTTCCAACTGGACGCCACTTCCATGGCAAGTGGCACGAGTCCCTGGAACTTGATGCCCGTGGAGTTTCCCCGTCACCAACTTCATCGGAACCATGAGGCCGCAACGAGGGCACTGGCGCGGCTCTTTTCGACTCGCTGCCAATGTCGTCCCTTTCCGAGATGCTCGTTGCACAGCCACGAGCGAGCCATACGCGTTCTCCGCTCGCCGCGACTCGGCAGGACGGTACGGCACTGGAGAACCGATTGGCTAGCAAGCGCAGAAACCTGTCCAGAGCACCGAAGCGCACCGCCCCGTCGGCACGATCGGCAACCACAATTGGAACCGGCCAGCGGTCACATACAGCCACGAACGCACCCACGGGCACGCTGCCGACCTACACAGGGCGCCCGATAGACGTCGGCCCAAACGGCCAGCAGGCGCCTCGCCGAGCAAGACACTCACGCTTCTTCGAAGCGGTCGCTGCAGATCGGACGACACGGCTAAGCATATCTTTGCCGGCGGGCCTGGAACCTTTCGGCTGCGGTACTCGGCTGGACCGACCCCGAGACGCACACGTACGACACGAAGCTAAGGCTAGCCTTACTTCCCCGATCTCAATTTCCAGACGTCCACTCGTCTCAACTCAGCATCACCGCAGGAGCTCGTCTCAACTTTTCGCAACCTCGGCAGCAAGTGAGATTCCGTCACCTCGCAGCGATAATTCCCGCTGCGAGGTGCACGCATAGTCTGCGAAGTCCGCGCTTCAGTTCGAGCTTCGGGCTGCCGCTTTATTCTGCTTCCGCACTGAAAGCTGGTACTTCACCAACGCGACCAAAGCCTTCGGGTTACGGGCAAACGCGCCTGCGGCCTGCAATCCCAATTTGGCCTTCTGCCCAAACGTCAGTTTCTGCTCTTGTTCCACTGCTAGTCCTCCTCGGATCTGGTCTGCGAACAGTAGCGGAGGTGCGGCTACAGCAGGACCGCGGCTAGCACGGCCGTCTCAAGAGCCGACGACGGTGTCCTGGTTCGCCGGTGCCCGATAGGCGTTGTTGTCGAGTTGCAACGCCATGAACCCGTTGTCGCTGCACGTCACCCAGATCTGGTTGCCGTGGAAGAACGGGGGCGACGAGCACCAGTCCGACGACAAATCGCCCATCACGTTCCCGGCGCGCGGACCGAGTGCGACCGCCGGATCCAACTTGCCCTCCGCGATGGCGCGCGCGATCGGTGCGAACTCGAGCACCGGAATGGCCAAGGACGTGGCCAGCGCATGCGGGGAGTTCGTCAGCTCGGACTGCTTGTTCTTCTGCGCGGGCGGGTTGTAGTACGCGATTTCGCGAACATTGCGCGGATCGCGAATGTCGAACACCCGGACACCGGACCCGAACCATCCGCATGCGAGCGCCGTTGGATCTGCCGGCCGGTCCGCGGTGCAGTAGTGCGAGTCGTAGGCGAATACGCCACCGCCCATCGAACTTCGCACGTTGGAGTCGATGTTGTCGGGCAGATTGATCTCGAGCTTGATTCGGTTGACCAGCTTGCCATCCGACGGGTTCGACATATCGAACACCTTCACCCCACCCGAACCCGCCTCGTCCGGGCTGAAGATGAACGGCTTGCCGTCATAGGTGACCGGAATACTGTGCTGGTTGAACTGGCCGTCCTGCCACAGGTACGTACCCAATTGCGGCACAACCGGATACGGGTCACGGCGCTGAATCGCACTGATATCGAGGACGGTGATCCCACTCATCACCGACAGGTACATCGTGTTGCCGTCCGGCGTGATCCCGAACCCGTGGTCCGACAGTGCCTGCAAGCTCTGCCAGATGATGCGCGGGTTGGTGGGATCGGAGATATCAATCGCACTCATCACACCCGGTGCGACACCGGATGCCCAGTAGGTCCTGCCATCCGGGGAGAAGCCGCCCTCATGGGAGAGGAACGGCAGTGGCATCGTTAGGTCGGTCCCCGCGCGGGTATTGAGCAGCCTCGGGTGCGCGCAGTCGGAAATGTCGTACACCGAGAAATACCCTGCGCCCTCGATCATCGGCACCGCCGTCGCCGCGAGCAGTTTGCGTTCCTTGTTGACCTTCAGGCTCTCCCACGTGCCACCGACCATCGCGGGCTCACGCAAACTCGTCGTCGGCACCGGGTTCTTCGGGTCCGACACGTCGATAACCTGCACGCCCTGCGGCTCATTCAGCGACGCGGGGAACAGGGTGCCGGTATAGGAGCAGTGGTCGTAGTTCGCCGAGACGGTGCCCGCGCCCTTGCCCTGATACTGACCCACCCGGGTCATATTGCAGCGGTAGCCCTGCATGCTGCGGGCGCTGTTGCGGTCCTCGGCCGGGACGTCACCTTGCAACCCCGTCTCGGGCAGCGAGCCCGGACCGCAATCGGCCCGGGCCGCGGCCACATTGCCGACATCACCGATAAAGACCGTGCCTGCCGACGCCGTTGCCGGACTGCACAGTCCCATGGCCAGCGAAAGCACCGCCGCCGCAGCCAAACCGCCATTGCGCCGCATCCCGCGAGTCGGCATCGCCGCCACCCTTCCACCCCGAGCGCGCAGGCGGAGTGATCGCCGCCACATCACAAGTGCGGGTGAGACTAACAGCGATTGTTTGGGCGTGTCACGGTTATCCCCGCTGTTCGGCGACAGCACATAAAGCGAGTTGCGAGCCAGTGGCGCGGCGGACGCGCGCAGATCGCGAACAGGGCTAGAGCGCGTGCCCGACGAGCACCGGCTCGGGCTCGAGGCGCACACCGAAGGCCGCCTCGACCCCATCGCGCACCTCGCGGGCCAGCGCGACCAGATCGGCGGCCGAGGCCGCACCGCGGTTGGTGAGGGCCAGGGTGTGCTTCGTCGACAACCGCGCCGGCGCATCCGGGCCCGGGTGGCCCTTCGCGAATCCGGCACGCTCGATCAGCCAGCCTGCCGAGAGCTTCACGCCCGCCTCGGCCGGATACCGCGGGATCCGTGCGTCACCGACGCGCGCCGCGATCGCGGCAAGCACGCCGTCGATTCGGTCCGGAGAAACAATCGGGTTGGTGAAGAACGACCCTGCGCTCCACGTGTCGTTGTCCGCGCCGTCGAGCACCATGCCCTTGCCGCGGCGCAGGCCCAGCACCGCGTCGCGCACCTGAGCGGCGGGCCGGCGCTCCCCTTCATTCGCGTCGAGCGCCGACGCGAGTTCGCGGTAACCCAGCGGTTCGCTGACCCCATCCGGGTGCAGTTCGAGCTCGGCGGCAAGGACTAGGGCGTCGTCGCGATGCTTGAGCACGCTGGTGCGGTAACCGAGTCCTAGCGCCTCCGGTCCGACCCACGCCACGTCGCCGGTGCGCCGGTCGAGCAGCTGCACCCGCCGCAGTAGCGACGCAATCTCCACGCCGTACGCACCCACGTTCTGCACCGGCGTCGCTCCGGCCGAACCGGGGATGCCGGACAGGCACTCTAGCCCGCCGAATCCGGCGGAAACCGTCTTGGCGACGACGTCGTCCCACACCGCACCGGCCTGGACGACCACCCGGTTGCCCTCGATCGCGACACCGTCGTTGGCGACCCGGACAACCACGCCGTCGAAGCCCGCGTCCGATACCAACAGGTTCGAGCCGCCCGCCAGAATCAGCGTCGGCACACCGGCCATATCGAGGGCGTGAACCGCCGCGACCAGCGTTTCGGTGCTAGCGCATTCGGCGAGAATGGCCGCTGGGCCACCCACTCGAAGCGTGGTCAACCCGGCGAGCGGCACCCCCTCCGACAGCCGGGCACCGGCCGCCTCGAGGTCGTTTCGAATCGCAGCGCCGATCACAGCCCCAAACGGTAGCGTGCGCGCTATGGCGAAGCCGATCGAGCACACGGCAAAGTTCCAGGCACCCATCGAACGGCTCCATGCCGCGTTCACCAGCGAGCAGTTCTTCGATGAGCGGATCGAGGCGGTCGGCGGCCCGGGCGGCCGGGTGGACGAGTTCAGTGTCGGGGCGGACGGCACGGTGACCGTGAAGATGATGCAGATCGTCCCCGCAGCGACCCTGCCCAGCCTGATCACCAAGGTTCGTCCGGGCGACCTCGAGATCGACCGCGTGCAGGTCTGGGGCCCGCTGCGTGACGGGCGCGCCGACGGCTCGTTCACCGCAAACATTGCGGGTGTCCCAGCGAAGATCGGCGGCACGTCGGACATCGCGGCGGACGGAGCCGGGTCGGTGCTGACCGTCAACGGCGAAGTCAGCGTGAAGATCCCATTGGTTGGCGGAAAGATCGAATCGGCTGCCGTCGATCAGCTGACCAAGCTGCTCGACATGGAGGACGAGTTCACCGTCAAGTGGCTCCAGGCGCACCCCTGATTCGAGCGTGGACAGTGACGCGGACTACATCCGCGTGAAATGGGGAGCTGACCGCCCGGTAACTTGGTAGCCATGGCTCGCCGATCCAACTTCTCCGCCCGGTACCCGCTGCGCACGACGCGTGAGGTTTACGACGCGCTGCTCAACCGGGAGTACTGGGAGTTTCGCGTTGAGAAGATGCGTGAGTTTTCGCCGAACCAGGTGGCGAGCTTCCACGCCGACGATTCGGGCATCGAGATCGTGCTCGAGCACATCCTGCCGCGCACCGATCTGCCCGATATCGCGCAGACCGTCATGCGCAAGGACATGGTGATCACCCGCAAGGAGAGCTACTCGGCTTTCGGCGACGAGGTCACCGGCAAGTACGAGGCGAGCATTCCGGCCGGGCCGGGCAGCCTGACCGGAACGATCAAGCTTTTCGGCACCGACACCGGCTGTACGTTGCGGACCTCCTCGGAGGCCAAGGTGTACCTCCCGATGATCGGCCCGAAGCTCGAGCAACTGATGCTGGTCAACCTCGTCGACCTGTTCCGCGCCGAGGGTGAGTTCACCCAGCAGTGGCTCGACGAGAACTCCAAGAGCTGAACACCTCTCGAACCCCGCGCCCGCAGGGCGTCATCACTCGCGGCACCACCGGCATCAACCGGTTGCGGCGCAGCGACCGCTGGCTCGTGCACGACCCCGAGGTCCGCGAGACGCTGGCGAACGCGGCCGACCCGCTCGTCGTCGATCTCGGCTACGGCGCCTTGCCCGTCACCACCTTCGAACTTGCAGCGCGGCTGCGGACCGTGCGCTCCGACGTCAGGGTCGTCGGGTTGGAGATCGATCCCGAGCGTGTAGTTCCCGGCAGCGACGGTGTGAGCTTTGCCCGCGGCGGCTTCGAGCTTGCCGGGCTGCGCCCGGTTCTGGTGCGCGCGTTCAACGTGCTGCGGCAGTACCCCGTAGAGGCAGTGGCTGGCGCCTGGTCGACCATGCAGGCGGCGCTCGCTCCGGGCGGGCTGATCGTCGATGGAACCTGCGACGAACTCGGACGCCGATGCGCATGGGTTTTGCTGGATGCGGACGGACCGCGCTCGCTGACGCTGGCCTGGGATCCGTTCGACGTCGCGCGTCCCTCGGATATCGCCGAGCGGCTGCCGAAGGCGCTGATCCACCGCAATATCGAGGGCGAGCGCATCCACGCGCTGCTCACCGCCGCCGACCGGGCCTGGGCTGCCGCCGCGCCCCTGGCGCCGTTCGGGCCGCGGGTCCGATGGCGGCGGACGGTCGAGGCTCTACGCGACCAGGGACTTCCGGTGCAGGCGTATCGGCGACGGATGCGTGACTGTGTGCTCTCGATCCCGTGGCACGCGGTCGCGCCGGCGAACTAGCGTGGACTCAACCGCGGAAAGGACTCCCTCATGCGTTCGACATTGTTGTCGCGACGAGACCTCGACTTCCTGCTCTACGAGTGGCTCGGCGCCGAGGAACTGACCAAGCGGGACCGCTACCTCGACCACTCCCGCGAGACGTTCGACGGTGTGCTCGACCTTTCCGCGCAGATCGCGACGAAATACTTTGCGACACACAACAAGCTGGCCGATGCGAACGAGCCGACCTTCGACGGCGAGCGCGTGCACATCATCGGCGAAGTGAAGGAGGCGCTGGACGCCTTCGCGCGCGCCGAACTGGTCGGCATGACGATGGATGCAGCTGTCGGCGGCGCACAATTGCCCGCGGTCGTCGGCAACGCGGCTTTCGGCTACTTCCACGCGGCCAACGTTTCCACCGCCGCCTACCCGCTGCTGACCACCGCGAATGCGAACCTGATCTGCAAGTTCGGCACGCCCGAGCAGATCGAGCGGTTCGTCGATCCGATGCTGACCGGCCGGTTCCACGGCACGATGGCACTGTCCGAGCCGCAGGCCGGGTCGTCCCTCGCCGATATCGTCACCCGCGCAGAGCCGCAAAACGACGGCACGTACCGGCTGTTCGGCCACAAGATGTGGATTTCCGCCGGCGAGCACGACCTCGGCGAGAACATCGTGCACCTCGTGCTGGCGAAGATTCCGGGCGGACCGGCGGGCACCAAGGGCATTTCGCTGTTCCTGGTGCCGAAGTACCTGCTCGACGCGGACGGCACGATCGGCGAGCGCAACGACGTATCGCTCGCCGGACTGAACCACAAGATGGGCTTCCGTGGCACGGTGAACACCGTGCTCAATTTCGGCGAGGGCGCGCACACCCCGGGCGGTTCCGCGGGAGCCATCGGCTATCTGATCGGCGAGGCGCACCGCGGGCTGTTCTACATGTTCCACATGATGAACGAGGCGCGGATCGGGGTCGGCCTCGGCGCTACCGCGCTCGGCTACACCGGCTACCTCAAGTCGCTCGACTACGCGCGCAGCCGCCCGCAGGGCCGTCCGATTTCCGAAAAGGGCTCGGCAACAGCGCAATTGCCGATTATCGAACATGCCGACGTGCGGCGCATGCTGCTCGCGCAGAAGGCGTACGTGGAAGGCGCACTGGCGCTGAACCTCTACTGCGCCCGACTGGTCGACGTCATCGCCTCCCCCGAATCCGACACGGAACGGGACAACGCACAGCGCCTGCTGGACATGCTCACCCCGATCGCGAAGAGCTGGCCGTCGCAGTGGTGCCTGGAGGCGAACAACCTCGCCATCCAGATCTACGGCGGGGCGGGCTACACCCGCGAATACGACGTCGAACAGCACTACCGCGACAACCGGCTCAATCCGATTCACGAGGGCACGCACGGCATCCAGAGCCTGGATCTGTTGGGGCGCAAGGTTCCTCAGGATGGCGGTGCAAACCTCGCTGCGCTCGGGGCGGAGATCGGGCGCACCGTCACCGCCGCGCGGAGCCTGGCCGACGCGGCCCTGGCCGAGCAGCTCGACACCACCTGGCAGCGGCTCGTCGCGGTCACCTCCACGCTGTGGGGTGCAGGCGACCCCGAACTGACCCTGGCCAACAGCGCGGTCTACCTCGAGGCGTTCGGGCACACCGTGCTGGCGTGGATCTGGCTGGATCAACTCGTTGCCGCTGACGGTAAAGAAGGGGACTTCTACGACGGCAAGCGTCAGGCCGCCCGGTACTTCTTCAGCTTCGAACTGCCCAAAGTCGCACCGCAACTCGATCTGCTGGAACGGCTCGACCGCACCACATTGGATATGCGCGACGCCTGGTTCTGAGTCAGCAGGTGGCCGAGAGCGCCGCGCTGATCCGGCGCTCGACGCGATCGGGTGCACCGGCGGCGGCCTCGGCGATGTGTGCGGCATCGGCTCGGCCGATCGCGAGCGCATCGCCGACCACCTCGTCCAGCATGTGCTGCGCGATCCCGCAGTCGGCCAGATCGAGGATCGTCCGGATCGGGGTGGTGACGAAGAAGGTCCCGGCCGGCTCGACATCGACCGGCGTGAGCGCCGCGCGGCGGACCGCGACCTCGGCGACACCGACAGGCGCGCCCGTCGGGGCACTGAGATGCAGCAGCCGTGGTCGCAGGCGGCCGAGCCCATGCAGTTGGGCTGCGCTCTGGTGCGACACCGTCGCGCCACCCTCGAACCACGCGCACCACTTGGCATATTCGTCGAATGGCCCTGCCGGCCAGTACGCCAGCCGCAACAGACCGTGGTGGATCTGGACCAGGTCGCCTTGGGTAAGGGCGGCACGGAGCCGCGGGGCACTGCACCCGGCTCCACGGACCTGTCGCGCGGTCACATACCCGCCCTGCCGACGCGCGACCTCCTCCACCGCGTGGAAGGCGTCGGCACTGTCGGAGTCGGTCGGGCGCGGCATGGCGTCAGGCTAACCCTGCGGCTGTGGGCCACGTCACACAAATCGCGGAGTTGCTCACAGCAAGCGTTCAGATTCTTCCGGAACAATCGGCCGAATGGCGTCCCAGATGAACCCTGCCCCACCGCGGAAGCGCTCGCGCCGGAATCCCGTGCTCGTGATCGTTATCGTGCTTGTGCTGGTCCTCGGGGTCGCGGTCGTCGGGGCGGAGCTATACGCGCGGCACTCGGTGGTGAACTGCATGACCGAGCAGTTCGAGGCCGACCTCGGTTCGCAGGTCGACATCGGACTCAGTGCGAAACCGGTACTGCTGCAGGCGATCGACAAGCAGGTCCCGCACGTCACGATCGACAGCGAGGGTGACACGTTCGGACAGGCCATCGGCATGCAGGTGCACGCCCGCGCGAACGACATCGACATCAGCGGCACGGACACGTCCGCCGCCACGATCGGCAACTCCACCGCGGACGTCTCGTGGAGCGCGAACGGCATCCTGGAGACCATTCAGGCTCAGCCGTTCGGTGAACTGGTCACGTCGGTCAAGGCCGACGAAACCGACGGAACGCTGAGCTTCAGCGTCGGCCCTGGTGGCCTTGCCCAACTGGTGGTCCGCCCGACCCTCGGCAACGGGGATGTCGATGTGCAGACAGTTTCGGCAGAGGTGCTCGGCTTCGGAATTCCGACCGACCTGGTGGATGGCGTCGTGCAGATCATCAGCGCCGGACTGCAGATCTACCCGCTCGGGATGACTCCGAACGCGGTCCATGTCGACGACACCGGGATCAGCATGTCGCTGGCGGGCGGAACCTACGAATTGCCGCCGACCAACGGTGATCAGAGCTGCGGGATCTAAGCCTGGATTCCGTCGAGCACGGCCCGCGTCTGCGATAGGCCGAGCCGCGTCGCGCCCGCCTCGATGAGCTCGAGCGCGAACTCCGCCGTACGGATCCCGCCGCTCGCCTTCACCCCGAGCCGGCCGCCGACGGTGTCGGCCATCAGCCGTACCGCATGCACGCTGGCACCGCCCGCCGGGTGGAACCCCGTGGAGGTCTTGACGTAGTTCGCACCGCCCCGCTCGGCAGTGCGGCAGGCCTGCACGATCGCCTCGTCGGTCAGCGCGGCCGACTCGATGATCACCTTGAGCACCCGGTCGTCCCCGATCGCCTCGCGGACGGTGACGATGTCGGCGAGGACGGCATTGAAATCGCCCGCGACGGCGGCTCCGACATCGATCACCATGTCGATCTCCGCGGCGCCCTGCTGCACCGCCAGCCGGGCCTCGGCCGCCTTCACCAGCGAATGGTGCTTACCGGATGGGAAGCCCGCGACGGCGGCAATGATGAAGCCGGGCGCGCGCACCGGCAACATCGAAGGCGAGACGCACACGGCGAGCACGGCAAGTTCGCGTGCCTCGGCGACCAGTTGATCCACGTCGGCAGGGGTCGCCTCGGGCTTGAGCAGCGTGTGATCGATCATTGCGGCCACATCGGCGCGCGTCAGTGCGTCGGGCATGCCGCTGAGCCTACGATCGCGACATGTCCGCGTCGGAGATCGGCACGCTGTTCAACTCCACCCGAGCATCTTTCGCCCGCATCACACCAATCGTCTGGGGCCCCGCCGGGCAGGCACTGGCCTTCCAGTTGCAGTTGCGGCCCGGCGAGTTCGTGCTCGACGTCTGCAGCGGCACCGGCGCATCGGCGATTCCCGCGGCGATGGGCGTCGGGCCAACCGGACGGGTGCACGCGATCGATCTGGCCGACGACCTGCTGGAAGAGGGCCGGCTCGTGGCGACCGATCGGGCGCTGCAGAACATCGACTTCGTGGCCGCCGACGCCACCACCTGGGAGCCGCCGAGTTCGGTCCCGGCGGCCGGCTACGACGTGGTCTCCTCCGCGTTCGGCGTGTTCTTCCTGCCCGACATGGACAGCGCGGTGCGCGGACTGATTCGGATGCTCCGGCCCGGTGGCCGCATCGGGGTCACAGCCTGGCGGCGCGGCGCATTCGAATCGCTCAGTACGGCGTTCTTCGACGCGGTCGGCGTGTACCGCGACAACGGCGGGCCGGGTCAGCGGACACCGGTCGGCGCGGTCGCGCGCCAACAGGCCGAACGGCTGGAAACGCCGAAGCAGCTCGCAGACTGGCTCACCGGCCTCGGCGGGCACGACGTGGTGGTCCAGGAGTTGTCCAATCTCGCGCCCGCGACAGACGAGTTCTGCTGGGAGATCGTGCTCGGCAGCGGACTGCGCGGCCCCTTGGCCGAATTCGACCCGGACACGATCGCCGCCATCCGGGCGGAATTCCTCGGCCTGCTCACCGAACGCGGCGTGCACACTGTGAATTTGGGAACACTTGTGGGCTCGGCGACGATGTACTGAGCCGTGGCCCATCCAGACTTGATTTTCGCCCCACATGAGACGCCTGTCACACTGGCGGACATGACTGCGAGCGCCCCTTTGCCGGCCCCGGGCTCCGCGGGCCGAGACGACCGGCGAATCGTGCTGTCGCTCGGCTGCCGCGACCAGACCGGCATCGTCGCGCGGATCAGCGGGCTGATCAGCGACTTGGGTGGCTCGATCGTTGAGGCCGGTTACCACTCCGATGCGGAGACAGGCTGGTTCTTCACCCGCCAGGCACTGCGCGCGTCGTCACTGCCATTCGGTGTGGACGAATTCCGCGAGCGGCTCGAGGTGGTAGCCCAGGACCTCGGACCGGACACCGACTGGACGCTGCACGACACCGGCGAACCGAAGCGGATCGTGATCCTGGTCAGCAAGGAAGCGCATTGCCTACACGACCTGCTCGGTCGCGCCGCGAACGGTGAGCTGCCGGCCACGATCGAGGCGGTGATCGGCAATCACAAGGACCTCGAACCGACCGCGGCGGCGCACGGCGTCACGTTCCACCACGTTCCGTTCCCCAAAGACCCCGCCGAACGCGGGCCCTCGTTCGAGCAGGTGCGTGAACTCGTCGAGGCGCATGACCCCCACGCTGTGGTGCTGGCCCGCTTCATGCAGGTGCTTCCCGCGACACTGTGCGAGCGCTGGGCCCGCCGCGCGATCAACATTCACCACAGCTTCCTGCCGTCGTTCGTCGGCGCGCGCCCGTACCACCAGGCCTACGCGCGCGGCGTGAAGCTGATCGGCGCAACCTGCCACTACGTGACGGCCGAACTCGATGACGGACCGATCATCGAGCAGGACGTCATCCGGGTGGACCATTCCGACGAGATTCACGACATGGTCCGTCAGGGCCGCGACATCGAGAAGCTGGTCCTGGCCCGGGGGTTGCGCTGGCACCTCGAGGATCGGGTGCTCGTGCACGGCCGCAAGACCGTCGTTTTCAGCTGACCCTCACGGGCATTCAGCCGGAGTGCGCCCGCTTGGCGAGCCGGAGGAGCTCTTCGTTGACCCGGTGCGGCGCCTCGACATTGCCGAGGTGGCCGATCGACGGGATCACCTCGAAGGTATCCAGCACACCGGCCCGCTCGAGCGCTTCCGCCAGTCGCTCGGAATGCACCGGCGGAGTGAGGTTGTCGCGCTCGCCGGCCAGCACGCTCGTCGGCACATCGAGATGCTCGAGCGCAGCATGCAGGTCCAGCCCGGACAGCACCGCACCCCAGCGGCCGCGCACCCGCGCGGGGCAGCCGAAGACGATGCGGGCCGAGAATTCGACCTGCTCAGGAGTGGACCCCGTCGCCATCACGCGCTGCTGAAACACCTTGCGCGCCAGAGACGTCTGCGGGAGCTTGACCGGCGCGCCGAGCACCAGCTTGCCCGCGAACGGCGTCATTTCGGGCGCCCAGGCAGGGAGCGGAATCAGCTTGGAGTCGCCGACCAGGCGATCGGCACCAGTGTTGGTAAGCAGCACGGCGCCGGCGTAGCGACGCACCTGCTCGGGATAGCGGGCCGCCCAGGCGAGCACGGTCATGCCGCCCATGCTGTGGCCCGCGATGACAGCCTGCCGGCCCTCGGGCACGGTGGCGGCGAGCACGGCCGCGAGGTCGTCGGCGAGTACGTCGGTGCTGAACTTCGCCTTGCCGACCGCGCTACCGCCATGGCCGCGCTGGTCGTACGCGATCACGCGGTACTCGCCCGCGAGCGCGTTGATTTGCGGGTACCAGTACTCGATGCTGCAGGTCCAGCCGTGGCTGAGCACGATCGGCGCCGCATCCGCCGGGCCGTAGCCGTGCACGCGCAGGCGGGTACCGTCCGCGCTCGTCACCTCGATGACCTCGGGGTCGATCGCCGGCGTGTTCAGCAGCTCGTCGTCGAACCGGTCACGCGCGGGGCGTGCACCCTTACGGGCGCGCAGCACAGCGGCCGCAACTCCGGCCACCGCCGCCGCGACACCGACTTCGGCAATCACGCTTCGCTTGGACACTCGACACTCCCTTGTGTGGTCGTTGGTTCGCTGGAAAGTCGTTGGGCCAGGCGCTCGAGGGCCTCGGCGATCGCTTCCTCCATCGCCTCGCCGAGCAGCACATAGGCGGCGTCGGCCACGACGACACGCGCCTTGCCGGACAGTTCGGCGATCCGGGCGACCGCCTCCGCATCGAATTCGCGCGGCGCGTGAGGAGTCAGGTACGGGTCGGCGACCAGCCCGACAAATCGGCGCGCGACGTCGCGCAGGTCGTCGCGGACGGCACCTGACTGCTCGATCAGGTCGGCAGGCGCAACGCCGGACTCGATCATCAGCCGCGTGGCCTCGACCAGCCGAGTGCTCGCAAAGCGGAAACCGTCGTCGTTGCGCAAGCACAGACCGGCTGCGGTCGCCGCGTCGATGTGCCGGTCCAGCTCATCGCAGCCGAGCAGATCTGCGATCTCGTCGATGGACAGCGTCACGGGCCGATCGGTGGGCACGCCGAGCGAATCGAGGTTGGCGCGGTCGAGTACGTCCTCGACGCGCATGCCGTGCCGGGCCGCGGTGAGCAGCTCGCCGATCGTCGCGAACGTGTAGCCGCGGTCGAGCATCCGGCCGATGAGATCGAGGCGGGCCAGGTGCGACTCGCTGTACCAGGCGGTTCGGCCGGAGCGGCGCGGCGGCGGCAGCAGCCCGCGCTCCTGATAGACGCGCACGTTGCGGACGCTGACTCCGGCAGCGCGGGCGAGGTCGTCGATCCGCATCTCGCGGCTCTCCTGCGTTTCGGGAGCCTCGCGGGGCTGCAGGATCTCCGCGACGCCGCGCAGCAGTCGCGCGGACTCCGATGCGAGAAACCCAGCCATTCGTTCACACTAACATTGTGCCAATGCACATTGGCAAGGTCTGAACGAGTAAAGGTAACCGAAAGTCACAAATAAAAGCCGCAGACGTCCTGGAACCGCGAGCCGGGCCGGCCTAGCCCAGCGGCACTACCAGCGCGGGCCGCGCTGGATCTCGTCCACCCGCGGGCGAACGTCCACCAGGTAGACGCACACCGCGACGACCGCGATGATGCCGAAGAATCCGACCACCGAGGTCACGAACAGCACGAGCAACGCGACGGCGAGGATGGCGAGCCAGATCGGCTTGCTCAGCTTGTCCGCGGCGGTGAAGGCGTCCTTACGCTGCCGGGCGGCGTGCACGAGTGCGAAAACCCCGCCTGCGACCGCAATCAGCCAGAGCACGAACAGGATCGCGCCGGTCAGCCCGTTGATGGTGTACACACCGTCCAATATAGAAGAAAGCCGCCCACCCGCTCGATGCGCGGATGGACGGCTTCTTCAGTAGCGATGCAGGCGTCAGTTCGTCGACGGAGCAGCCTTCTTGGCCGGGGCCTTCTTGGCCGGGGCCTTCTTGGCGGCCGGGGCAGCCTTCTTGGCGGCCGGGGCCGGCGCGGCCTTCTTGGCCGGGGTCGCAACCGGGGTGGTGGCAGCGTCCTCGATCACGTCGGCAGCAGCGTCCGTCGCGTCGGCGATGGTCTCCTCCGCCTTGGCGCCGAAGCGGCCGGTCAGCTTGGCGGCCTGCTCACCCACGGTGCGGGTGCGCTCGGAAACCTTGGCCAGCGCATCCTGTCCACGGTTGACGGCGTCGTTGTACAGATCCTCGACGCGCTCGAACTGCGTCGGGCGGTCGGTGCGCAGACGCTCGACGGTCTCCTCACCGCGGACGGCGAGGTCGGCGTACAGGTCGAGTGCGACCTTCAGGTAGGACTCGGCGGCCTTGCGCAGCTCCTCGACGGTGAACTTCTCGCGCAGCTCGGCGATGTCCTCGGGCAGCTCGGAGGGCAGGCTGGACAGCCGCTCGCGCAGCGTCTCGATCTGCTCCTGGACGTCGGCGGGCAGGGTGGCAACGCGCTCGCGCGCCTCCTCGACCCGGGTCGAGACGTCGGTGCTGGTGTTCTCGGCGCGCTCACGAACCTGGGTGACCAGGTCGGCGATGGCGTCGAAGGCGGCGTCGTAGGCGCCGACAGTGGCGTAGATGGGCTTGCGGACACCGTCGATGGTGGTCGGCTCAGTCATTCTCGTTCTCCTCATTTCGAGTCGAGTTGTTTCGAGGCTCGGCGGTACCGGCCTGGGAATCCGACAGCGGTTGGTCCGTCACCGGAACCGCAGTAGGCGGCTGGGTCGTATCTGCCGCAGGCGGCGTTGCCCGCGTTTCGTTTTCACTGCGGAAGGAGTCGTAGATCTCGAGCAGCACCTGCTTCTGCCGTTCGGTGAGGAACGGGTCGGCAAGCACCGCATCGCGGATCGGACCGTGTGGGCGCTGCTCGAGCAGTCCCGCCCGGACGTAGAGCACTTCCGCAGATACGCGCAGACCTTTGGCGATCTGTGCGAGGACCTCGGCCGACGGATTGCGCAACCCGCGTTCGATCTGACTCAGGTACGGGTTGCTCACTCCCGCCAGCTTGGCGAGCTGACGCAGCGACACTTCGGCGGATTCGCGCTGTGTGCGGATGAAGCTGCCGATGTCCTGCGCGGCGTTGACCACGAGTTCGTGGACGTTCTCCAGGGCTTCTGTCGCTTCCCCGGAAACGGAGCCCAACTTTTCGTGGTCTTCTGCCATCACTCACCCTCTGGCCGTCTTGCAGTGCCCAGAGTATCGCAAGTGCTAGCAATTGCAAGCATTCTGTTAGCAGCCCGCTAGCGGACTCGATCAGCCGCCGAACATCAGCTGCGAAACGGTGTAGATCGCAAGGCCTGCCAGAGCGCCGACGACAGTGCCGTTGATCCGGATGAACTGGAGGTCACGACCGACCTGGAGCTCGATCTTCTTGCTCGCTTCCTCGGCGTCCCAGCGGGCCACGGTGTCGGTGATGATCGTGGTGATCTCGGTGGCGTAGTTCTCGGCGAGATAGCGCGACCCGCCCTCGATCCAGCGATCCACCTTCGCGCGCAGATCCGGTTCGTTGCACAGCCGCTCACCGAGTTCGCGGACGTTGACCTCGAGCTTGCGGCGCAGCGTGCTGTTCGGATCCTCGACCGATTCGAGGATCAGCCGCTTGGCCACCCGCCACGTCG
>NZ_LRRB01000175.1 GCF_001646865.1 Aldersonia kunmingensis | reverse complement strand
GTTCCTACCAGTCCCGTCCGCGGTCGATCAGTTGCAGCAGGTACGTCCCGTATCCGGACTTCATCAGCGGCTCGGCGAGTTCACGCAGCTCGTCGTCTGAGATGTAGCCGCGCCGCCACGCGACCTCCTCGGGCACGCCGATCTTGAGCCCCTGCCGGTCCTCGATCGTGCGCACATAGTTCGACGCATCCAGGAGCGAGGCGAACGTGCCGGTGTCAAGCCAGGCCGTGCCGCGCGGCAGTACCTCCACCTGCAGCTTTCCGGCGTCCAGATAGGCCAGGTTGATGTCGGTGATCTCGTACTCGCCGCGGTCGGAGGGGCGCAGTCCGCGCGCGATCTCAACGACGTCGTTGTCGTAGAAGTACAGGCCGGGTATGGCGAAGTTCGACCGGGGCTTCTTGGGCTTCTCCTCGATGGAGATAGCCTTGCCGCCCTCGTCGAACTCGATCACGCCGTACGCCGTCGGGTCGGAGACCCAATACGCAAAGACCGCGCCACCGTCGATGGCATCGAAACGGTGCAGCTGTTCACCCAGGCCAGGGCCGTAGAAAAGGTTGTCTCCGAGCACCAGCGCAACCGAATCGGAGCCGATGTGCTCAGCCCCGAGCACAAATGCCTGTGCCAGTCCGTCCGGACTCTCCTGCACGGTGTAGGTGATCGACACACCGAACCGCGAGCCGTCACCGAGGAGTCGTGTGAAGCCATCGGCGTCTCCGGGTGTCGTGATCACCAGGATGTCCCGGATCCCGGCCAGCATCAGCGTGGACAGTGGGTAGTAGATCATCGGCTTGTCGTAGACCGGCACCAACTGCTTGCTGACCCCGAGTGTGACCGGGTGCAGCCGCGATCCGGTGCCCCCAGCCAGGATGATTCCGCGCATGGCATCAGTGTCTCAACTGACGCGGGTGCCGTAACCGACCTGTGCGAATTGCATCGACGAGCGGGCGGCGCCCATCACCTTGATCACGATTTCAATCAGATCCGGTGAATCTCGATAAATCGGGCGTGAGAGTGGTGCACGGGGGTGAATGCTTGCTCCCGGTGCTGTGAATTCGTCGACGCCGACATTTCACTCCGCGCCGCGCCATCGGGGTCGCGGCCGTGTCGGTGCGCGTGGAGTGGAGGGCAGCATGACCGCGATGACGGCAACGCAGCCGCCAAAGCCGAAAGTCCGGCGTAAGCGGCGTCGGCGCACCGCCGACCAGGCGACCCTGATGAACCCGTCGGGCGCGAGCATGCAATCGCGCATCGTTCTGGAGCTCTGCCGTCGAGTGGTTCGGCCGGTAGTGCGCATCGCGCCCGTGACGGCCGCCGGGGTTCGCGCCGCGTTCCTTATCGACGTGCTCGCTGGGCTGCGCCGGATTCCCGGCGGAATCGCGTGCGACCACGTCCAATTACCTGATTTGCGGCTCGAGGTCGTCCGGCAGGTCGATCGGATGAGTCATCACAGCGACGGAGTGGTCCTGTACTTCCATGGTGGCGGCTTCATCACGTGCGGGACCAACACGCACCGCCCTGTGGTGGCCGAGCTCTCCCGGCGGGCTGCGATGCCTGTTGTCAACGTCGGATACCGGCAGCTGCCCAAGACGAAGATCTCGGGTTCTGTCGAGGACTGCCTGACCGCTTACCGGTGGTTGCTGGAGCAGGGCGCCGACCCGACGAAAATCGTCTTCGCAGGTGACTCCGCCGGCGGGTTCTTGGTCTTCGCAACCGCCTTGAAGGCGATCGAGGAGGGGCTGCCGGCCCCCGCTGGGCTGATCGGGATCTCCCCGCTGCTCGATCTGGACTGCACAGAGAAGTTCGCCCACGACAACGCCAAGCTCGATGCGTTCGTGGCGATGCCCGGCCTCGCCGCGGTCTGCCGACTCGGTGCCGAGGTGGATGGCGCTATCGACCCGCTGCTGTCCCCGGTCAACGGCGCGCTCGCCGAGCTCCCTCCCACACTGCTCGTCTCGGCGGAGGACGAGGTGTTGCGCTGCGATGCCGAGCTGATGGCCAATCGGCTGTGGGATGCCGGTGTGTCTGCGGAGCTGCAGTTGTGGCGCGGCCAGGTTCACGCCTTCCCCGCCGTGGCGCCGCAGCTGCCCGAAAGCCGTGCTGTGCTCGCGGACATCACGCGGTTCGTCCGCGCGCGGACCAGTGCACCGTCGGGTGAGGGCCGCGGCCGGATCGCCTGATTCGCGATTCGCCTGGCGGTATGGTCCACGTCGTGCGTGTTCTGGTTACGGGCGGTGCCGGTTTTATCGGTGCCAACTTTGTTTTGCAGACCCTTGCGGAGCGACCTGATGCCCAGGTGACGGTGCTCGACTCGCTGACCTACGCCGGGAACAGGGAATCGCTGGATTCGGTAGCCGACCGAATCGACTTCGTGCACGGAGACATTGCCGATCTCGACCTCGTCGACGAGTTGGTCAGCGGCGTGGACACGGTGGTGCATTTCGCGGCCGAGTCGCACAACGACAACTCCCTCTCCGATCCGTGGCCGTTCGTGCAGACCAATGTGATCGGAACGTTCTCGCTGTTGCAGGCAGTCCGCCGGTACGACGTGCGCTACCACCACATCTCCACCGACGAGGTGTACGGCGATCTCGAACTGGATGACCCCGAGCGGTTCACAGAATCGACGCCGTACAACCCGTCGAGCCCGTATTCCTCCACGAAGGCGTCGAGTGATCTGCTGGTCCGCGCCTGGACTCGCTCGTTCGGTGTCCGCGCGACCATCTCGAATTGCTCCAACAACTACGGGCCGTTCCAGCACGTGGAGAAGTTCATCCCGCGCCAGATCACCAACCTGATCGACGGTGTGCGGCCACGGCTGTACGGCAGTGGTACGAACGTACGGGACTGGATTCACGTCGATGACCACAACCGCGCGGTGTGGGCCATCCTCGACCGCGGACGAATCGGGCAGACCTACCTCATCGGCGCCGACGGCGAACTCGACAACCGCGCCGTCGTACAGATGTTGCTCGCGGAATTCGGTCGTGAATCGGACGATTTCGACTTCGTCACCGACCGCGCAGGCCATGACCTGCGGTACGCGATCGACTCCACACTGCTGCGGACCGAGCTCGGGTGGGAGCCGCAGTTCCATGATTTCCGGGACGGGCTCGCCGCGACCGTGCAGTGGTATCGCGAGAACGAATCCTGGTGGAGGCGGCGCAAGGAAGCAGTTGAGCACGCCTACGCCGCGCAGGGCGAACGGACACTGCCTCAGCCTTGACCCGCGCAATGTGACGGCAGACACACACGGGCACCCCGAGGGGGGAGGCGAAGCCAATCCCTCTCGGGATAAGGTTCCTTCGCATGAATCGTGGGAAGCGAGGGACAGTTGTGCTCGGACGGCCTATGACTACTGCCGCATTTGCGGTTGCCGTGTGTGGACTTGCGGTGACGGGGTGCTCAACGACTTCCGCGAGCGGTGTCGACATGCGGACGACGCCGAACTCGGTGTCCAAGTCCGCGCAACTGGACTCGCCGGAAGCTCGTACCGCGCTGTGGAATCCGTGCAATATCCCGAACGCGGCCATGGGCCAGACCGATCTCGAGATCGACTCCGAAGAACCCGACGTCGTCGGCATGCTGCCGCTCGAGGGCGCGCGGACGTGTGGGTGGAGCGCGGGCACGTACGACTTCGTCATCTACTCGACCACGCTCAGCCCGAGTGACGTGCACAGAAATCCGCACTTCCGCGACTTCGCAGGCGGGACGGTGGGCACCAAGCCCGTAGTCAAATTCCGGGATGACCTCGTGGCCAAGAATCAGGCGTCCTGCACCGCTGCGTTCGCGACCTATCAGGGTGAGATCTTCATGTCGGTCGTGACCGCGCCATCGACGAAGCCGCCCAAGGAAGATGCCTGTGTGACGCTGGAACGCACGGCGTCCAGCCTGGTGAGCGCGCTGCCGAAGTAACCCGCGCTTTCGGTGGAACCGCCCGCCGCTGCCTTGCGTCCTAAGTAGGACGGACGAGAGGGGCAGTGGTGGATTCGGCTCAACGGAGCGAACTACGTTCGCGCAACGATGCATTGCGCGAACAGGTCGATTCGATGCTTTCGGCGCTCGAGCACCAGCAGCAACAGATGGTCGAGGCATCGGAACGCGTGTCCACCATCAGTACGCAGGCATGGTCTGCCGATGGGCTCGTGCGGGTCACGGTCAACGCCGCAGGTATCCCGACCGACGTGCACCTGGATCCGGAGTCGTTCAAGCGAACTCGACCCGATCGGTTGGGCGCCTCGATGGCCCAAGCGGCGCAGGCCGCCGCGCGCCAGGCCGCCCAGCTGGCGCAGGAGGCGATCGCCCCGATCCAGCAAATTGCCGGAGACATGCCCGACCTGTCCGATCTGGTGCCCGGTGCACCGAGTCTGAGAGAGTTGCTGAATCCGCCTCAGCCGCAGGCGGAAACGCCGGAACCCGTTCCGGTCGACGAGGACATCGCCGCGCCGATCCTGCGCGACGAGCCGCGTCCCGCACCGGAGTTGGCGCGGCCGGCGGTGGTGCAAGATGACGATGACTGGGGAGGGTCGATTCTTCGATGAGTAACGAGAATCTCAGGGTTCAGTACGGGGAGTTCCGGGAGTCTGCGCGCAGCTACGACGACATCGGGCACAAGCTGGATCGCCTCCAGCTGCGTATGCAGGCACGCACCGACGCCGAGGGAACGTGTTGGGGGAGTGACGAACCCGGGTCGACGTTTGCCGACGGATATGAATCCGCCGCGGGGGAAACCATGTCGGCTCTGGACCGGGCAGCGCGCCGAGTTGACGACGTCGCGCGAAACGTCCGAGCCAACGCGGACAACTACGACGCCACCGACCGAGGGTTCCGGGACGGACTCTCGGGCATCGACGGGCCCCAGCGTTGGGGATAGAGCTCCCGGGATCGGTTCGCTGGGTCGCCGACAAGGCGCTCGGTGAGCAGTGGCCGGAGGGTGACGAGACCGCGATGCGCAGGTTGGCCGAAGATTGGCTGGCTTCCGGCCGCACGGTTGGCGAACTCATCGAGGACGGTGCCGATGCGTCGCGGCGGTCGCTCTCCTACATCCAGGGTGCCAACGCAGATCAGATGGCGCAGCGCTGGCGCGAAATCGACAAGGACCTGAAAACCCTTCTCGAACAATGTGAAAGCAACAGCGACAAGCTCGAAGAGGGCGCAACCAAGATCGAGCACGCCAAACTGTCGATCATTGGCGCGCTGGTAGTTCTGGCGGCGGAGCTCGTCGTGAGTCTCTCCAGTGCGCCGTTGACGCTTGGCCTGAGTAGTTTGGCTGCCCCGGCCGCGGAAGCGGCGACGGTCATCACGATCCGGATGATCATCCGCAAGCTGGTCCTCGAGATGCTCGAGGAGGTCCTGCTCAACGTCGGCAAAGACGTCATGGTCGAGGCATTCGCGCAGGAACTGCAGATCGTGAAGGGGGACAGGAAGAGCGTCGATTTCGGCGAATTCGGCACAACGGTCGCAGACGCGGCGATCACCGGGGTGTTCGGTGGCGCAGCGGGCACGGCCGGGGACGAGGTCGCCGAGCGCTTCGCCAATGACGCGGCCAAGAAGTTCGCGACTTCGGTCGCGGCTGGGATCGGCGAGGGATTGTCCAACGTGGCAACGTCTTCGATGCCCTGGAGCGACGACGGACCCTCCCTCGAGGGTGCCGGCAACGCCGGAGTCACCGGATTCCTGCAAGGCATGGCGGAGCGCGAACGTAAGTAGCGGTCAGCCCCACACCAGCACGTAGTACTTCGCTACCGCCGCAACCAGCGCGATCACGATCGCAGCAACGATGGCGATGGCCGCACCCTTCCCGGGTGTGCGGCCGTCGTCTCGGCTGAGCCGCAACGGAACCCACCGCAGCAACACGGCGAAGGCGACGATCGCCAACGGAACGAAGTACCGGCCCTGCACTCCGTCGACGATGAAGTAGCCGACCGGGCTGAACCCGAGATACAGCGTGCCGAAGATCGCTGCCGTGGTGACGGCCACGCCCGCACCGACTATTGCCGTGCGCAGGTGTGACGCGGTGAACCGCTCCGCGATACCGAGCGCAAGCGCAAGCGCAATAAGGCAAGCCACGATCGATGTGGCTGGGACAGTCACATAGCCGAAGCCGAGTTCGCCGAAGAACTCGTCGAACCATTCCTGGTCACGGCGCAGCACACTCTGCGCGAGCACGTTCGAGAAGTGCAGCGGGTCGCCGAGCACCTCGGACAGTTGGTCGCCGGGCCGCACCGAATGCCATTGCGACTCCCGCCGCATCAACCCCATGCCCTCGGTTGTCGGCGAGGAGATCGCGTTCCAGGCCACGAAGGCTGCGGCGCCGATCGCGGCAAACAGCCAGGGCAGCACCCGCTTCCAGCCGCTGAGCCCCATCCGTTCGGCGGGCACCACGAGCACTGCCATCGCCAGAAGCGCGTAGGCCGGTTTGCACAGGGGCAGCGCCACCGCGGCGGTGAGCAGGGCCGCCGTCTCGACTCGATTGAGCGGCATGCCGAGGAACAGTCCCTTCAGCAGCAGCGCCGAGACGAGGATCGCGATCGCGTTCGTCATCGTGTCGGCGGTGACGGTGCCCGCCTGGAACACCGTGATCGGCAGCAGTGCCACCGCGCACACCAGCCACTGCACCCGGCTTCCGCGCAGCGCGCGCAGCGCGAACGCGATGAGCGCGAGGTAGACCGCGAGGCCGGCGAGCCGGGTCGCCAGCATCAGCCCGCCCACGTTCAGGTCGAGCAGCTCCGCGACCCGGATCCCGGCCGCAGCCGGCAGGTAGGGCAGCGGTGAGTAGGCGGAGGTGTTGGTGAACCAGATCGTCCGCTCGGCGGAGGTCACCGGTTGGTTCTCCAGCAACTCGTAACCGCGCGGGCTCTGCGCGAGGGGCGCCGGCTCCTCGGGCGAGTTGGTGTAGTCGTCGAGCGCGTAACCCATCAGCGCGTCCACACTGATCGGGACCTCACCGCCGTAGGACACTCCGCGGTTGTCGTAGATCTGCTGGGGCTGAATTCCGCCGTGCGCGACCTGGTACGCCCGGCCGAACTGGGTGATCTCGTCGTGGCCCCAGAACGGCGGAGTAATCACCGCGAACGTCACACCGAAGATCGCCGCGAGGAGCGTGCCGATCACCGATGCGGGACCCACCCGCAGGAACACGGCGGCGAATCGTGAACGGGCGCGCTCCGGCTGTGCCGGCTCCGGTGGCTCGTTCGGACCGAGGGATGCCGGCACGTCGGTACTGGTGGTGGTCACCGTGCGCCCGGACCGTCGCAGTCGCTCACGGCTGGTCCGCGCGGCGCAGCGCCAGGTTGTGCAGGTAGGCAAGCCGCGAATTCTCGTGCCGGGAGCGCCGGATACCGTCCAGGATGAGTCCGGCGGTCCACATCAGGCAGCCGACGAGCAGCAGCGTGAACGCGAGGAACAACGTGGGGAAGCGCGGCACGAGCCCGGTGTCCCAGTACTCGATCAAGATCGGGACGGACAGTCCGACCGCCACGACCCAGCTCAGCACGCCGATCACGCCGTAGAAAGCGACCGGACGCTCGTGCCGGGCGAGGTTCGCGAGCAGTCCCAGAATCCCGAATCCGTCGCGGAATGTGCGCAGCTTGCTGGTGCTGCCGGGCGGGCGGTCACGGAAGCCGACCTCGAGCGACGTCTGCGGCACACGGAGCCGCAGCGCGTGCACCGTCAATTCGGTCTCGATCTCGAACCGTCGTGACATCGCGGGGAAGCTCTTCACGAAGCGCCGGGAGAAGACCCGGAATCCGGAGAGCATGTCGGTGACGTTCTCGCCGAACAGCAGGCCGACCGTGCGGTTGAGCATGCGGTTGCCGGCCTCGTGACCGGTTCGGTAAGCGGTGGCGCCGGGATCCTGCCGCCGGACACCCAGTACATGGTCGTACGGCCCTTCGAGCAGGGTCTTGATCATCAGTGGTGCATCAGTCGCTTCGTACGTGTCATCGCCGTCGATCATCAGGTAGATATCGGCCTCGACATCGGCGAATGCGCGGCGCACGACGTTGCCTTTGCCCTTGGCGTTCTCGTGCCGCACGATCGCCCCCGCATCCAGGGCGCGCGCAACCGTCCTGTCGGTGCTCAGGTTGTCGTAGACGTAAACAACGATGCCCGGAACGGCGTCCTTGAGGTCGCCGACAACCTTGGCAACGGAGGCTTCCTCGTTGTGGCAGGGCACTATCGCCACGATGCGCATTTCGTCGGTGTCCGGCACGGCGATCGGTGTCCGTTTCGCTCAGGAGGGATTCGATCGGGAGGTTACCCAAGATCCCTCGACTGCCGCGGCACCGCGGTGTCCCAACCGCGTCCCATGCCGATAACGATCGGCCGTGCTCAATTGCTGAACCCAGGCCGGACATGCTCGATTGGTATCCTCGCGGCGGCCAGCGCAGCCACCGTACGACGAGAAGATTTCGGGGATCCATGAACCAGCCGGCGTCCGAAGCCGCGAGCACCATCGAGCTCACCACCGCTGTTGACGCAGCTGTAGCACCGAGCAGCCTGCTGCACGACCGCACGGCGCCGGACCGGCTCGTCGTCGCGCGCGGCATCTTCACTGGGCCCTCACACCGGATCAGCGAGGAGCTGTATGCGGTGGTCAAGGGCGATTCGCGCCGAGACCGCCACACCGTGCGGCTCACCGCGGGTGCGACCATGCACACCAACACCTACTTCGGCCGGTTCGCCGCCGCGTACTGGCAGCGCTGGACCGACGTGGCGGAGGTGCGTGCGACGGTGAGCCTCGACGTCGCTGATCGCGCACGGGTGCGGCTGGTTGCCTCGGACATCGCCGGGCACCGGCGGATCGTCGACACCGCCCAGACCGACAAGTCCGGAACGGTGGCACTGAACGCGCGCCTGGACATGTTCATCGACGGCGGCGCGCTGTGGCTCGAGTTCGAGGCGATCGGCGGTGCGCTCGGCATCGAACGACTGCAGTGGACCGTCGGCGCGCCCGAGCGGCTGCGGCCGGTCGCGATCGCGATCTGCACCTTCAATCGCGCGGATGACTGCGCGAACACCGTCGCCGCGCTGGCCTCGGACGAAGAAGTGCTGCACGGAATCGACGGCGTGTACGTCGTCGATCAGGGCACCGACGCTGTCGGCGACCGCGAGCTGTTTACCCAGACCGCCGCCAAACTCGGCGACAAGCTGCGCTACTTGCGCCAGCCCAACCTCGGCGGCGCGGGCGGCTTCACGCGCGGCATGGCCGAGATCTCAGCAGCCAACGAGCACTGCGACGTCATCCTCATGGACGACGACATCCTGTGCGAACCGGAGACGGTGCTGCGGCTGAGCGCGTTCGCGAACCTCACCTCGACACCGACGCTGGTCGGCGCGCAGATGCTGTTCCTGCTCAACCCCGACTACCTCAACGTCGGCGCAGAAGAGGTGCACCTGCACAAGCTGATGCACGGGCAGAAGGTGCCCAAGGCGCTCCGCAACACCTCGATGCTGAAGAAGAACCAGGAGCGTCGCGTCGATGCCGGCTACAACGCCTGGTGGACGTGTCTCATCCCGGCCGAGGTGATCGCGAAAGTTGGTCTGCCACTGCCGATCTTCTTCCAGTGGGACGACGTGGAGTATGGCGTCCGCGCCCGCGAGGCCGGCTTCGTCACCGTCACGTTGCCGAACGCGGCGGTGTGGCACGCGGACTTCTACTGGAAGGACTTCGACGACTGGGCGCGCTACTTCAGCTCGCGCAACTCGCTGATCGTCGCCGCGCTGCATTCGGAGATGGACGCAAAGGCGTTGTCCAAGCAGTTCTTCCAGCAGTTGTCCGAGTACCTGGTCGGCATGCAGTACGGCCTCGCGCACACGACGCTGCAGGGCATCGAGGACTTCCTTTCCGGACCGCAGATTCTGCGCGACGGGGGACAGGCGGCACTGGCGGCGATCAGGTCCTCGCGCGCGGATTACCCGGAGACGGTGAAGCACTTGCCGACGAGCGATGCAGTGCCGTCGGCCGAAATTCATGTGCGCCGCGCCGGTGGCGAGCCGAGCATGCTCACGGCCATCCTGATCAAGCGGGCGATCGGCCAGTGGTTCGGCCGCACTCAGCACGGCATCGTCGGGATCCCGCGCGAGGACGCGCACTGGTGGCATGTGTCGCTCTTCGACCACGTCGTGGTCACCGATGCCTCGCAGTCCGGTGTGCGAATTCGCGTGCGCGACAAGGCAAAGGCGCGTGCGCTGCTGTTGCGGACACGGCGCACGCTGCGCCGGTTTCGGCGCGAGTTGCCCCGACTGCAGCGCGAGTACCGCGCGGCGATGCCGGAGCTCACCAGCCGGGAGAATTGGGACCGGCTCTACCGCTGACGAATCCGGTACTCAGGCGTCGAGGAACAGGTCGAGCTGCAACTCGCCGTCGCCCGGAACCACGCGGTACTTGTCGAGGTCGGTCACCCCGTGCGCGGCGAGCACCTCGTCGTCGATGAAGAAGTTCCCGGTCGTCTCGGCGGCCGGGGACGTGATCACCGCGTACGCGGCGTCGGCGTAGATGTCCGGGGTGCGCGAGTTGGCCACCATCGCTTCGCCGCCGAGCAGGTTCTGTACTGCCGCGGTTGCGATCGTGGTCCGCGGCCACAGCGAATTCACGCCAATGCCATCGGATTTCAGCTCCTCGGCGAGGCCGAGCGTCGTCAGGCTCATGCCGTACTTGGCAATTGTGTAGGCCAGTGCCGTTCCGGCCCAACGGGGGTTGAGATTGAGCGGCGGCGACAGCGTGAGAATGTGCGGGTTGCGGCCCGCGTTCGCCGAGTCGCGCAGTGCAGGAATGGAGAGCTTCGAGAGCAGGAAGCTGCCACGGCAGTTGATGTCCTGCATCAGGTCGTACTTCTTCATCGAGATCATGTCGGTCGGGGAGAGGTCGATCGCGCTCGCGTTGTTGACGACGATGTCGATACCGCCGAAGCGTTCCACGGTCAGGCGCACGGCCTCGGCGACGGACTCGTCGATCCGCACGTCGCCAAGGTGCTTGAGCACCGTGCCGCCGGCCGCCTCGAGTTCCTCGGCTGCGGTGTGGATCGTGCCCGGAAGCTTCGGGTGCGGGGTGTCGGTCTTCGCGATGAGGGTGATGTTTGCGCCGTCGGCGGCGGCCCGCTTCGCGATCTCCAACCCGATTCCCCGGCTGCCGCCGGACATGATCATGGTCTTGCCGGCCAGAGGCTTGCCTGCGGCAGCGGTCATCGGACTCCCCTTCGAGGTGTACTGCGAGTGGTTGTCCCCGCAAATCCTAGGGGCGCAGACCTCGCCATCCGCAGTGATCACGAGCAAATGGCCCCCAAATCGGGTGCGTTGGGGGCCATATGTTCGTGATCACCGTGGAACAGGGGCTCCGCGAGGCGTGTACCTTCGTCCGCCGTTAGTGACCGCGTTCGCGATACATCGCCCGGAGCGCGCGGCTTTGCACCTTGACCGAGCGCGTGCGTTCGGCCTGCTTGCGCGCGTCGCTTCGGTCGGCCATCCATTCGTTTTCCCGCGTCAATTTGCGATAGCTCTCGAGCCTCCGTTCGGGCAACTCGTCGGCATCGACGGCGCGCTGCACCGCACAGCCCGGTTCGCCGCCATGCGCGCAGTCGCTGAAGCGGCAGCCGCGTGCGAGCTCCTCAATGTCGGCGAAGGTCTGCTCGAGTCCCGCACCGGCATCCCACAACCCGACGCTGCGTAAGCCGGGTGTGTCGATGAGGGTGCCGCCGAACGGCAGCGGCACCAGCTCACGCGCGACCGTGGTGTGCCGGCCCCGGTGGTCGCCATCGCGTACCGCGTTGGTGGCCAAATGGTTTCGGCCGAGCAGGGCGTTCGCCAGCGTCGATTTACCAGCGCCCGACGGACCGAGCACCGCGACCGCCCCCGACAGCAGCTCGATCAGCTCGTCGATGCCGGCGCCGGTGGCGGCGCTGAGCGATAGCACAGGCACGCCCATCGCCACGCTGTGGATCTGCGCGAGCGCACTCGAAAGATCCTCGGCAGCATCGGCTTTCGTTGCCACGATCACCGGTTGCGAGCCTGCCTCCCAGATCAGCGCGAGGTAGCGCTCGACACCGCCGAGCGCCGGATCGCGATCGAGTGGGACGGCGATGAGCGCAGTATCGACATTCGCTGCGAGTAGTTGTGCATCCGATCGCGCGGACACCGTGGCACGTTGAATCAGGCTGCGACGCTCGGTGATTCGGTCGATATCGCCGTTCTCATCGAGTGCGACCCAGTCGCCCGCGCACACCACATGTTGTCCGGAGCGGGCACGGAGTTCGCCGTCAGCGGCAACGACGGTGGATTCGCCACGATCGACCCGCACGACGCGGGCAGCGCGCTCGGTGGCAGTGAACAGTGCTGCTACGGAGTCATCGAAGCCGTAGCGGTGGAGCAGGTCGGAGTCGACCATTTGAGGGATTCCTTTGTGAAGGGGAGGTGTATGGGCGCAGCGCAACCACAAAGACGGTCATGCGGCACTCACTCCCTTGCACTGTTGGTATCCGACCTCAGCATCCCAGGTCCACCTGCGCGACGGCAACGTATTTATCGCCTGCCGGGCCGCGCATCCCTTGTGTCAGGGCTTGCGGAAGTGCTCCTTGCGGCCGAGCTTGCGCAGCCGGAGCCACTCCCGCAGGCCGGCCGGATCGCGCCGGGTAATGAGGAAGAACCAGCCGAAACGCAGCCATTCCTGCGGGAGCAGCCGACGCATTCCGGGCTGTGCCATCAGGTAGCCACGGTTGCGGTAGGTGAAGTAGCGCTTGGTCTCGTCGTCGGGGTACTGCGTGTGCATCCGCCCGCCGAGGATCGGCTTGAACTCCGCCGCACCATTGGGGTGCAGGTAGGCGGTCTGCAGGCACGTGCCGAACGGCAGCCCGGACCGGACGAGCCGCCGGTGCACATCCACCTCGTCGCCACGGACGAACAGGCGCAGATCCGGCACGCCGACCGCGTCGATCGCGGCGGCTGAGATCAGCGCTCCGTTGAACAGTGAAGCAATCCCGGGCAGCAGATCCTCGGCGCCGAGCTCGGACCGCTTACGCCGCCACACGACACCGCGACGCAGCGGGAACGCCAAGCTGTCCGGGTCGTCGATATCGCACACCACCGGGGAAACCTCGGCGAGGCCGTGCCGTTCCGCGCAGCCGAGCAGGGTTGCGAGCACTTCGGGCCCCTCGGGGCGACCATCGTCGTCGGCGAGCCACACCCAGTCCGCGCCGATCGACAGCGCGTGCAGGATGCCGAGCGCGAAACCACCGGCACCGCCCAGGTTGTGCTGCGAGCCGAGATAGGTGGCAGGTACCGGCTGCCCCTCGACGAGGGTGCGGACGTCGGGCTCATTGCCGTTGTCGACGACGATCAGGTGGTCGACAGGACGCTTCTGATCCGCGACCGCAGCAAGCGACTCCGCGAGCAGTTCGCGGCGCTTGTGTGTGACGACGACAGCAACGATGCGCGTCACGCGCGACCACCGTCGGCGCCGGCGGTGGCTGCCTCCTCGGAGGAACTTTGGTCGCCCGCGTTCGTGGCGTCGGCATCGTGCGCAGCGATCTCGGCGAGCGTCCGTGCCACGTGATCCCCGGCCTCCGGGCCCTCGTAGGCGCGCACAACTTCTTCGATCCCGCCGTGCATCCGGATCTGGCCGTGATCGATCCACATCGCGCTGTCGCACAGCTGCGCGAGGAACTCGTTGGAGTGGCTGGCGAACACGAGAATGCCCGAGCGGGCGACGAGTTCCTGCAACCGCGTCCGGGCTTTCTTCATGAACTCCGCGTCGACCGCGCCGATGCCCTCGTCGAGCAGCAGGATCTCCGGGTCGATGCTGGTCACCACGCCCATAGCGAGCCGTACGCGCATACCGGTGGAGTAGGTGCGCAGCGGCATGGCGAGGTATTCGCCGAGTTCGGTGAACTCGGCGATCTCGTCAACCTTCGCCAGCATCTGCTTGCGTGTCTGACCTAGGAACAGGCCCCGGATGATGATGTTCTCGTAGCCGGAGATCTCTGGGTCCATCCCGACGCCGAGATCGAACACCGGTGCCACCCGGCCACGGATCTGCGCGGAACCGCGCGAGGGTTCGTAGATCCCTGCCAGCAGCCGCAGCAGTGTCGACTTGCCCGCGCCGTTGTGCCCGACCAGGCCGACGCGGTCACCCTCCTTGAGTGACAGGGTGATCTCGCGCAGCGCCTCGACCACCACGACGTCGGAGGAGTTGCGGCCGATCGCGCCGCCGGCCTTGCCGAGGAACGCCTTCTTCAGCGAGCGCGACTTGGCGTCGAAAATCGGGAACTCGACCCACGCGTCGTGGGTCTCGATGCTCACATGCTCAGTCACTCTGTCCGTTGCTCCGCTCGTGAAACTCGTCAGACCCAGTATGGGACGCGGGCCCGGTATTTCTGCAGCGCCAGCAGCGCGACCGCCCAGCCAACAACGGTGATGCCGATGACGATGTACCAGTGGTACGCCTCGCATGGCTCGCCGAGCAGCGGCGCGCGCACGATCTCGAGGTAGTGGAATGTGGGCACGAGTTCGGCGAGCCGGGCCCGTTCTGCGACGTCGCCGCCCTGTGCTTCCAGGCTCTTCGTCGTCCACATGACTGGCGTCAGGACGAACAGCATCAGCGTGGTGCTGCTCAATATCGGCGCGATGTCGCGGTATCGGGTGGAGAAAATGCCGAACACCAGCGATACCCACATCGCGTTGAGCAGCAGCAACACCAGCGCTGGAATGGCCAGCAGTACCGACCAGTCCAGGTCGCGCCACACACTGAACGCGACCAGCAACACCAGGTAGATGACCAGGTTGTGCGCGAGGAACAGCATCTGCCGCCACACGAGGCGGTACACGTGGACGCTCAGCGCCGAAGGCAGCTGTTTGATCAGGCCCTCGTTGGCGATGAAAACCTCGGAGCCTTCCAGGATCGACGCGCTGATCAGGTTCCAGACGATCAGGCCGACGGTCACATAGGGCAGGAATTCACTGAGCGGGATATCGAGCAGCGCCGAGTAGAGGATGCCCATAGCGGCGGCCTGCAGGCCGGTCGCAATGGTGATCCAGAACGGGCCGAGCACGGACCGCCGGTACCGCTGCTTGATGTCCTGCCAGCCAAGCGACAGCCACAGCTCGCGCTGGGTCAGTCCTTGCCGCAGATCCCGGAACCCGCGCCGGAAGGTATGCGAGTCCGAGACGGGTGGAGCCGGGGACGCGGCATCCATGGCAGCAGTTGACACGAGGTCCGAGGGTACCCGCCGACCAGCGGCACACATTCGCCGCAGGCGGTAGTGCGGTTGGCTGCCGGGCGACCGTCAGAGGTACTGGCCGCTGCCCCCGGTGGCGCCCCGCCCTTGCTCGCCGGCGTGGATGCCGGGCGGCAGGGCACCTTGGCGCATCTGCTCGAGCTGGGCACGGGCCGCCATCTGCTGCGCGAACAGGGCCGTCTGGATGCCGTGGAACAGCCCCTCGAGCCAGCCGACGAGCTGGGCCTGCGCGATCCGCAGCTCCGCATCGGACGGCACTGAGTCCTCGCTGAACGGCAGCGCGAGACGTTCGAGTTCCTCGCGCAGTTCGGGGGCCAAACCCTGCTCCAGCTCGCGGATCGATGATTTGTGGATCGCTGCGAGCCGACTGCGGCTGGCGTCGTCGAGCGGCGCAGCGCGGACCTCTTCGAGCAACTGCTTGATCATCGTGCCGATCCGCATAACCTTCGCAGGCTGCTCGACCATGTCCGACAGCGTGTCGCCGTCGGTCGGGGCGTCGGCGCCCTGTTCACCGAGCGCTGCGGTGGATTCCGAGTTGGGCATGCCGAGCGGACGGCCGTCCGGCCCGACAACGACGACTTGCTCATTGTCCGATGGGCTCATGACTCTATATTGTCCCTTCCGGCACCGGGCGCGATGAGGCGCGGGTGCGTCCGCATGACCGTCGATGGCTGTGTTACACATTTGAACGCAGGTCACACCGACAAATCTGTCAACATTGAGAGTGCTGCCAATGGTTTACGACGTCGCCCGAGTTCGAGGACTAATCCCGTCCCTCGGCGACGGTTGGGTGCATCTCGATCCACAAAACGGCATGCAGGTACCCGACGCGGTTTCGCGCTCGGTGTCAACGGGCTTTCGCACCACGGCAAACTCGCACACCGGCGGGCACGTGTCCGCGAAACGCAGTCGTGAGGTGCTTGCCGCGGCACGGGAAGCTGTCGCCGATCTGGTCGGTGGCGACCCGGACGGTGTGGTGCTCGGACCGGACCGGACGCTGCTCATGTCCACCCTCGCGGAATCGCTGAATTCGCGCCTCGGACTCGGCACCGGCATGGTGCTGTCCCGGCTCGATGACGAGTCGAATGTCGCGCCATGGTTGCGCATCGCCAACCGGTCCGGGGCGCATGTGCGGTGGGCCGAGGTCGAGATCGACACGTGCGAGATGCCGGCCTGGCAGTTCGAGGAACTCGTCGGACCGACTACTCGGCTTGTCGCGCTGACTGCGGCGTCTCCAATCGTGGGTACCGCGCCGGATGTGCGCGTGGCCGCGGACCGGATCCACTCCGTCGGAGGACTGCTGGTGCTCGACGCCGCGGCCGCTGCTCCTTACGCCGTCCTCGACATCCACGAACTCGGTGCGGACGTGATGGCGGTTTCAGCCCCGGCCTGGGGTGGACCGCAGGTTGGCGCGCTGGTGTTCCGTGATCCCTCGTTCCTTGATCGCATCCCCGCCATCTCCTTGAACCCCGATGCCACCGGACCCGAGAGGCTCGAGGTCGGCGCGCACAACTACGCGATGCTTGCCGGGCTCGTCACGTCGATCGAGTACCTGGCAAATCTCTCCGAGGACGCGACGGGATCGCGGAGGCACCGGATCGAGGTCTCGCTCGGCTCGCAGCAGCTCTATCACGACACGCTGCTCGACCACGCGATCGCGTCGCTGCAGCGTCTGCCCAATATCAACGTGATCGGTCAGCCAGCGAGCCGCATTCCGGCGATCGGCTTCACGGTCGATGGAATCAGTGCGGAGAAGGTCGCGGCGAAACTCGCCGAGAAGCGGATCGCGGTGTACAGCGGAAGCCCGTACGGCAGTCGCCTGCTGGACGCGCTCGGCCACAACGATGAGGGCGGCGCCGTGAGCGTCGGCCTGGCGCCGTACACGACGCGCAAAGAGATCGACCTGCTCGTCAATGCACTGTCGGCGCTTTAGCCGCCGCTTCTGCGACTGTCGGCGCTTTAGCCGCCGCTTCTGCGACTGTCGGCGCTTAGCCGCCGCTCCTGCGAACTGTCGGCGTTGTAGGCGCGGTCAGCGCACTCGCAGGACCACCTTGCCGACGGTCTCGTCGGAATCCAACAGGCGATGACCCTCGGCAGCCTCGGCGATCGGCAGTTCCGCGTGCACGATCGGTCGGACACGGCCGTCGGCCAACATCGGCCAGACATGCTCCACGACCGACGCGACGATCTCCGCCTTGCTGGACCGCCCGCGTTCGGGGCGGTAGCGCAAGCCCGTCGCGCGCACGGTGCCGCGCTTGCCGAGCAGCTTGGCGATATTGAGTTCGCCCATGATGCCGCCCTGCATGCCGATCACGACCAGCTGGCCGTCCGGTGCGAGCGCGTCCACGTTGCGGTCCAGGTAGGCCGCGCCCATATTGTCCAGGATGACGTCGGCACCGCGGCCGTCGCTGTGCTCGCGGACCGCGGTGACGAAATCGTCTTCGCGGTAGTTGATCAGGATCCCCGCGCCGAGTTCCTTGCAGCGGTCGAGCTTATACGCCGAGCCGGCCGTGACCGCGACCGTCGCGCCGAGCGCAGCGGCCACCTGGATGGCGTGTGTGCCGATTCCACCGCCGCCACCGTGCACCAGGAACAGCTGACCGGAGCGCAGCTGCGAGGCCATCACGACGTTGGACCACACCGTGCAGGCGACCTCGGGGAGGGCCGCCGCGACGTGCAGATCGAGACCGGCGGGCACCGGCAGCACCTGCGTTGCCGGCACAACGACCTGTTCGGCGTACCCGCCGCCGGACAGCAATGCGCAGACCCGGTCGCCCACGTGCCATCCGGTGACACCCTCGCCGACCTCGGCGATCACGCCCGAGCACTCCAGCCCGAGCACGTCACTTGCGCCGGGAGGCGGTGGGTAATTGCCACGTCGCTGCAGCACGTCCGCGCGATTGACCGCGGTTGCCACGACGTCGATCAGCACCTGACCGCGTCCGGGTTCGACGTCGGGGACTTCGGCCCACTCCATTACGTCGGGTTCGCCGAACTCTCGCAGCGTTATCGCGTACACCCTCGCAGGCTACCTAGGGCGCATCTCCCAATCCCCTAATCGGCGCCCCTGGAGCCCAATCGCCGCCGCGCTGCGTTGTCGTCGGCGTCGATACAACCCCGCCGCGCAACCGGACTGGCGACTTCCGGCGTGTGGACACCAGCGCGGGCGTAGCCTTCCCGCCGTGGCGAACTACGCGAACTTCCAGAACGAGATCTACTTCGCCGGACTCGGTGGCGCCCGGCCCGAATTTCCCATGACCGCACAGGGTCTCGAAGAGCGTGCGGCCGCGGTGCTCAGCCCGGAAGCGTTCGCCTACATCGCAGGTAGCGCCTCCGCGGAGCGGACGGCTGCGGCCAATGTGAGTGCCTTCGACCGCCATCGCATTGTGCCGCGGATGCTGCGCGGTACCGCGGCGGCGGACGCGCGCGATCTCTCGGTGGAAGTACTCGGGACGCGCCTCGACGCACCCGTGTTGACCGCGCCGGTCGGGGTGCTCGACCTGGTTGCGCCGCGCGGTGAAGTGCTGGTCGCGGAGGCGACGAAGGAGGTCGGCATCGGCATGGTGCTGTCGACCGCGGCGTCGTCGACGATCGAGGAGGTCGGCGCAGCGGCGGGGGACTGGTGGTACCAGCTGTACTGGCCGGCCGATGACGAAGTGGCGCGCTCGTTCGTCCAGCGCGCCGAACAGGCGGGCGCGAAGGCGATCATCGTCACCGCCGACACGCCCGGACTGGGCTGGCGGCCGCGTGACCTCGAGCAGGCCCATCTGCCGTTCCTGCTCGGCAAGGGAATCGCGAATTACCTGTCCGATCCGGTGTTCCGGTCACGGCTCGCCACCGCGCCCGAGGAGAGCCAGGAGGCGCTGCAGCTGGCGATCCTGACCTGGATCGGCATGTTCGGCAACCATTCGGTGCGGCCCGCAGACATCGCCCGCCTGAAGGAGTGGACCGATCTCCCGGTCGCGGTCAAGGGAATTCAGCATCCCGACGATGCCCGGGCGGTGGTCGACGCCGGTGCCAGCGGAGTCGTCGTGAGCAATCACGGCGGACGGCAGGTGGATGGCGGAATCGCTGCGCTCGATGCCCTCGCTCCGGTGGCGGCGGCCGTCGGCGACCGCGCAGACGTGCTCTTCGACTCTGGTGTCCGCAGCGGCGCCGATGTGCTGATCGCGCTGGCCTTGGGGGCGAAGGCAGTGCTCTACGGGCGGCCGTGGGTATACGGACTCGGTATCGGCGGCCGCGACGGGGCGCGCCACGCCTTGCGCAGTCTGCTCGCAGATTTCGACATCGCGATGGGCCTCGCGGGCTGCGCGCGGATCGCCGACCTAGGGCCCGAAACGCTCCACGCCGCACCGTGATTCTCCAGCTGGCAATTCCCTGTGAATAGTATGGAACTCGTGCGAAACGAACCCGCGACCTTGCCCAACGGGCAGGTCCAACCCGCAACCCGTTGGCTATCGGCCGACGAGCAGCGGGCGTGGCGCGCCTATATGGACGGGAATCAGCGGTTGATCGATCAGCTCAACCGCGAACTCGAGGCCGCGCACGCACTCTCCCTCGCTGAATACCGAATCCTGATGCTCCTCTCGGAGTCACCCGAAAAGTCGCTGCGAATGAGCGACCTCGCCGACGGTGTGTTGTCCTCACGCAGCCGGCTAACCCACCAGATCCGGAGGATGGAAGAACAAGGCTTGGTCCGGCGCAGCAGCTGTCTCGAAGACGGCCGCGGCGTCCTGGCACATCTCACCGACGTGGGTTACGACAAGCTGCGTGCCGCGGCGCCGCACCATGTCGAGGACGTCCGGCGCAATTTCATCGACCTGTTCACGCCCGAACAACTCGCCGTCATAGCCGAGGTGTTCGAGCGGGTCGACGAGGTCATCGGGGACCGCGACTCCTGACCGGATAGGATTTCCGGCGAAGGAAGCGTGGCAGAGCGGCCGAATGCACTCGCCTTGAAAGCGAGCGTGGCGTAAAACCCACCGGGGGTTCAAATCCCTCCGCTTCCGCTGCGAGGAACGCGGGGATGCCGCACGGGCGGCATCCGAATCCGGGTTCACGGCCCCTCGATCGGAGGTAGCCTGCGGGCGAACTCCGACGAGGGGAGCGCCATGGACCTGCCAGCCGTTCTGACCGACGCCTTCGGCCGTATCCGTGAAAGCGTGCACGGCGTGTTGAGTGATCTCCCCGCCGATGCGCTCACCTTTCGCGTCGATGGCGGAGCGAACACCATCGCCTGGTTGATCTGGCACCTGACCCGCGTGCAAGACGATCACGTCGCCGACGTCGCGGGCATCGAACAGGTGTGGACCGCGCAGGGTTGGCACGAACGGTTCGCGCTGCCATTCGATGTCCACGCGCATGGTTACGGGCACTCTGCCGACGAGGTCGCACAGGTGGACGTGTCCGCGGAACTTCTCAGCGGGTACTACGACGCGGTGCACGAGCAGACGCTCGGATACCTCGCTGGCCTCACCGAATCCGATCTCGACCGGATCGTCGACGAGCGCTGGGACCCGCCGGTGACGCTTGGTGTCCGCCTCATCAGCGTGCTCGACGACGACCTCGAACATGTCGGGCAGGCTGCGTATGTCCGTGGCTGCTACGGGCGCCGCTGACCCACTCCGCATGAAATCCATTGTCTTGATGGGAAATTCGAGAACCACCGTTCGTCTGTCACGCGAAAGCAATCAACCGCACGACAGCGGAACCGATCGGGGCTGCGCTGCGTCCTAGTAGCTAGGACGACTCGTGCGTTCGATCAGATTGTGTCGAGTCGAAGATTGGGGAGACCCAATCGTTTCCGTCTAGCAAGCGAGCGTTAGCTCACGAGGGGACGACCGGGGGAGACGGCCTGTTTAGCTGAACGGAGCGATGCTGCCTACGTGCTTCGGCACTTCGGGGGGTAGCAGTATTGCGGTAGCGGCCGCTCAACCGCCTTTGTTGCGAACGTATTTGGCGTCTCGCGCGATTCAACTCTGCCCTCCGAACATGTCCGCGCTCACTCGCGCGGAATCGACTGGCCGCCAACACGGCCGAACGAGAGAGGACAACCAGAGTTGAGTAGCTCGAAGGGGCGCCACCGCCCCACGCGCACGGAGATCGTGGTGGAAGCCGCGAAGACTCCGGTGAAGCGCGCAATCGTGGTGGGCTCGATCCCGTTGGCGCTCGCCGTCGCTGCGTCCGGCATGGCCGTCGCGGCACCGTCGGTCGATCAGCCGGGTACCGCGACCCAGCAGCCGGGCACCACGACCCAGCAGCCGGAGGAGACGACGCCGAACTCGGCGCAGCCGGGTGCCACGGCGCCCAACTCGGCGCAGCCGGGTGCCACGGCGCCCAACTCGGCGCAGCCGGGTGCCACGACACAGAATGGCGCGAAGCCGGGCACGAACAAGCCGAATTCGGCGGATCCGACGAAGCCGAATACCGAACAGCCGGGAACGACTTCACCGTCGCAGCCGGGCACCACGTCGGTCACCCCGGCCCAGCCGGGCACCAGCGCTGTGCCTGCGCCGGCCCCGGGCGCGGCAACGCCCCGCACCGATCTCGAAGGCCGGGGTCTGATCCCCGACCCGCCGGTGCTGCCGTCGCGCGAGGTGCCGACCTACGACTCGAGCGTGCCTCAGCCGGACTACACCTACTCGCAGCCGGCACAGTCCGGCGACGGGTACAGCTCGGAAATCGTCGTCGAGCAGGCGAAGCCGAGCCAGAGCTTCGCGCCGATTGCTCCGCCGGAGAACAAGATTCGCTTCGGTGACTTCGTGACCGACAGGCCGGACTGGATCGCCCCCGATGCGGCGCTCAGCGCCAACCGCTGGGCGGCCTACGCGGAGTCGGAGATTGCGCGTACCTGGAACCGCGCGGGTGTGACGCCGGATCGTGCCGACCGGCTCGCGGCCACGGCGACTGCGACGGGTGCAGCGGGTGGCGCAATTGGTGCTGTCGTGGGTGCCGTTGCAGCGATTCCGGCCGCCGCGGCTGCCGGTGTTATCGGCGGAGGCATCGGATCCGTGATCGGTTCGGCACCTGGTGCGGCCGTTGGTGCCGCGATCGGTGTCGTCGGAGTCGAGGTCATTGGCGCGGGTATCGGCGCAGCAGCCGGTGGCGCGATTGGCGTCGCCGCTGGAACTGCACTGAGCGGCGGGGATCCCAACCTCGCCCCGGTCGCTCCGCAGGTCCTGCCGACCCCGCACGAGGTGGCTCAGTTCGCCATCGCCACCACCAACAACACGGTGGACTGGGTCAAGGCCCAGCCGGGTGGTGCACAGGCGCTGGCAGCCGTCCCGCCCGCCGCAGCCCAGGCCGCGGCGATGGCAAAGGCGACCGGCCCGGTTGGTGAGGCGATTGTGAACGCCGCACAGCAGGCCAACGACGCCTTCGTCGCCTGGCAGGTAGCCCAGCCGGGTGGCACCGAGATCGTCGCGGCGGCCCAGGAAACCGGCGCGGGTATGCCGACCGAAGTCGCTCAGATCGGCGGTGCTGCCCACTCGGTGTACTACGCCGGGTGATCGGTTAGATACCCTCGCGTACTCGTCGGTGTGGGGTCGTCGGAAGCGGCGGCCCCACACCGCGTCTACTGCAGCAGAAAGACGAACGAACCGTGTGGAACGCCAAGACAGCGGCCGGGGTGCGCGACCGGCTCGATCAGTGGTATCCGCCCTTCGCGCCGATGCCCGCAGGGGCGGAGCGCGCGGTTGTATCGACAAGCGCGGAGCCCGAGACACACTCGCCGCCCACAGATCCTGCGCTCGTCGCCCAGCGTCGGCTCGACGCACGCGACGCGGTGCGCGCACCTGTTGGTCGATCGGACCAACTGCGGCTGCCCGTCCCTGTCTCGACACGGCGACCGGTAGCTCCGCCCGATCCGCAGCAAGCCGAGCCGGCTGTAGCCCCGGATCAACCGCGTTGGCTGCAATCCGGGCCTCCGGCGCAGGCGGTCACCCAGGGTCGCCACACCGCGCCCGAGTCGGTTCCCCTCGCGCAGCCTCCAGCGGACGAAATGCCCACGGGGCGTTTCACGCTGCCCCCAGTTCCCGAGACGTACGGCGACGAACCACCACCGGTCGATCTCGGTCCGGCGCCGCTCGATTACGTCGATAACTTCCTCGGTTCGACGAAGCCCACGGCGAAGCCGAAGACGAGCGGCAACACCAAGGTCTATGCGGGCGCCGCGGCAGGCGCAGCGGTTCTGATCGGCCTGATCGCCCTGGCAGTCGGTGTGTTTTCCGGTGGAGATTCGCCGGAGACCGATGAAAACCCCGGCGCCTCGTCCGAGTGGTGTCCCTCGCGCAAGTCGGACAAGCTGGTCATGGGCGCCGGCAAGGGCAGCCAGGACGACGGCCCCTCGGTGATCCTCGCCTTCGACTACGCCTACTACGTGGAACGCGACGGCGCCAAGGCGCACAGCCTGTTGGATCCGGCGGATCCGGCTTCCCTCACGGCCGAAAGCCTGCAGAACGCGATTGATACGGCGATTCCCGATGGCACGCAGCACTGCCTGTCGATCAAGCCAGATCCGGCCGCCCCTGGGCGGTATGCGGTGCAGCTCAGCGAGCGCCGCGGTGACGGCACCGCGGTCGTCTACAAGCAGAACGTTTCGACCGCGAATCACGGTGGCAAGCACGTGATTACGTCGATCGAAGCAGCGGAGTAGCACGGTCATGTCGACACCCAGCGCGGTCCCGGACGCAGAGTTTGTGACCACCCCGATCGGAGCATTGGTATGAGCAACGAGCCCGACTGGCAGCAGCTACTGAAGTGGGACCAGCCGGTCACCGGAATCAATCCGGCTGTCGCGGAGTCAGAGGCAGCGAAGCACGAGCAGTCCGTCGACCAGATCGCTTTCCCGTCAGCGGTTCTCGTTGTCGGGGCGTGCGGCGGAGCCGGCTCGACCACCACGGCATTGGGCGTAGCGAATGCCAGCGCCGTGGCGGGGGATAGCCCGGTCGCCATCGACGCCACCATCGGCGGTGGCGACCTTGTCGATCGTGGTGCCGCGATGGCACCGAGCGAATACACCGTCGAGCAGTTGCTTGCGACCGCGGACGCCAACGGTGTGCTCAACGACGAGGCGTTTGCGGCGTGCGCGTCCGCTACGAGCGTCGGTGCGGCCATCCTGCACCAGGCAGGCGATCGCGAACCCGACTGCGATCTCCGCCCGCTCGACCCATACCTGCGGTACCGCGGGTTTCCTGCGATCTACGACGCGGGCCGTGTGTGGCGTCCCGCCCATGTGCGTCCGTTGCGCTGGCTCAATCCGGCCACGCCGATCGTGCTGACCGTGCCGAGCCGCCCCGATGCCTTCAACCGGCTGCGTTACAGCCTCGACTGCCTTGCCAACTTCGGTGGCGTCAACCGCCTGCAGTCGACGGTCATCGCCGTCACCAATCAGCGTCCAGGCATCCGTCCCGAGGATGTCGCAGCATTGCGGCAGCACCTCGCCGGCCGGGTCGTGGCCCTGGTCGAAGTGCCGTACGACGAGGAACTCGCCCTGGGTGGTGTCGTCGATTACGACCGGCTCCGGCCGCCGACCGTAGCGGCGTACGACGAGATCTGCGCGGCGCTCGTCGGTGCGACCGCAATGGCGACTCGCTGATCAGTCAGGTCGATTGGTACGGGCAGGCGATGCCGTCGCCGTCTGGATCGAGGGCCGGCGAGTAGCCGTAGTCCCAGCGGTAAAGCGGGGTCTTGCCGGCGTTCCTGGCTTGTGCGCAGTTCTGATAGGGGTACTTCGGCTGGTCGGGCTCATTCTTGTGCGGAGTCGGCCGCGGCGGCGTGGCGAGGCAGAACTCGGGAGCAGTGGACCCGGCACTGCACATGAAGTCGCTCATCGGATCGGCTCCAGCAGTGGCAGGCGCGGTCAGCACTCCTGCCGCGACAAGCAATCCACCCGCAACGAGTGTCAGCCAGCGATATTGAGGTGTGGGCATTCGGCGCCTCCTCGTGCCGACCCCCTGCTTTCAGTATGGCCCCATGGCCCAGGAGTGGGAACAGGGCCAATCGGGGTATGGCTGCGGTTAACGAGCCATTACTCCCGAACGGGTTCCACCGCGGCGGATGCAGACCTACACTCCGGCTCGGAAGGGCACGGTGATGAATTTGAAGTCCGAGAACGATCTTGGCGGCACCGAACACTTCGATGTCGTCGTTATCGGCGCCGGTATCTCCGGGATTTGTGCCGGGTACCGGCTGCAGGAACGCCGTCGGAAGACGAGCTACGTCATCTTGGAAAAGCGTCAGGCGGTCGGTGGCACCTGGGACCTCTTCCGCTTCCCGGGCGTGCGGGCCGACTCCGATATTCAGACGATGGAGTTTCCGTTCCGGCCGTGGTACGGGGCCGAGACGCTCGCACCAGGCCCGGCGATCCGCGGCTACATGAGCGAGACGGCCAAGATGTACGGGATCGAGGACCAGATTCGCTTCGGCCACCGCGTGGTCCGCGCGTCGTGGTCCTCGGAGCTGTCGAGATGGACCGTCGAGACCGAAATCGCCGAGCCGGACGGAACCACCCGGACCGCGACGTTCTCCTGCCGATACATCGTCTCGTGCGCCGGCTACTACGACGGGGACGGTTCCTACACACCGGAATTCGCGGGGATCGAACGGTTCGGCGGACGGATCGTGCATCCGCAGCACTGGCCCGAGGATCTCGACTACGCAGGTAAGCGTGTAGTCGTGATCGGTAGCGGTGCAACCGCGATGACCCTCGTGCCGGCGATGGCGCGGACTGCGCACGTCACCATGCTGCAGCGCTCGCCGAGTTACGTCATGTCGTTCGACGACCCGGACGGGTTCCGTGCCCGGATGGCGAAGCTCTTGCCCCAGCCCGTCGCCCACCGGGTCGTGCGGTGGCGGAACATCGCCTTCCAGATCTACGTCCTCTACATGAGCGTCCTCGCGCCCAAGCTGGTCAAGTCGATGATCCGCAAGAAGGCCGTGGAGTACCTCGGCGAGGATTACGACGTCGACACCCACTTCGGTCCGCGATACAACCCGTGGGACCAGCGGTTGTGTGCCATCCCCGACGGCGACCTCTTCGTCGCGATCGCGGAGAAACGGGCTGACGTCGTTACCGACAAGATCGCGACGTTCAACGAAGAAGGCATCGAAACCGAGTCGGGCCAACAGCTTTCGGCGGACATCGTGGTCACGGCGACCGGGTTCGATATGCGCATCCTGCCGAGGACCGAAGTGCTGATCGACGGAGAAAGCGTGGATCTCGCCGACACGCTCTACTACAAGGGCGTGCTGCTCAGCGATATCCCGAACTTCGCGCATGTGACGGGTTATCCGCAGCAGTCCTACACGTTGAAGGCGGATATCTCGTGCCGCTACGTCGTGCGCGTGCTCGATCACCTCGACGAGAACGGCTACACACAGGTCACGCCTGTTCGCACCGACAACGGCCCAACCCGGCCCAGCTGGTTGTTGAGTTCGGGCTACATCCAGCGCGCGAAGTTCCCGCGACAGGGGACGAAGCGGCCGTGGAAGGTCTATCGCAACTTCCTTGCCGACTCCATCGCGCTGACGTTGCGACCGGTGACGGAGGGGTCGCTCGAGTTCTCCCGTGGCTCGGCGAAGCGGAAGGTCGCGAAGGCGAGCTGACATCTGACTTGTGGTTTGTATGGTCAGCACCTAGCGTGTCTGACTATGCAACCTGATAGTCAGTCGCGTCCGGGTTTGGTGCTGGGTGTGCTCTCGCTGGCCGCCTTCATGGCCTCGCTCGACGTATTCATCGTCAATGTCGCCTTCGATTCGATCGGCGCGGACTTCCCCGGCGCCACGCTCTCGCAGCTGTCCTGGGTGCTCAATGCGTACACGATCGTCTTCGCCGCGCTCCTGATCCCGGCTGGTCGAATCGCCGACCGCTACGGACGCAAGGGTGGGTTCCTGCTCGGGCTCGGCGTCTTCACCGCGGCCAGCGCAGCGTGCGCCGCGGCCGATGGCATCTGGTGGCTCGTCGCGTTCCGGGTGCTGCAGGCGGCCGGCGCCGCGATGCTGACCCCGGCCAGCCTGGGTCTTGTCCTCGCGTCGTCGGCACCGGAGAACCGAGCCCGCTCGGTTCGGATCTGGGCTGCATCCGGCGCGCTCGCCGCCGCAGCCGGCCCGGTGGTGGGCGGACTGCTCGTCGAAATCGATTGGCGCTGGGTCTTTCTCGTCAACGTCCCGGTCGGAGTGCTCGCGATGATTGCCGCCGCCCGTATCGTGCGGCCCTCGCGTGACGAGTCCGTCACGCGAATCCCTGACCTGTGGGGCGCTGCCCTGCTGGCCGTCGGCATCGGTTCGCTCACCCTCGGCCTCGTCGAGGGACCGGACTGGGGCTGGACAAGCACGAGGATCGTCCTCGCGTTCGCCGTATCGGTCGTGGCTATCGCGTGGTTCGTCGCCCGTTCGATGCGGCACCCGACGCCGATCATCGAGCCCGCCCTTATGCGGGTACGTCCGTTCGCCTGGTCGAACGCGACCGCGCTGCTGTTTTCGGTGCCGTTCGGGGCGGCCCTGCTCGCGAACATCCTGTGGCTGCAGCAGGTGTGGGGATACTCGGCGATCAAGACCGGACTCGCGGTCGCGCCCGGTCCGATGATGGTGCCGATCTTCGCCGCCGTCGCGCACCGATTCGCGAGCCGCATTCCGATCGGCGTCGTCGTCTCTGCCGGGTGCGCGCTCTTCGGACTCGGTGGACTGCTCATCTCGTTCTCGGTTGGGCAGGACCCGAGCTACGTGACGCAGATCTTGCCGGGCTGGCTGATCGGCGGCATTGGCGTCGGCCTCGCGCTGCCCTCGATTCTGTCGGCCGCAACCGCGGACCTACCGCCGGAGCGGGCCGCGACCGGCAGCGCCGTGGTGAGCATGAGCCGACAAATCGGACTTGCCCTCGGCGTCAGCGTGCTCGTCGCCATCCTCGGTACACCGTCGGGATATGAGCAGGCGCACACCGTGTTCCAGCATTCCTGGTGGGTGATGGCAGCGGTGGCTGCGGCAGGCGCACTCACAGCGCTGGGTATGACCCCGCCAGCAAATGTGGCGTCGGAGCCCGAACCGGTGCGGGTCGGCTAGGTCAGCCCGCACACCCCACGGGCCGGGCCGCCGCTGTGTAGACGTAGCAACGCAGCGGCGGCTCGGCCGGAACGTTGTCGCGGGGGACGGTCCTTGTGAAGGCGTCGGCGTAGATATGCCCGATGGCCTGGATCTGGGTTTGGGCGGAGACGAACGGAGTCCCCAGTTGGCCGCAGGTCGCCGGATTCACCCGGGCTGGGTCGCCGGGAGTGCCGGGATGGGCCAGCGTGTCGAGCACCAGGGCGAGTGTTGCGGGAGAGCCGAGTGCCACGGCGTGGTCGGGCAGGATCGATGCCATTCCGCCGCAGAAGTCTTGCAGCGCAATATTGGTCACGTTCGGACCCGGTGGTAGCGCGGACGCGTGCCCATCGAGATTCGGCTGCACAATGTTGCTCAGCCGGTTGTAAATGACGGTGTAGTTCACTTCGGGGAACGTCATCGTGTCCGAGTTCAGCGCGGCGGTGAAGTTCGACTGCGGCATCTGTTGCCACGCTGCGGGCGGGCACACCAGCGCGACGATTTCGCACCCGAACAGGCTCCCGACCGCACTACCGGTGTTCGGCGGGTCGATACCGATGACGCCGTCGACCATCGGCCGGATGTCCGGCCACCACCGCAGCGCCCAGCGCGGCATCGGTCCGCCGCCCTGACTCCAGCCGACGATCTGCACCTGCTGCCCGGAACGCGCGTGCATGGTGCGCACGGCGTTCACGACGTATTCGCCGTTGACCTGAACGTCACCGTTGTTGTCCGACGGCAACGTGAGCGCGCAGTACGGGACGCCGAGTGCGTCGAACGCGGGAATGAAATTCCAACCGAACGAGGTCTCGGGGGTGGTGGAAGTACCAGGAAGCAGCAGCACCGGTTCCCGATTTGCCGTGGCCAGGTTGGTCTCGCAGGACAGCGCGTTGTCCAAGTCGCGCTGCGGCACGCTGAGCGCCGGCCCGGGCCGACTGGCCGGCGCGAACGCTGATGGTGGCGGTACCGCGTTCGCGACGCCACCGCAGAGCAGGGCGATGGCCGCCGCGCCCGCGATCATGAACCGGTGTGCTGTCCTGCGACGCATGGCGCCACCTCGTATCGCCCGAGAGAGTGGTCTGCTCGCATTATCTCCGCCGGTGCCGACGAAGGTCAGTGAATCCGCAGTTATCCTTCTTGCTCATGAGTGCGCCGAGGTCCGGTGCCACGGCGGTCCGTGGCGCGTTGGCCGGTGCGTGCTCGGGCGCAGTCGTGGTGGCGGCGCATGGCCTCGGAGGCGGTGCGGCACCCGCGGGTGACACGCTTGTCCTGCTTGCCCTCGCCGGAGCGGCTGTGGGCGCTGGTGTTCGCACACTGCCCACCGCTCCGCTGCAGCGATTGGCAGCGATGGCCGCGGTGCTCGGCGCCGGCCAGCTGGCAGGGCACCTCGCACTGACCGTCACCGCCGACCATGTCCACGGCTTCGGTGTGACGCCTGGGATGGTGTCCGCACATGTTGTTGCCGCGCTCGTCTGCGCGGCACTGATCGGTCTCGCCGAACTCGGCGCCGACCGAGCCGTGTCCGCATTGCGCCGCCTTGTCGCCGTGCTGTGCGCGATCATCTCGCCTGACCCCGAGCGACGGACTCGGCATCGATTCGCGCGCCCGGCCGCCACGCTGCCGTTGCTGCTGAGCTCGGCCACCGGTACCCGCGGCCCACCCGCGCTCCTGCTCCTCGCCTGACGTACGCCTCATCGTCGCGCCCGCACATGTGCGGCCGCGAACTCGCTGCGCTCCGACGTGAGTCGCCAATACCTTGCGCTGTCCGCTTGTCGCGGACGGCGGCATCCGGTCGCGCCATGCGCGGCCACCCCTAGAAAGCAGGCCCTCGGCATGTCCACGTCCGAACTCGACCTCGGCGGCGATTCCGTCACCGAGAACAAGGCCCCGGAACCGCCACCCACCGGTCGTCACCCCCGCAGCTTCCGGCCACTGATCCTGCGGCTGCACTTCTACGCAGGTCTTCTCGTTGGCCCCTTCATCCTCATCGCCGCCATTACCGGTGGGCTGTATGCGATGGCACCGACCGTCGAGCGAGTCGTCTACGGCGACATCCTCTCGGTTGACCCTTCCGGCACGGCGCTTCCGTTGTCTGCGCAGGCCGCCGCGGCGCAAGCGGCTTACCCCGATCTCGCGATGTCGGGTATGCGGCCCGCGGCGACCGAGTCCGAGTCCACCCGGGTCTACTTCAACGACGCCGGCGTCGGCGAGGAGAAGGTACGCGCGGTATTCGTCGATCCCTACAGCGGCGAGGTACTGGGCAGCGAGCCCACGTGGTTCGGCTACCTCCCCTTCAGCACCTGGCTGGACGGTTTCCATCGTCATCTGCAGCTCGGCGAGTCCGGCCGCCTCTACAGCGAGTTTGCGGCCACTTGGCTGTGGGTGGTCGTCGTCGGCTTCATCCCCGGTCGCGCGTTGCGGGACTCGGCGGACGCGTCCAGCTCGGAATAGCGCAATCACTGCCGCGGCGGCGCTCCTGGCGGAGGCGTCGCCGCGGTTGTGCTTTATCCGGTGGCTAGAGTGCCGAACCGCTGAGCGCGAGCTCGTTCGCCCGCGCCTCTAGCCGTGCCGCGGCGGTGTGCATGGCGGCATCCCGATCGAACGGGTTGATGTGTCGTCGCGCGACCGAGATCAGCTCGGTCAGGATCTGCGCGGTAGTAATCGCGTAGTGGTTCGAGCTCGCCCAGTCGAGGGTGTATTCGAGAACGTCGCGGTCGCTCATGTCCAGGATTCCTTCGGTGCGTGCACTCGACCGGGCGTTTCCGCGCACAGCCGAGCCCGCACAAGATCATTTTTTGGGGGGACCGGCGAGCAAATTTACCCGAGCCCGGTGTTCGTCGCAACGCAAGCGACCGCACCGAAGCGACGTTTGCGCTGGCACTATGCATGCCATGGGCGATCCCAATCTCACCCGCGACGAGACTTCACGCCGGGCTGCAACGATTTCGGTGCACAGCTATCTCGTTGAGCTCGATCTCGCTGCGGCCGACGATCACGACCTGCCGGGCTTTGCTACGACGACAACGCTCGCATTCTCGGCATCCGCGCCCGACACCTGGCTCGACTTCCTCGGCGATTCAGTCGAGGCCGTCACAATCAACGGCGAATCTGTTGCGGTTCAATTCGATGGCGCACGGATCGCGCTGACCGGCCTGCGCGCCGAGAACGTCGTCACCGTTGCGGCAACGGGCCGCTACAGCCGTTCGGGCGAGGGTCTGCACCGTTTTCGCGACCCTGCCGACGGTGCCACGTATCTGTACACCCAGTACGAGCCAGCCGATGCGCGCCGAGTGTTCGCCGGTTTCGAGCAGCCAGACCTGAAGGCACCCTTCACCTTCGTCGTTGGCGCGCCCGAGGCCTGGACCGTTGTTTCGAATCAGGTTGCGGCGCAGCGATCCACGAATGGTGGCGTCCAGACGGTCCGTTTCGAGCCGACGGTTGCGATCTCGACCTACATCACCGCCATCGTCGTCGGGCCGTACCACTTCGTCGAATCCAATTGGAGCCGAGACGAACTCAACGTCCCACTGCAGGTGCTGTGCCGCGCGTCGCTGGCGAACTACCTCGACGCCGACGCGATCTTCGAGGTGACAAAGCAGGGCCTGGACTTTTACGCAGACAACTTCGACTACCCGTATCCGTTCGGCAAATACGACCAGGTCTTCGTGCCCGAATACAACCTCGGCGCGATGGAGAACCCCGGCTGCGTGACGTTCACCGAGGCCTACGTGTTCCGCGGCGCGGCAACTCAGGCGCAGTTCGAGGGCCGGGCGAACACGATCCTGCACGAGATGGCGCATATGTGGTTCGGCGATCTCGTCACCATGCGGTGGTGGGACGACCTGTGGCTCAAGGAATCCTTCGCCGATTACATGGGGGCCGAAGCAAGCTCGGTCGCAACGAGATTCACCGATGCGTGGGTCGCCTTCGCCAACCGCCGCAAGGCATGGGCGTACCTGCAGGACCAACTGCCGACCACCCATCCGATCGTCGCCGACATCACCGATCTCGAGGCGGCCAAGCTCAACTTCGACGGCATCACCTATGCCAAGGGCGCGAGCGTGCTCAAGCAACTCGTCGCCTACGTCGGGCGGGACGCGTTCTTCGAGGGGTGCCGGCGGTACTTCCGTGCACATGCGTTCGGCAACACCACACTCGACGATCTGCTCACGGAACTGTCCGCGACATCCGGGCGCGACCTCACCGCGTGGGCGCGCGCGTGGCTGCAGACCTCGGGGGTGTCGACGCTTGCGCTCGAGGACAACGTCATTGTCCAAACCGATCCGCGCCCACACCGGCTCGCGGTCGGCTGCTACGACTTCGACGACGAGGGCCGGTTGGTGTTGAGCGGGCGCACCGAGGTGGATCTCGTTGCGGCGCGCACACCGATCGAGTTGCCGGACGCGGCGCTCGTGCTGCTCAACGATGCCGACCTCACCTACGCGAAGGTCCGGCTCGATGAGCGCTCACTGCGCACGGTCGAGTCGTCGCTGGACCGGCTCGCTGATCCGCTGGCGCGCGGACTGATCTGGTCCGCGCTGTGGAACGCGACCCGGGACGGCGAGCTCGGGGTGCAGCGGTATTTGCGCATCGTCCGCGATTTCGCTCCGGCCGAGGCAAATTCGGCGCTGCTGTCGTCCGCGCTCGCGAATGCCGTGGCTGCGGTGGAGCATTACGTACCCAAGTCGGAGTTGGCTGCCGCCCGTCACGACTGGCTCGATGCGACCTGGACATCTCTAACCGAGGCCGAGCCGGGATCGGATGCCCAGCTCGCTTGGGCGCGAGCACTTTCCGCTGCGGCAAGCACGGATGCAGGGCGTAGCAGTGAGATTCGTGCCCTGCTGGATGGCGAGACTGTGCTCGAAGGCCTCCCGCTCGATCCGGATCTGCGCTGGCTGTTGTGGTCCGCGCTTGCGGCGACCGGTCACGCGAATGTCGATGATCTCGACGCCGAACTGGTGCGAGACGACACCGCGGCCGGACGCACCTTCCGGCTGCGCTGCCTTCGGGCCCGGCCGGACGCCGAAGTGAAACAGAACGCCTGGGAAGCGGTGTTCGCCGACACCTCACTGAGCAACGATCACCTCGATGCGACCATCGCGGGCTTCCGTGCCGGCGGGCGTCGAGACCTGATCGCGGATTACGACGGGCAGTACTTCGCGTCGCTGCGGCGGGTCTGGTCCGAACGCAGTATCGAGATCGCCCGCCGCATTGTGCTCGGCCTGTTCCCCGGGTCCGACAGTGTCGAACCGGTCGACGAGTGGCTCGCGGGCAACGGGGACGCATCGGCCGCGTTGCGCCGGCTCGTGGTGGAACAGCGTGACCACCTGACGCGGGAGATTCGGGTGCGTGCGTTCAATAGGTCTGTCGTGTAGCGATCGCCGATCTCGACCCGCTGGCCTTCGAGTAGCCCGCTACTCGCGCGGATATCGTGTCCGACGCGCATGCTGGGTCGGGGAGCCGACAGGGAGGTAGCGATGACGATCGAACTGAAGGAGCCACCTCTTCTCTCCGGGCCACGCTTGCTCGGGCCGTTGCGGGAACTCCGCCGTGATCCACTCGGCATCGGACTGCGCGCATACCGGGAAGCGGGTGATGTCGCACGGGTGTCGATCGGGCCGCCGGGCCGGCGCATCGAGTTCTACGGCCTGTATCACCCCGACGGGGCCGCCGGGATCCTCGACGCGGCTGACGCGCACAACTTCCGCAAGGAATCCACCACCTACGATGAAATGCGGAACATCTTCGGCAATGGGCTCGTGACGAGTCAGGACGAGGATTGGTTGCGGCAGAAACGGTTTGTGCAGCCGCTCTTCACCACGAAGCGCGTCGACGGGTACGCCGCGACAATGAGCGACGAGATCGAGCGCTACATCGCGTCACTGCGTGCCCGTTCATCCGAGACGGTGAATCTGAGCAGCGAAATGACGGGCCTCACGCTTCCCCTCGCGGTGCGAATACTGTTCGGCGACGATGCCGACCGCATTCTCCCGGTACTGGGTGCGGAGTTTCCGTTACTCAGCGACGCCACGATTAAGCGGGGCTTCTCCCCGATGCGGACGCCGCTGGGTTGGCCGACGCCGTTGAATGTTCGTACCCGCCGGGCGCGGGAGAAGATCTTCCGGATCTGTGACGAGATCGTCGATCGCCGCCGTGCGAGCGGAATCGGATCCGACGATCTGGTTGGACGCCTGATCGATGCCAGGGATGGTTCGGAGTCGCTCAGTGACAGCGAGGTGCGCGACCAGATTCTGATCTTCCTGTTCGCCGGGCAGGATACGACGTCGATCGCGTTGACCTTTGCGCTCTGGCTGCTTGGCCGCCACCCGGAGATCCAGCAGCAGGTGCGCGATGAGGCCGACCGGGTATTGACCGGTCAGACACCGACCGCCGAGGACGTACGCGCGCTCGGATACACGACGATGGTGCTCAAGGAGGCCACGCGGCTCTATCCGCCCGTGCCATATGTCGCGCGGAAGGCGGTCGAGGAGCGCGAGCTCTGCGGGTACCGAATTCCCGCCGGATCGGACGTGGCGACCTCGGCGTGGGTGATCCACCGCCGGCCCGATCTCTTCGAAGACCCGGAGACCTTCGACCCCGATCGCTTCCTACCCGCGCGGGAAAAGGCGATGCATAAATACGCGTGGTTCCCGTTCGGACACGGCCCACGCGGGTGTATCGGCCAGCACTTCGCCATGCTCGAGGCCGCCCTCGCGCTCGGGCGGCTCGTGCAGGAGTTCGAGTTTCGGACGCCTCCGGGCGACCCGCAGCTGAGGTCCGGCATCACAGTCATGCCCGTGACGCCGGTGCTCGGCCAGGTGACTGCGCGTTGCTGAGCTGGGCGGAATTCATGAAGCGGACTGCCAGGTCAACGTACGCGCGTTAGTGTCGGGTATGGCAGAGGGTGGGCGCCTCGATCCGGGTCGGATGGCGGTTGGCGCGGTATCGATAGCCGCGAGCGGAGTGACTGCTGTGGTCGGCTTGAGCCTCGCGGTGGCGCAACGAGTCCCCGTTGTGGGTTCGGTGCTGACGGCGCTGGATCGGCGCGGCGCGGAGGCGCTTGGTGGCCCGGACGGGGTTCCGGATCGTGCGGTCGAGGCAACCGTGCGCCGCGTTGTCTCCGCGGCGTTGCGCGACGTCGACCTCACCGACCTCATCAATGAGCACGTGGACCTCGTGGTGATCGCCAACAAGATCGTCGACGGCATCGATCTGCCGAGCATCATCCGAGAATCGACGGGGTCGATGCGGAACGAAGCGGTGACTGGTGTGCGAATGCAGGGCATGCGCGCCGACGATGCGGTGACCGGGATCGTCGACAAGGTGTTTCGCCGCAATGGCACCAGCCTGAACGACCGGCCGTGAATGCCCACACCTGACCATCGGGCGGCGGGGATCGTCACCCGCACCATCGCCGCCGGGATCGATGTAGTGACGGTGCTCGTGGGGATGGGCGCCATGTACTTGGGTTGGGTATTGATCAAATTGCTGTTCTCCCCACAGCAATTCACGTTTCCCGACGTCGCCGTGATCGGATCGATGGGGACGTTCGTGATGCTCTCGGTGATCTATCTGACCGGATGCTGGGCGGTGAATGGCCGGACGTTCGGGCAGATCGCGATGGGCCTGCGGGTTGTCGGGCGGCGCGGGCAGTTGCTGGGGTGGCCGCGAGCCTTCTTCCGTGCAGTGCTGTACGTGACGTTCGGATTCGGGCTGTTCTGGAGTGCAATCGATCGCCGGCGCCGGTCGCTGCAGGACATCTTCCTCGTCACCGCTGTGGTGTACGACTGGCAAGCCGATCCCAATCCCCAGCTCGGCGAAATCGACCGGAGGTCCATTCGGCCCCAGTAGGTTGGGCGCCATGTCGCCACTACCGTCCCGACCCGTACGAATCGCCATCCTGCTGTTGTTGACGATCATCGGCTTCGTCGCGCCGAACTCGTTCGTCTACAAGTACTTCAAGGAGAACGGCCTCTCCGTCGAAAGCACCCGAGCGTACTTCGCTCATTGGGTGGATTCCATTCCCGCCCAACAACTTACGGCCGACCTCGGCATCACCACCGGCACGTTCTGGCTGTGGTCGCGCTGGGATGCGCGCCAGCGCGGCGTCCGCGGTTGGTGGACCGTCGTCCCGGCAACGTCGACCGTCGGGATCTGCTTCGCGGTGCCGTTGTACCTGCTGCTGCGGGAAGTGGCGGCCGGGAAGGACTGACTCCTCAGCCCTGGCCGGACAGCAACTGTTCGAACGGCGTCGGCTCGTTGTACGGGTCGACAGTTCTGCGGGTCGGCCGCCCGGCAATCAGATCCGCGAGTTCGCCTGCGGCACGGTCGATCCGGTTGGTGAGGGCTGAATCGTCCGCCGAAGCCCAGTCGTCGGTGGCGGCGTAGACCGACGTCGGGACGACGGTTGAGCGCAGGTAGGTGAACAACGGACGCACGGCGTGCTCGAGCGCGAGCGAATGCCGAGGCGTGCCGCCCGTCGCGCCGATGAGAACGGGCATCCCGGCGAGCGCGTCGGGCTCGATGACG
>NZ_LRRB01000180.1 GCF_001646865.1 Aldersonia kunmingensis | reverse complement strand
CTGTGGTATGCCAATTGTAAAGTCGCTCATCGAGATCGCGAACTTCAGGAATCGAATCCCACTTCCGAAGCGACTGGCGAACTGTCTTGACGCGATCCATCGCGGTCGCATACCAGTAGTGCCCAAGCTGATCGAGCGCTTGCGAAAGGTATGTGCACGCCAGCTCTGGCGACTTCTCGACAACGGCCGCCGCGGCCAGATCGGTTAATACGACAGACTGTTGCTTAACAGCGTCATCTGGCAGGTCCGCGAGCACTCTTTCCAAGGTCTCGCGGGCATCACGTCCGCGACCCGCCGCCAGCAACGTGTTTCCCTTGAACCCAGCCAGCCGAATCTCGGAGAACCAATCCATCCAAAGAGGTGATGGGCGGTCATTCTTCGCCTCGTACAACTGCTCCGCATGATGTAACAAGTCGAGGGCCCGGCGCGTGTCGCCGAACCGCGTCTCGACCTCCGCCTCCACTGCGTCGAGCCATGCGTGCATCTCACCGTTTGCATCGCCTCGACGCGCAAACGCTCGCGCTGCCCGGACACGATCACGCGCCTCCTCCGCGCGAGACCGATCGCCCGAGAATGCGGGCGGGAACGCCATATGTGCGAGCGCTGCCGCGCCGAGAAGTGAGTCGTTTGCCTCGTGCGCCGCTTGGAGCGAGAGGACGAAACTTTGTTGCGCAAGCTCGGGTTTTTGAAGGTCGAAAAACTCGATCCGGCCGGCAAGCAGGCTGCACTCAGACACCGCCCTCGCCAAGGTCTCCCGCTCGGTTTGCGGAATGTGATCGAGCAAGTCGCCCCCAAGAACGGCGTGATGCGAAACTGGCTGATGCACCCGCGCCCCCGCCAACGACCAATACATCCGGCGGTAGGCCGAGGTTGCTATTGCATAGTCGCTCACTACCGATGACGGGACCTCGGCAGCTGCTGGTCCCAGCCGCCGATGGTTGTGGATTGCTGCGGAAACCGGCTGTGCTGCATGCATTTCGGCGGCGGTTGCACCCTCAGACCAAGGCGGTGTGAACCCAAGCTCCGCTACCGGACGCTGAAACAACGCTTCGAGCGCCCTCGCATGGTCGGGGTGCGGCCATGGCGGCTCCGACGATTCCCATCGCCGGACGGTGCGAGCGGTGACTGCGACACGCAGACCGATACTGCGCGCGGCCTGCGTAACCGCCTCGGCCAACGCCGCCTGAGAACGAAGGCCCACCGCTTGCCTCGCCGCGCGAAGCCGCGCATTTCCAGTCGCGGTCATACGGACACTCTAGTCCGATCACATGGAATGTCGATCCATTCTGCCGTCTAAATGTCCTACTCATGTCCTCCGATAAGTCCTTCTATCGGACGTATCGGAAGGACATCATCGATCTGTAGGTATGTGACTCGCGATCAGAAATGTGCACACATCCCGCGAAAGGATCGGCGGATGAGCTGCGAAGCCGGACTCCAACCAGCCCCCAAGCAACATCGAGCTGCGGCAACCTCACGGGCGTGGATGGACGACGCTAGCTGCCGAGGTCACGAGCATCCAGACTGGTGGTTTCCCGGACCTTTCGGCGGCGAAAGAGCGCTGCGTATCTGCCGGACTTGCCCAGTGACCGCGTCGTGTGCACGCTACGCGCTCGCTACTCATCGCACGGACGGCATCGTCGCAGGGGTACACCTCGGTGGCGAGCACCACATTGACGAGGATCGCTGCCGCCTCCAAGAGGTGGCAGCCGGCCGTGACGGCACGCTCCACGAAAGCGCGCGGGATTTGGGGTCCGCAATGTCCGAACAGCAACTGCCGCCCCTACTTCCGGTGCCCCGTGCGGCCGCGCTACTCGGGATAAGCCGAGCCGCTGCGTACAGGCTCGTGTCGAAGGATGAGTTGCCGGTCCGCCGACTTGGTGGACGGATCTACGTGCTGGCGGCCGCACTTCAACGGCTGATGGATGCGGGGTGAGATCGAATGTCTCGCAGCCTGTTGCCCACTTCCGTCGCATCGATGCATTTAGGAGCGTTACTCCGATGAGCGACAAAGCTTTTAGCACCGACCTGCTCACCGCGAACGAAGTGCGCGACATGACGGGAGTGCCGGTCTCGACGCTCCACGACTGGGCGGCTAAGCGTGAACGAGGTGTTGACGCTCCAGGCCCTCGCCACCTGCGCCTGAGTTGTCGCCACCGTCGATGGACGAGGCATGACGTACTTGATTGGCTCGAAACGATCCGTGTGTAGCGGACTCACGGAGAACTCTGCGTCCAAATCGTGGCTGCGCTCGGGGCTACTCGCAATTAGTCCGGTGCCCGACGCTGCAACTCGAGGAAGTGCCGCGATGGCAATCACTAGGCGCCCCACCAAGCACGGCGCCCGATGGGATGTCGTGTGGCGGGCACCCGACCGCACCCAACGCTCGAAGACATTCATGACCGAGCGGGAGGCGAAGGTCTTCGAGGCCGCGGTCATCTCCAATCAGGCGCGCGGCGAGCAGTTCGATCCGCGGGGCGGCCGAGTGCAACTCTCCGAGATCTACATACTGTGGTTTGCTTCGCGCCCCGATTGGAGCCCGAAGGTGCGCCGCGGATACTCCGACAACTGGAGACTGCGAGTCGAACCAACCTTCGGCTCGTGGCCGATCGCAAAGATCGACCATGCGTCGATCCAGCGGTGGGTCAACAGTATGTCCGCCTCAGGGCTTAGCCCCCGAACCGTCCGCTGGACGCATTCAGTGCTCAAAATGTGCCTCGATTACGCGACCGAAAACGGACTTCTCATTGGGAAGAACCCCGCCACACGGACCCGGTTTCCCCCGATGCACCATCGCGACCACATTTATCTCACCGCCGCCGAAGTCGCGGAACTGGCGCGAACATGCGGTGCACAAGGCGATGTCGTGAGAGTCCTCGCCTACACCGGATTGCGGTTCGGCGAACTGACCGGACTCAACGTCGAGGACGTCGATCTTCAAACCCGGCGACTCCGCGTCCGTCGCTCGATCACACAGGTCGGTGGGCGACTAACTGAGGGCAATCCGAAGTCCCAAGCGGGGCGCCGCGTCATTCCAATTCCTCAACGGCTCTTGCCGATCTTCGAGGAGAGGACGGCTGGACGGCCGCGAGGTGGACCGGCGATCGCCTCCCCAAAAGGTCACCGCCTGAGTCTCGAGAATTGGAAGCGCGCCGTCGCGTGGAGAAAATCGGCGTCCACGATCGGCCGACCGACGCTGCGGGTGCACGACCTTCGGCACACGTATGCCTCACTCGCGCGAATGGCCGGCGCGGACCTTCGCCTGCTTCAGAAGGTGATGGGCCACGCGTCCATCACCGTGACCGCACACGTTTACGCCGACCTGTACGACGAAGAACTCGATACCGTCGCGTCGGCCCTTGACGCGATATCCGGCGGAGAGAACGAGTAAGCCAGAGAGTGGTGTCGTCCATCATTAGGCCTTGTGCCTGATCGATCTCGCCTCGTTCGCGCCAGGCTTACCTATCCGGTGCTACTACACACATCGCCGGATAGGGCGATCCGGCCGGATGGTGCAAGCATGCTCACGGTCTCGTCACGTCGCAGCCAATGCGCCGAACTCAGTGCGGAAGCTCTCTGCGTCGGCTTGGACTTCGCTCTCCGGCCCGTGCTGATAGCTGACCATGCGGACGCTGGTCCCTTCGGTCCGGTTATAGAAGTATGTCGTGTACTGGGCATTGCGCGGAGCCGCGCGGAGTTGCACGAACTGCCCAAGGCGCAACGGCGACTGCGACCCCTCTGTCACGAGGTACAGCTCGCGGTCGACCATCAGCTCACCGACACTGAAGTTCTGCGTGCGGAACGGAGAACGAGCGCCGACTGCGACCTCTGCCTCCTGGACGTAACCGTCGCGCGTGCGCTTGGCGCTGCCTGCACGAACGAGAAGGAGCTGCGTCCAAACATTGCCGAGCATCTCGCGAAGATTGGTGAGGTCCGAGACGAGCGATGCCACCTGCGCTTTCCATTCGTCATCGGACGTATAGCCCGTGTGTCCGCTCCAGCGATTACGTTTACCGTTTAGCTCGTTGAACTTCTTCACGACGTCCTTCGAGATGAGGCGTTCGATTCCGGTCCGACTGAGGCCGCCGAACGCGTTGCGGATGCGGGCGACATCGTCGGGGTCGCCACTCTCAAGCGCACGACGGAGGTCTTTGGACGTTTTCTCGACGATGACCACCCAGGTTCCGAAGGAGGCTCGTTCGATACCCAAGTGTTGTTCTCGCAGCGTCTGGCCAATCGCTGCTTCGACGGTGCTACTGCTGCCTGGATCGCAGCGGGACACCGAGAGGAGCACCGTTGCATGGAAGGTGACTATGGCCTCCCATGCATGGAGGTACGCCCGCTGCTGGTCGCCTGGTGAAGTGGCGGTTTCAGCAGTCCAAAGTGCCGACGCGATGGGAAAAGGCAACTGGTCGAGCCAAGCATCCACAGAGTCGTCGAACGCGTTCGCAATCCTGTCCACCACCTCTGCCGCACTGTCGGGCGCTGCCCAGATGCTCTCTCGTTGGCGGTTCAGTTCAGCGTGATAAGAGCCGAGCCTTTCGTCCGCCGACGCAAGCGCCAGTTGTACGCTGCGCGCGGGCACGGGGACGATGAGTTCGTCGGCCCAACGCATCAGCGAGTTCGGGTCGGACCTAAGTGCTCTTGGATAGGTGCCCGAGCTGCTCGCTTCGATCGCGCGAAATCTGCTCGCGAGCCCTTGCTCTGAGTTGAGCCAAGCCGTCAGGAACGTCGGCTCGGCCACGCCAGTGTCGAGTTGGATCGAGAGCACTCGGCCAGAGGCCTCCGTCTCAGATAGCTCGGTGGAGACCTTGCCGCTGCGAGTCGTCGGAACAAACACCTGCCTATCGGCGGCGCCGGTCGAGTCATTTACCGCTGCCGGCTCTCTGGTGAGGAGTTGGCTCAGACGCCTGCTCGCCCATCCTTGTGCCTTCATGGCTTTCAGGAGATCGCGCGAGTCATCCCCGAAAAAGGGGCTGGGGTCGAGGTCGACGATGGTGGTCGGGTTCCTGTCCATGCAGATCCCGGAATGTGCCCCGTATCGAGACTCCAGTAGGCGCTCGTCGATCGCCTGGTTGCGGTAGGTCGTGAGTCGCCACGAGAGTCGGTGCCCGTCGTTGGACTCTCGCGAAAGATCAGCTTCTGTGCGGATGAGCTGTCCAACCTCGATAGTGCGGTTCCGGGGTCCCGACTTCCTTGTCCGAAGCCCTGATTCGAGCTCGCGGAATGCGGAGGCAGGCATCGCTCGATGTCTGCGGCCGCTCGTGAACTGTGTTTGCAGGTCAGCAATCGCGACCTTGCTTCGTGCATCGCCGTCGTCGCTGTTCGTAAAAGTCAAAAGATAGAGAGTGATAGACGTGTTCGGTGCTAGCGCCTCAGGTAGCCGAGTGACGGATTCGAGCAGCCCGGCTTCCACGATCTTCTGTCGCATCGCGCCGGTGGCGCCACCCGCTCGTAAGGCGCTCGGAGCGACGAGGGCCGCGACTCGCCCCCCTCCCTGGGCTGCCGGTCGTAGCTTCTCCAACGCCAATGAAATAAAGAGCCAGGTGCTGTCGGACTGTTGCGGAACGCCGAAACGGAACTCACCCGATTCGCGGCGAGATTGCACAGCCGGTTCTGAACTTGCCCAGTTCAATCCCCACGGCGAATCTACGATGACCAAATCGGCTTCGAATTCCGCGAACTCGTCGTTCGCGAGGGTGTTTCCGAGAGCGAGTTCGGCATTTGGCACTGCTTGGAAGCGTCGTTGGCCTGCCATCACCGCTTGCTGATTGATGTCCTGCCCGCGATATCGGACGTGTACCCCTGCTGATTGGAGCGCATCGACGAGCAAAAATCCCGCGAACCCTGAGCCAGATGCGGGATCCCAGACATCGATGGACGCACGGCTTGGGTCCAGGCGACTGAGGCATCCAACCGCAAGTGCTTGGGCCAACGACAAACTCGTGGTGTGCTCCGAGCTCATTGAATCGCGATCGAAGTCCAGCTGTTGTGCGTTCTTTCGCTCGTCGAGGACGGCTCGAAGAGCCAAATGCTCATTTCTCACAGCAGTCCCATCCTGTCATCCATAGTCCGCGAACAGATCGCCCATTTCGGCGTTGGGGCACCCTCTCGGGGTGTCGATCCACTTGCGCGAACTTCGATGTGATCAGGTATAGCCGGTGCTGCTCGTCAAGAGTTGGGGGCGGGCAGGTTCGGCGCGGCGCGACTTCCTGGGTTCCCGACGACCAGCTCAAAGGCCTCCACGCCGGGCCCGCCGACGATCGTTGAGCGTGCCCTGCCACGTTCAGCGCTGTGGACGACGGGAGCTTTAGCAAAACCTATCGAGCACAAGCACGGAGACGCGAGCCCAACTTCCTGATGCCAAATGCCGGACGGTTTGGTGCACTAGGAAGCCGAACCCGGTTCGTCCATGTCGACGCGGCCGACGGTTGACACTCAGTGCCAAGCCGAAAAATCAGCGTCCAAAAAGGTTTGGCTGGATATTGGCTGGATGAAACTCCGAATGAGAACGGGATGACGCTGGATCTCAGCTGCAAACAGCCTCTGACCTGCGGTTTTAACGGTGGTCCCGGCTGGGATCGAACCAGCGACCTTCCGCGTGTGAAGCGGACGCTCTCCCACTGAGCCACGGGACCGTGTGCGAGCCTTTAGGGGGCTTGCCGAACGAGGTGGAACATTAACACGACCTCCGCCGCGAATCCCAATCCGCCCCTTGGGCCACAGCCCGCCCTGCGGGGTCGCAGTCTCCGGGTTGACGGGCCGGCTGGGCAGCCGAAGCAAGCTCCGCAACGACCCGAGCGGGGCGACTGCATCAAGATCATTGCGAGCAATCCGCTCGTAAGCGCTCTACCAGCCGATTTGTTAGTTCGCGACAGCGTCGGCTAATGTTCCATCTCGCAACGAGGAGCCGGAAACGGCGCCCCGGAGCGTGCGGATGTAGCGCAGCTGGTAGCGCATCACCTTGCCAAGGTGAGGGTCGCGGGTTCGAATCCCGTCATCCGCTCGAGGTATGGGTCTCGACCTTAAGCCCGGTGGAGTGGCCGAGTGGTGAGGCAACGGCCTGCAAAGCCGTGCACACGGGTTCGATTCCCGTCTCCACCTCGCGCGATTAGCTCAGCGGGAGAGCGCTTCCCTGACACGGAAGAGGTCACTGGTTCAATCCCAGTATCGCGCACCACCGTTTATGCAGGTCAGGCACCCTTTCAAGGGTGCCTTTCTTGTTGCGTGAACCATTCGTGAACTGAGTCAATCAGGCGTGAACTCCCGAGAGGAACCACGCCATGACCACTACAAACACCGACTCCGCGCCAGCGTCCGGCGACCCGATGTCCGATCGGATCACTCGGATGCTCACGCTCGGCGACACGCTTATGCGCCTCGGATTCAACGTCCTCTACGGCGACCTGGTTCTCCGCATCATGCCGATCGCGGAAGCGGAGTACCCGAGCGAACGTGCGCGGTGGGCCGCGATCATCGAGGCGGCGGCCGCGTCCGCGCGGCGGGGTGTCGACCAGACGGTTCACTACCTGTTGCTGGACCTCAACGACGAGAGCCTGCCGATCGAGGAAACGCTCCACATCAGCAAGGGTGTACATCCGAGGGACGTCCTGGCGTCGGAAGGTAACCCGATCTGAGTATCCGATCGTGTAACGAAACGTGAGATTTTCAGAAGTACGGAACGTCGGTCGGTACCCCCAACTGTCGACCCGACGGCTACCCGGCCTGCCCTCAACCCTCAGTAGAGGGCAGGCCGTTCTGCACCCTCGATCGTCGAACCACACACGCGACAGAAAGTGCGTCGGGCGGCCTGTCCTGCACTGGCATTGATCCGCGCGGCCCGAGTGGCTCGACCGGCATCAGCGAGGGTAAACATCGCTTCGTCCATCTGGGCGTACACAGTGTGTACGCCCGTCAAGCGTGCTCAAGCGCTTCTGGATCTCGTGACGCAGCAAGAGCCCTGTCCGCACGAGCAAGCACGATGCGTCTCTCACGGTTTTCGCTGGTCTGCTCATCCCACGGCAGCGCATATCCGGATAGGCTGTATTTGCATTCGACGCCATCGAACAACGGCCGGTTGATGTTGCCGGCCCTGAGCCGCTTCAGGTGCTGCTGACAGTACGGCTTACCCTGCACATGGGCGTGACTTGGATACGGGCAGAAGTTTTGCCAGCACATTGTGACTGGCTGGCTAACCGGATACGCGGGCATTCGCCCTCCTTCGTGTCAGCGGCTGTCGAGGTTCGTCGAGCTACAGGCCCAAACTCATCGGCGGCGTCCACACAGTTTCGCCACACTGGCGGCAGTAATGCGTCCGGTGCCCGCGGCCACACCGGCACGCCTGCCACCCGACGAGCGCTGCTCCGGCCTTGAGAGACGGTGCCCGTTGGGGCAATGCGTTCGGCGCCGGCTCGACCCAGCCTTTCCGGGTGCGGATCAAGCTCGTCATGCTCCAGCCCCCTCGCCGGATGCTGCGCTACTTCAACGCCCACGCAGCCTGCTGGTGGTCCGCGTCGTCTTGCCAGATCACCTTGTCGATCTCTGTGTCGACAGGCACCATGAATCCAACCTGACCGTTGCGGATCTCGCTCGGTAACAGGATGCCCGCCGCGATCTCACTCTCGTAAAGCTCGTCCGAGGAGTGGGCCGCTGCGTGACCCGTGGTGATCCCAACGAACGCGGGCGAGCGGAAGTATGGCTCCCCAGACGCCTGTTCGGCTACGACGTCGATCACGGTCAGCTTCATGCCCGCCGGTATCTCGTTCGAGTACGTGTCCGCGGGGTCACCGGGGCCGGACGACACCACGGTCAGCTTCATTTCACCGCCCGCCCGATAGCCGGTGCCGTCGAACTCCTTCACCGTTACCGTCGTGCCGAGCGGCACCGGGTTATCGCTGGGGAAGGACGCCGGTGGCTGCGGTGCAGCGGCATTGGGCGCTGCCGGGGTGGCGTTTTGACTACCGCACGCGACCACGGCGAACGGGATGATTAGGGCGAGCAGCAAGTTCGGGACCTTCACCCCGCCACCACCTCCTGGTAATCGCTCGGCGCAGGCGATCACAGGCATCCGGCTAGACCTTCACCCGGCCCGCGCCGGCGCCTGAACGCGGTCGAGACGCCATACACTCACCCATTGTGGACGACGAGCAGCGCGAAGTCCTGATTGAAGTGGGACTCGACCCCGGCGAGCCGTAGTTGTCGCCATGATCGATCTGGTGCGATGGGAGCTGTCGATGCTGCGGGACGACCAGAACGATTGAGCCCACCTCGTGCATTCCCGGATCGCGCCAGCGCCGCATCGTCAACGCGCGGAGGTTGGCGAGCATACACAACATGAAACGCGCAGCGAATCAACGTCCGAATAAATCTCAGGCATGGTAGGTAAGGAGTCAACGACACTTGGATGGGGGCCCAGTGCGACGCAGTGCAAACCACTACATTCCGATCCTTAAGGCTCGGCTCGGTGAGTTCTACGCTCTCGATCATATTCGCCAGGAGATGGCGCCGAACTTCACCCCGCTCATTGAGTTCGTGCCGACGGGCGATGAACTCGATGACGACGGTGAGCCGATTTCCGACAGGGTCACGGCCACCGTCCGCAAGACGGCTGAGCGGCTAGCAAAGAATTGGCCCGAGCCTACTGATGTGATCATCGATCTGCATGCACTTCCGTCGATCAACGGGTACTACCCCGTAGCCGAAGTAATCGATCAATTTTTCACCGAAGACCGCACGCAAGTGATCCCGACGTGCCGACCCGGTGATGCAACAGACGATCGCCTGATGGATCGGTTGCGATTGTCGCTGAGCAACTTCGAAACGAGAGCTACGTGCATCCGACTGTCCGACGAAGATCTTGACGAACGTGACGAACCAATATCGACTACTTTGGACCGGTTGCTCGAAAAGCTCGATATCTCGGCCGATCACGTCGATCTCATACTCGACTTCGGAGCCGTAAACGAAACGACAGCGTCTTTCGCGGCGCGTATCGCCCGCCTGATCATCCTTGACTTGCCCCATCTAGACGAGTGGAGGTCGCTGACCCTCGCAGCAGGAGGCTTTCCGAGCAACCTCGATGATGTTTCGCCAGAGACGTTGACCGAAGTGCCACGATGGGAACTCACTACCTGGCGAAACGTGCGCGATCGACTGCGGGGTAGGTCGCGCGTACCCACTTTTGGAGACTACGCCGTTGCGTATCCGGGTCAATTGGCGCCAGTACCGTTTGCCCCCGCCCCGCAGATCAGATACACCGCCGCGGAGGGTTGGCTAGTCCTCAAGGGACGAAAGAACAACCGCCGCGGTAATAATCAGTTTCTCGACATCTGCCACGCCATCGCCCAGCACGCCGAGTTCACGCCCGAATTATCCTGGGGCGACGAAAGGATCGCAGACAATGCGCAATACGCCAACCAGGATCCTGCGCCACAAGCGGCCAAACCGGGGAACGCAATGGTGTGGCGCGCAATCGGAACCAGCCACCACATCGCACACGTGGTCAATCGTTTATCCACCGCGGGCGAACCTTGAGTTGGCTACGAACAGACAATTGAAGTTCGTCAATCGGCCACTGCGCCAGCCGGTCCCACAGATTCCAACGGGTTTCGCGACTCCTGACGAGTTCGCCGCGCGACCTGAGAACGGCCGCTGCTTCCTCGCGCCAGAGAAGCTGAGCAACCGACATGGGATCGCAGATGCGATTGCGGCGAGCTCTGCGCCGAGGTTTCATCGCCACCAACCCATCGACGTTATGGGCCTCAACAATTCCCCACCAATTGGGTACGACGTCGCGGATCTTGGCACCATAACGCGATCCGCACACTATTGTGCTGAAATCGAGCACCTTGCTGTACAACTCGACTTGTGCGGGAAGACGTGCCAACGTGTCTCGATCACTCTTGATTTCGTAGCCGTGGAGTGAGCCGTTGATTACTGCAACATCTACCCGGGTGGCACCAAGGCACAGCCCCATTTCATTGACGATCTTGTCGCCGTCGAAATCGCGGCGAAGGCTATCGACCAACGCGGCGCGGATGTCGACGTCCCGCATACCGCGACTATACGACACGACTGGCCGCCTCGACAGAAATGCGGGGGAACACGCGTGAGCTGGGGTTGGACGACCGCGACCGCAGTGTGGGGGGCGTTGACGGGCTCGTTCGGCGCGTACGTTTCGACGATGGGCCGTCGTGACGTGAAGTGGCGCCGAGCCGCAAAACAGCTACCCGATGTGCGGTCCGCGTTGGAGGCACTCCGCAATGCTGTCGCTGAAGCGCAGCAAGGTGGCCGGACGTTACCCTCGTTGCGAGAGACGGGCCTTCGGGCAAACCTGGAGCTCGTTCAGGAGCTGCTTGCTCGTTTGTCCGATAAGAAGCTCGCTGCGTCATTGGCCGAAGTCGACCATTGCTACTCCGCCGTGCTTGCACTGGATGACGCCGCTCCTGGTCATAGACAGGTATCAACACTCGCTGCGGCTTCCTCGGCTCTGACCGCTGCCATCGATCGAGTGGCATACATCGAACGGAAAGCTCCTCCCTGACGTCGCTCCTTCGCAATCCCTGGACCGCGCAACACGATTGACCGCTACCCCGTGGTCGTCATGTACTGAGAGCCTATCGTCGGCGAGGGTGAGATCATCTGCGGGCCATCCGGTATTCCGTTCAGGATGATCGGCGGGAAGTTCGTAGCGGTGCAGCTGATACACCTCGCCGCCCGCGAGTCTCTCGATCGGCTTGGACAACTCCGCCCAGCACTCGGGCGAGATTCCGCCGTACTGGTCACGAAATGCGACCGCCTCGGCGAGCAGGTAGGCGCGTAGTTCACCCTCGATTACTGGGCGCGGCTTACGTCTGACCACGGGGTACCTCCTCCAGCACGTCACCCTCTGTCAGCATGAACAGGCGATCAGGGCCGTTTGTGCGGGCGTAGCGCATCGCCTCGCGGTTGCCGACCGCGAACAGCGCCGAGAACAACTCACCCGAGTCGGTTCCGACCTCCTCGCCGGTCGCCACCGCTGCCAGCCGCGCACGGGTCGAATCGGTGGGCCAGCGCTCCGCGAATCGGCGTCTATGGGCGATCAGAGCCCCGCGAAGGGCTGAATCACGCTGTATACGCCGCACCATCACGCGCCTGCCCGATGCCAGCGAGCGTTCGCGGCGGCCTGGTGCCGTGCGCTCTTGATCTCGGGCAGCTCGTCTGCGGTGAGCTTCATCGAAGTGATCAGCCGGTGCAGTTGAGCCCGCGAGAGACGCAACTCGGTGTAGGCAGCGTTCAGCTTCTTCGTGCCGGCGACGTCTTCGATAAGTACCTGATCGCAAGCTGTTTCGAGACTGGCGATGTCATCGCGGGTCGCGGCGATCAGCTCCAGTGTGGCGAAGTCCCGGTTGTCCAGTTCGAGCCCATCGGCCAGATCGCGCTTGATCGCGGCGACCAGCTTCTGCCCCTCGGTCAACGGCTTACGTGGCATCGGTCAGACCTCCGTTCCGTGTTTCCTGCGGCTCATGCAATGCGCCGACCCGGTGGAGGTATGCAGACCGGCTGCGTGCACGGCCCCGGCCGGGGCCGTGCCCCAGGGGGTCACCGGAGCAGTCCGGGGTGCGGTTCGGGTGGCAGCTTCAGACGTGCCCGGTTGGTTGCTCGGGCGCTGACACCTTCGCCGGCGGACTTCTGGTCGTGGCACGGCTTGCACGCCGCCTGACAGTTCTCGTCGGTCTCGGCGTCGGCTGGATTGGCGAAGCTGGCGACGTTGCGGATGTGGTCGCAGTAGTTCGCGGTGCCGATACAGCGCGGCCCGCGGATCTGGCATCGGTGACCGTCGCGGGCGAGGACACGTTTGCGTCTTGCGACGTGCTCGCGACTGCTCGTGCGGGCGCGGTTCGTGTTGTCCCAGCTCATTCGGTGCCTCCGGTGGGGGTGGGGGCGAACTCGGCTCTTGCTGGTGTCTGCCGGTTGGCATTGCTGCTCGGGTTGGCTACGGGTCTGGAGTTTTCCGGTACCGGAGCGCCCAGCTGGTGCACGCTCCGGCCCGGCTCCTGCTCGGCGCTGGTGTGGCCTCGCCCGAAGGAGTCGGGGTCATGGGTCAGCCATCGTTTCCGTTCGGCTGCCTGGCTAATGGAGCAGCGGCTCGGTTGACGTTGACGCCGTGGGAGTTTCATGTGCGCCGCCCTTATGCCCGTGTGGTGGCAACGCCACTCATGGCGTCCCGGTGGGCTTTCGCGGCCTTGCGGCGTTCCTCGGTCTGGGCGGCGATGATCTCGCGGGCGCGGGTCAGCGAGTTGAGTTCGAGGGGGGTCACGCTGAGGATGCGCATCCACTTCCCGCCGTTGCCGGCGTTCGGTGCCATGAGCCAGCGGGCGACTTCTTCGAGTGGCGTGTTCTCGTCGCGGGCGTAGACCGCTGCGATATAGACCATATTTCCGGTGCGCTGCCATAGCAGCGGCTCGGGCTGTCCGAGTACGTCGAAGTCGGATGCCATCGCCTGCACGAGCGCGTGAACCCGGTCGAGGGACTGCTTGTGCACGCCAACTTCGCGCCATGCCTTCGCGGCCTCGTCGCCCAGCTCCAGAATCTGCGCGGGCGTGGTGTCGGCGGTGATGTGTTCGCGGGCGTCCATGATGCCCTTAGCGGCCTTCTCGAATGCCGGGCGTACCGCTTCGATCACGGCGTCACCGGCGGCGCCATGGAGTGCTTTGCCGAATTGGTTGACGAGTGCCGCTTCTGCCTTGGCGGTGAGTTCGCGCGGGTCTTGCGTCGGGGCACGGAGGATCTTGTCGAGTTGCTCGGCGGCGTTGGCGGCGGTGAAGGCGCCGGATCGGATCACCGAGGCGATGTCCTCAACGGGTGCCGGTGCCCAGTCTTTGACGGCGTCGAGTTGGGCGAGGATGTCGGCGAGGGCTTCGGGCACGGTTCCGCCCGCTGTTTCGACCGCGCCAGTGATTGCCTGGCAGTGCCGGCGGCCGAGGTAGGTGGTGTTCATCAGCGACCACCTCCGATGTGCCACGACGACGGGTAGTCGGCCTCCGGTGCCTGATCGGGGGATGGGTTCTTGTCGCCCTTGGGTTGCCGGGTGCGGGCGACGAGGTCGGCGAATTGCTTGTCATCGAGCTGAGCGAGGAACTCCTCGACGCCGGATAGAAGCGCCTGAATCGGGTTGGCTGCCATAGGGTTTACCTTTCGTGCTCGATTGCTGCTGCGTGGTAGGCGCGTACTGCGTCGCGGTCGAATACCCAGCGGGTGCCGATCCTTCTTCCGTCGAGCGAGCGTGCGATGCGTTGCACTTGCCGTAGGCCGACACCGAGAATGTCCGCCACTTCTGTTGTGCCAATCAGTTGTTCGGAGTCTGCGCGGAGCGGTGGTTGGGCGACGTCGTCGTGTCGTTTACGCGACTCTTGGTGCTGTCGGTGCGCTTCCGTGGCGCGCTTGAGGATGCATTGCAGCTCCTCGAATCCGGGTCGGTCGGTGTAGCCGTTGAGGCTGACTGCACGCCGGCCGAGGGACACGAGCCAGTACGCTTCGGCGACCGCAGCGCCGTCTAGCAACACTGCGGTGCCGAGCTGGTACGCGCCAGACGGGACGCTCACCGCGACGCCTTCCAACTCGCCGGAGAGTTGACGTGCGCGCTGACGCATTGGTCGCCGAGCCAGTAGCAAGTGACGACCGGGTGCCCATTGCTGTACGAGTCGTGGTCGTCGGTATGTAGCGCAAGCGCTGCACGGGCTTCCACTGCGAGCTCTGCAATATCGGGCTGATCGACCGCGAGCAGTTGGACGATTCTCGCGGTAATCCAGCGGAGCGAGTCGACCGGATCGGGGTGATTGGTTTTGTCCATCATTCAGTCCTCATCCGGCGGGTAGGTGAGTGATGTGATTGATGTGAGTGATTCGGACTCTGCGTAATCAGTCACTTCACTCACATCACTCAGGGGTATGTAGACACCGCGTGACTGTTTGCCGATACGTCCGGCGCTGTGCAGCCGTTGAAGTACTGTGCTGGCGCGGTTGGGATCGACGCCCAGGTGCTCGGCGAGTTCGGCGGGTCGGGTGCCGGTGCTTCGGCTTGCCACGAACTCGACCGCTTTCACCGAGGGGTCGGCAAGTCCGTCACTCGCGCGTCTTCGGCTGGCGGCAGCCGCAGCATCCATGAGGTCCATGCCATCGAGCGCCCACCGCCCACCGGTCGTGGTGAGTGCGTACTCAGCCTCGGGTACGTCACGGCCGGTGACTGACAGAACCGCGTCGTCGGACTGGCGCTTGCGGCCGAGGACGAGCACGAAGTCGGCGGACCCGGCGATACCTTGTGTTCCGCTGACGGCGTCGATGAAGTCCGAGGATTCAGCTTTGCGCGTGTGGTGCACGACGACCAGCGCCGCACCGGGCGCAGAGTCGATCAACGCTTTCAGGCGTGAGCCGATTGCGTAGTCGGCTGCATAGGAATCGTCACCGGCGCGCTTGGGCGGCTTCACCTTTCCCAGAGTGTCGAGTATGACCAGCGGCGCCCGCTCGGCGTGCAGGATCAGATATTCGGCGATGATGCCGGGGATCTCGCTTGACGTTGCCTGTGTGATGACGTCGATGCCGCGGGGTATCGGGGCATCCTCCATGATCGTGCGGAACCGACTCTGCAGACGCCGGTGCCCGTCCTCGAGTGCGAGGTACAGGACCGGCCGGCGCTTCACCGGGATCTTGCCGAGTGCGTATCCGCCAGCGGCGCAAGCGAGTCCGATACCGGCGACCATCCACGACTTACCCGCCTTCGGCGGCGCGACGAGTAACCCGAATCCCTCGGGGACTACGCCCTCGACGGTCCATTCGAGTGGTGGGAACTCTTGCCGGTCAAGCCATTCACCGTTGACCATCCCCTCAAGCATCGACAGTGATTCGACGTCGTGATTGGTCATCGCGACCACCGCCCACGGTCGCGCACACGCGCATCGGCTGCGAGCGATGCGAGCGATGCGAGCGACTCTGCGATGGATACGAGCGCCGTGGCGGCAGCTAGGTCGATCTCGGCCTTCTCGGTCGGTGTTCGCTGCGGGTTCTGCTCCTCGACCGGCCGCAGTGGGTCGCTGTCCACGTCCCAGCGGCGGTGTATGTCGGACAGGACCACGCGCGAGCGCCCAAGGGGATCGTTAGTCATCCGATCACCCCCGCGAGAGCGTGCAGATCCTCGGCGAGTTCGCGATCGGCACCACCGCGCCGCCACAGCGCGCGCAGCGCTTCGAGCGGCACAATCGGCGTCCGACCAGCGGCAAGGACGCTGAGTGCAGCGTCACGCCACCCATCGAGTGCATTCGAGGACATCGGCGGGTCGGTGCAACGGCATGGAAACGGGTCGGCGCACCCGCAGTCAAGGACCGACAGGCGGCGTGCCACTGCGCGCCGTTGGGCCAGTTGTCGCACGTAGCCAATATGATGGAACCGATCCGCCGCCAATGGATCTTCGGGAGCCGCCCTATTCGCTGTGGGGCGGCTTTCTCGTTCGGTCACGCGGCGCCACCGACCGGCTGCATGATCCGGTCAAGGTCGTTCAGGTCGATCTTGATGAGGCGTGGGCCGACGCGGTAGCCGGTGAGACGCCCGGATGCGATGTATCGGCGAATGGTTTTCGTGCTGACGTCGGCGTAATCGGCCGCGATCGTCACGCTAGCGAGGCGACGCTGAGATTTGTTCCTGGGCATGGGGTGCCATCTCCCTTTTCGGAGTATGGCTCACTGCCCAAATAGATGTGAGCGTCTGCGAACTCGGTCGCCGGACTGTCGTCAAACTACCACTAATGTCCACCTTCGGCCCGCTTTACACGCGCCGTGTCGCCCTCGGTTCCGCTTCGATGTCCGCGAGCACGACGGCCCGATCAACCTGGCCGATGTTGCGGCAACCGGGACACCCAATCCACGGCGGCAGCTTCCGTGCGAAAAAGTCGGTCAGCAACAGCACGTCATCTCGCCCCAACTCGCCAACTCCGGGCGGTACTTCCCATGTCTCGTTGTTGTCGAGTGGCCGACTGAATCGGCGGCGGCACAAGACAGACCGCGGAACGGTGTTCATTACTTGCAGGACGGGTTTGCCGCACTTGTCGCACACCCACTGGACAGCCCGGTACTTGCGCCACAGGTTGGCCGGGCCGGAGCGAAGCGCTCGCAACTGGGAGACAACCATGTCGATGGTGCCGTCGGGTTCGTCCCCGACCTGAGCGGCGAACGCCGCCAACTCATCCTCGTTCCGGGTGTATCGAGCGCGCAGGGATTCGACGAAGGCGTCGCGGCTATCCTCATTGGTCATTGTTCCCCCTCCGCGAGCTTAGACAGCAGAGCCGCGATCTGCTTGTCCCTCCCCTGCGCCGCGTGCTGGTAGCGCATCGCGGCTTGCGGAGTCGAATGACCAAGGCGCACCATGAGTTCCGCCAGGCTCGCACCAGTTGCGGCGGCGAGGACAGCGCCACCATGGCGAAGATCGTGAAATCTCAGATCATCTCGGCCTGCCTCGGCGCGGGCTTTGTAGAACTGGCGGTAGAGCGTCGCCGGCGCTAGGTGTCCACCGTGGCCCGCAGGAAACAGCAGTGCATCCTTCTCGGGCCCGACGTGCTCGGCCATGTGATTCTCTATAGCCGGGATCAAGTGCGGAGGAATAGCGACGTCGCGGATACCGGCGTCAGACTTCGGTGTGGTGACCTTGAACTCGCCGCTCACCCGGACGACTGCGCGCCGCACACGGATCACGCCGACCTTTACAGTTTCGTCGCCGTCCTTCTCCTCTGTAATCTCGATGTCCTTGCGGCGAAGCTCGGTCAGCTCACCGAACCGCAGCGCACACCAGGACGCGAGCAGGATCATCGCCTGTTGATTCTCGGGCATTGCCGCGGTGAGTGCTTGCAGCTCCGCGAGGCTGGCGGGCCTGATCTTGTGGACACGCTTCGCGCTTCCAGCTCCCCTGATGTGGCATGGGTTCGCGGCGATGCGTCCCTCGCTTGCGGCACTGGCGAGGATCGTCCGCACTAGCCCGTAGGCGTGCGCGCGCATCGTCGGTGTCGAGTTGCCCAGGCCGGTATGCCAGTCGCGCACGTCGTCGGGAGTAATGGAGGCCAGCGGCAGCGCGCCGAGAGTCGGGAGAATGTGACCGTCGAGCAACTTGCGGTAGTGCTCGCGTGTCCGGTCCTTCAGCGAGCGGTGTTCGAGCCAATCGTTCGCGTACTCCGTGAACGTGGTCCGCTTTGGCGTCGGCGTCTGGGCAGTTGGGGGTGTCCACGCCTTGCGGATGATGTCGGCCTGTTGCAGTGACAGCCAGCCGCGGGCGTCCTGCTTTGCGGTGAACGTCGTCGGCGCCTTGTAGCGGCGTCCGTCCGGGCCGTAGTAGAGGGCGCGGAACCGGCCGCTGGGGAGTTGGTGGACGGTGCCGAATGTTCCCGCTGCGCGTGTCTTCCGCCCGTCACCTTGCGCCACCGTGTGCCTCTCGTTGCGATACTGGCGACCCGCGCCGTGAACTGAACGTGAACTGAGATGAGTCTAACAGTGGCCTCTTGTGTCCATCAGTGACACGCGGTACTGTCTGCAATATACGCTGGTGAGAGCGTCATTGGCGCAGCTCCACGACAAATCCACATTCGCCTGATTGAACTGGTTCAATCCCAGTATCGCGCACCACCGTTTTACCTGATCAGCCCCGGTTTCCAACCGGGGCTTTTCTTGTTTCCGACCGCAACTGTCGTGTGCGTCGGCCAATGTGTCATGGTCACAGTGACCACAGGTCCCCTCTCGCGAGTGCCAGATTCGAAGTCCGCGGCACAGCATCGGGTGATACGCCAGGGTCGTCGGTCCACTCATTCGGTGACTTTCGGCCCGGAACGCCGATCACGCCCGACGCGATAAGCACACCGAATGGTTTCACCGGGTAGGCGCGGGGCTTTCCAAGCCAGAGCGCAGAAACCCAGAGTCCACGTACCTCCGACGCAGGACCGTCAGCTTGATTGCGCGCCTGCGGCGCACTCGTGCACGTGGCATCGCGCACAAACCGACCGAGCGCGAACAGCACACCGACAAGAAGGAAGTAACCACATGAAGAAGTCCGTCACCACGCTTGCCCTCATTGGCACCGCGGCAGCCACTCTGCTGGGTACCGGCACCGCCATGGCAGCATCGCCCGCCGAGAACAAGGCCTCGATCGACAACTTCAACAGCATCACCGGCGCGGCCACGGTCGGCGGCACCGTCGCCGGAACCGGCGCAGGCCTGGTCGCCGGGTGCGTCATCGGCGGCGGCCTCACCGCTCCGACGGTGGTGTTCGTGCCTGCGGGATGCGTAGCCGGTGCCGCCACCGGCGCGGCGATTGGCGGCGCGCTCGGCACTGTGGTCGCCGGCGGTCCTGCTGCGATCGCCACCGGAGTTGACCTCGCCCAGACCCTTCAGGCCGCGCCCGGAACTACGCACTGGGCCCAGTAACCGAAACAGGCTCGGCGGAACGTTGGGCGACGCGTTATTTGGGGATTTGGGGCGCGGGCTGCTGGTGATTGAAGATCACCATTCCGGATCCGACCGCCGCGCCTGTCCCCTGGCCTAACATTCCGCCGATCGGGCCGCCTACGCCACCGCCCAGGCCCGCGCCGGCTCCCGCACCAGCGAGACCACCGGTGATGCAGTTGCTCGGAGTGAATGGCAACTTGTCGAGTTGGATCGTCGGGACCTTGTCGACGGGCATCGACTGTCCCGCCAAAAGACCGGCAGCGAGACATCCGCCGGCCGCGCCGATACCCGCGCCGAGGATCGCGCCCGCTGCTTGTCCTGCGCCCGTGCCCACCTTCGAGCCGAGCGAAGTGGTCCCATCGATCACCCCGGTGTCCCGCTGCTGCTGCATCTCGACGGGAACATCGGGCGCCGCGGGTTGAGCCATCGCGGTGCCGCTGCCCGTGAACGCCAAGACTGCGGCGGCAAATAGTGCGGAAACTCCGGGCACGAGAACTCCACGACGACCAAACATATGCTGGCCCACCCCTTCTGCCTCTCACCTCGAGGTCGCACGACCCGAGCGCGACGCGTTGCGGCCCTCGGTGTGCGAGTGGCCGTGCGCGACAAATCGGTCATGAGGAGCAAAGCAGGTGTTTGTTACGGATGTGACAATTGTTACGGATGTGAAATCAAATTTGACGTCCAGCTGCGCTCGCCTGGCGTCCGCAGGAGAATCGACACATGGCGCGACGGGGGATGTCTCTCAGGTCACCTAGTCGCGCAGCGGTTTGTGCTGTCGCAATCGCGTTCGTGGTCGTCGCGTGCGGATCCGACACGACCGACACTGCTGAAACCGCCAATTCGTCGACCGCCGACACACGCGCGACGTCGGCAAGCGCCGCCAAGCCCGCGAATGTCCTCGCCCCCGATGAAATCGCGCACACGACCGGCGGTCTCGACATCGCGATAACAAGCGTCGATTCGTTCCAGTCATCGATGTACGGCCCGTTGACGGTTTTGACATTTCAGGTCACCAACACCGGCCTCGACGTCTACGAGGGATTCGAGTGGCAGACACCGGTCGTCGCAACCGGTTCCACGGGTGAGGTGGCGCAGGCGCAGGTCTCGATCAGCGAAGGGCTTGGCGCCGGGGTCCAGGGCGTGATCCCGCCCAGCGCAACACAGACCGTTCGCCACGGGTACGTGGTCGATCGCGCACAGCTGTCCAATGCCGTGGTGTCAGCGGGTTCGGTCGCCTGGCGTGGCGATTTCACGACGCTCCCGCAACAGGGCATCGCCCCAGCCCCGCCCGCGCAGCCGCAAAGTCCGCCGCCTCCACCGCCTCCACCGCCGGAGCCAGTCCAGAGTCCGGTCGTCGGCGGCGTGTGCGCCAGCCCGAGCAGTATCGCGACCGACGCGAACACCGGCGCGGATATCGTCTGCGTCTTCATGGGTGCCAACGGCGGCTACAAATGGGTGTCCTCAGCGCCGATCATCGGGACCCACAATGTCGGAGAGCCATGCGATAACTCGGTCGACAATGTGTCCAAAACGCCCGCCGGCAAAGCGATCATGTGCGTCGGCGACGAATGGATGTACGGGCCTTAGCAGCCATCATGCCGCCCGCGGAACGAACGTCCCGTGCAACCCCATCGGCAGGTGGTGACGCAGCCGGCCCGCATACACCGGCCCCCGATCGGGAGCCTGCGCGGCGAGAACGATGAGCCGAGACCGATGTTCGTCGCGGTCGTATTCGACACTCAGCAGCCAGCCTTCGCCCTCGGGCGCGTCGGCTGAGCGCGGAGCGAAGACCGCTTCGCACACCGATCCGTAATTCGGAACGTCGTAGGTCGATTCGGTCCCGAATTCGTGGTCGAACGTAGTGATCCCGGTGTACGAGGTCCCGGTGCCGGCGTTCCCCAGGTGGGTCAGGTCAACGGTGTACGAATACCGATTCCGGCTGCCCGTGAAGCGGCTGTCGATCTGCGGGAATTCCGAGACCGCGTCGGTGAGGTCTTCGCGCAGCACTCGCCCGGACCGCGTGACCCGCAGCCGCGTGAGCGGGCCGCCGACGATGGGCTTCTCCGTGAGATTCCGGTACCCGTTGTGAAAATTGCTCCACAAGGTGTCGAAATCGGCCGCGTGCCGGACCAATTCGATCACCGTGTCGTCGCCGTCGTCGTAGCAGTTCGAGATGTGGAAGTGCAGTTGCGAGTCGGTGAAGGCGTGCATCCGCCGACCGCCGTTCCTGGGCACCAGGACTATCTCGGTGCCGAGATCCGGCCGGAAGCCCATCGCGCTGCTCGCGGGCCGCAGACCTGCCATCACGGGCACCATGCCGACCGGCGAGACAACGATCGGCGACAACGCGAACACGAGGTACTTGTCGGTGAGGCCCACATCGTGATTGAACCGAGGAGTCCGCGTAGTCCAGCGCGCGAGCTTGTGCAGCTTGCCGTTTGGGTCGACACGGTAGGCGACAAAACCCGGGGTCGGGAAAAACGCCGTGCCGAAGTTGAACAGCTCTCCGGTGCGTGGATCGATCTTGGGATGCGCGGAGAACGAGCCGATTCCCCTCAGCTTGCCGTCGAAGTCGTGAATTCCCTCCGTCGCCAACGTCTCCGGGTCCATCGCGTGCGGCCGGCCACCCTCCCACAGCGCGAGCAGCTTCCCGCCTTGCCAGACCACGTTGGTATTGGCCTGATTCGACATCGGCCAGCGAAACGCATTTGCCAGCACTCCCCCATTGCCGCGCATCGTGCCGACGCCCCGTCCAGCCGGTCCGCGCGAATGATTGCCGCGCAGATAGTGATTGGTGCGCACGTAGCGGTTCCGGAAGCGGACTTCACCTTTGTCGATCGCGAACATCGCCAGCATTCCGTCACCGTCGAAGATGTGCCCCATCGGCGAACCACCGGATTCCCAGCGGCCCATACCGTTTCGGTACAGCGTGCCTGCCAGCCCAGCAGGTAGCACGCCGGACTCGGTCTCCAGGACGTAGTCGTGCTCGGTGTGCAGTGCCTCGAACTCTCGCAGCGGCGTCCCCGGAAGCACGGATTGTCCGCCCGCGGTAAAGGAATTTTCGGTGCCCATACCCACCCCCGGTAACGATGTTTTGGTAACGCTTGTTGCCAAAGTATCGTGGGCGGTGTGGGAAGGCAATGGTCGATACGAGGTCGGTCCGCATGAGTACCGATGAGGACACCCCCCGGCAGGCCTATGCCGGCGTGCCGTTCGCCGATCGCAAGAACGCGCGTCGGGAGCGACTGCTCGATGCTGCCCTCAATCTCCTCGACGCCGAGGGCTTCGCGGCCGTCACGGTTCGCCGGGTGTGCAAGGAAGCCGGACTCAACAACCGCTACTTCTACGAGAACTTCACCGACGGCGAAGCACTGCTCGACGCATTGGTGGACCGGCTCGAACAGGAACTCGCGCTCAACACTGCCGCGATGATGGCCACCAAGCCCATCGCGGCCGTGGACCAGGCGATCGAGATCCTGGTCGCCGCATTCGTGGACGATCCACGCCTGCTGCGGATTCTGCATAGCCCCGCCGATCCCACCATTGCCCGGCGCCGAAACGAGCTGCTCCTCCGCTCGGTCGCCGCCGTACGCCCGTACCTGGAGGTCGCGGCCGCCGAGTTCGGAAATCCTGATCAGCGCATGGTCGAGACGGCTGGGTACATGCTCATCGGGGGTTGGTCGGACACTTTGTGGGCCTACGCCGAAGGCAAGCTCGGTATCGAGCGGGCCGAACTGGTGGAGCAACTGGCACGAATGTTCTCAGGTATCGCCCGCACCCTCGCTATTCCAGGAGAACCGGGGATCGACTGACCGCCGAACCGATTCACTGGTCGTGCAGGATATTTTCTCGCGCAGCTCGCTACTTTCCAGCCACTTCTGGCATAGTCAGCAAAATCTGTGCGCCTTCATGGAAAAGTCTGGGGCGCTTGGGGATCGAAGTAGGTGTTACGCATGAGCGTTTCAGTTCGTCGGGCCGCGTGCGCCATTGCCATGGCGTTGATCATGGCATTGGCCGCCGCGCTTATTGGGGCGAGCCATGCTCCAGCAGCGCCGGTGATGCCGAATCCCGACCCGGACCCTTTCTACGCGGCACCGGCCGATCTGGCCCAGCACTCGCCCGGCGATGTACTGAACGTCCGGGAACGGCCATGGCACGTGTACTTCCCAACGAGCCGGGTGTTCGAGGTCCTATTCCGCAGCACCGATTCCGAGGGGAAGCCGATCGCTGCGAATACGACCTACCTTCTCCCGCAGAATCACGAACAAGACGGTCCGCTGCTGTCGTATCAACACATCATCAATGCGCTCGGCAGCAAGTGCAAAGTCGCCTCCAAGCTCTACACGTCCGACCCAATGAATTTGATCCTGGAAATGCCGGGCCTAAACCTTGCGCTCGCTCGCGGTTGGTCGGTTGCATTGCCTGATCATCTCGGACCACGAATGTCTTACGGCGCAGCGAAACTCGGTGGACAGATCACGCTGGATGGAATCAGAGCCGTCAAGAAAATTCCCGAGTTCGAGGCCCGCAACAGCAAGGTCGCGATGGGCGGGTACTCCGGCGGCGGTATGGCCACCGCATGGGCGGCAGCGCTCGCGAAGACGTACGCGCCGGAACTGCCGATTATCGGCTCCGCCTACGGTGGTGTCCCGATGAATTTGACCGAGATGGCACGAGCCCTCGGTACCCAGCCGCACATCGCATTCGGACTTGCCGCGATCGCTCTGCTCGGCCTCGAGCGCGAATACCCGGACCGATTGAACGTCACCAACCAACTCAATGACTACGGTCGCTGGCTGGCCAGTTGGGTCATCAACGGATGCACCAACGAAGCGATGTTTGTCGGGGTCTACAAGAGCCTGAGCCAGATGACGGACAACAAGAACTACATGGACGACCCGGCCGCGTGGCAAGTTTTCGATGAAAACAGCCTGGAGAAGTATCCGGGCATACCGAATGCCCCGGTCTTCGAATGGCACAGTCCGATCGACGGATTGATTCCGGTAGCCGCAATCGACCACACGCTGGAGCGTTACTGCGCCTCCGGCTTGGAACTGTTTACGATGCTGACCCCCACGCCGGACCACCTCTCAGCCGCACCGCTCGGCATGTTCCAGGCACTCGACTGGCTGGACCGAAAGTTCCAAGGACTACCCACAGCACGAACCTGCTGACGCCAGATCGCCAACGGAACGGACCCAATCCCCCGCAAAATCGGACTAGCCTGGGGCTGCCGTGTCGTGCATCACACGCGAAAGGTCGTGCAGCCATCGCCGCGAACACCGCCTCCGAGCCCTCGATCCGCAACGTTGCGCTGATAGGACACCAAGGCAACGGCAAGACGACGCTGGCCGAGGCGATGTTGTTTCGCGCCGGTGCCGTGGCCCGCGCCGGCCGTGTCGATGCCGGAAGCACGGTCTTCGGCAGCCAGCCCGAGGAGCGTGAGCGCGAGCAGTCGCTGACCCTCGGCGTCGCGTCCTTCGATTGGAGCGGCTGCCGGATCAACCTCATCGACACCCCCGGGTACGCCGATTTCGTGGGAGATGCACTGGCGGCCTTGCGGATTGCCGACGCTGCGGTCTTCGTCGTCGACGCCGTCTCCGGCCTGCAGGTCAACGACGAGCTGATGTGGGAGGCCGCGGCCGCACGCTCGATTCCGCGCCTGATCTTCATCAACAAGATGGACAAGGAGAACGCCTCGTTCGACGTGGCACTTGCTGGTTTGCGCGAGCATTTCGGTGCGGGCGTGGAACCGGTCGAGCTTCCGGTCGGCGCGGCATCGGCGTTCAACGGCGTCGCCGATCTGCTCACCGAGCACGTCTTCCTCTACGACTCGGGCAACGCCGTCGAGTCCGAGGACCTCCCCGACTCGATCGCCGACCGCGAACACACCGAGCACGAGCACCTGGTCGAAGACGTCGTCGAACTCGAGGACGACCTGATGGCCCGCTACCTGGAAGGCGAGCAGATCACGCCAGAGGAACTCGAGCACGCTCTGCGGCAGGGCTTCGCCTCCGGGGATATGTGGCCGGTGTTGTGCGGCTCGGCGAGCGAGGCAATCGCCGTCGACCGGCTACTCGAATTCCTCGTCCACGTCGCGCCCGCACCGAGCGAGGCCGCGCCGATCGCGCTGGCTGACGGCGAGGAAATCAAGTGCAGCGCCGAGGGCGAGGCGCTGGCCTACGTCTTCAAGACGCAGACGGATGACTACGTCGGCCAGGTTGCGCTGCTCAAGGTCCTCTCCGGCACGGTGAACTCCGATGATCAGCTGGTGAATTCACGCACCGGCAATCGCGAGCGGATGCACAACCTGCTGCGGGTGTTCGGTGGCAAGACCACCCCGATCGACACCGCTGTCGCCGGCGACATCATCGGCGCGATCAAGCTGACCGACGTCGCCACCGGCGACACGCTGGCGCCCGCCGGCTCCAGCCTTGTCGTCCCCCCGATCGAGAACCAGCAGCCCGTGTACGGGGTGGCGGTCGCCGCGCAAAGCACCGGGGACGAGGACAAGCTGTCCACCGCGCTAGCCGAACTCGTGCGCGACGACCCGTCGCTGCGCGTCACCCGGCAGAGTGACACCCATCAGCGCGTGCTCGAGGGCGCGGGCGACGTGCACGTGCAGTTCGCGCTCGCGCGCGTGAAGCGCCGCTTCGGCATCGAGATCGACACCGAACCGGTCAAGGTCGCCTACCGCGAAACGATCGCCGGCACCGCGCAGACCGAGGGGCGGCACAAGAAGCAGAGCGGCGGGCACGGGCAGTTCGGTGTCGCCGTAGTTCGGTTCGAGCCACTCGCGCGCAACGGTGGCTTCGAGTACGCGGACGAGACCCGCGGCGGGGTTATCCCCAAGTCGTTGGTACCCGCGGTCGGCAAGGGCATCGTCGAGGCAATGGAGCGCGGTGGCACCCACGGCTTCCCGCTCGTCGACGTCAAGGCGACGGTGGTCGACGGCAAGCATCATTCGGTCGACTCCGACGACCACAGCTTCCGAATGGCCGGCGCGCTCGCGCTGCGCGAAGCCATCGAGAAGGTCGGCACGGTCGTGCTCGAGCCGATGATGCATGTCGAGGTGATGGTGCCCAGCACCCTGCAGGGCGATGTCCTCGCCGACCTCGGCCGCCGCCACGGGCAGATCGAGGGCACCGAGGTCTCCGGCGCGGACAACGCCGTCGTCATGGCCACCGTGCCGCACGCCGACATGCTCGATTACGCCGTCACGCTGCGCTCGATGACACATGGCCGCGGCCGGTTCACCATGTCGTTCAAGGCGTATCAGGAGAAGTTCTGAGGTTCGCGAAACCGCGCGCGCCGCACCGCAATCGAAGAGAATCGTTGACGTGAATCCTGTTGGAATGAAGCTGTGGGCGACGATGAACAAGCTCATGTCGGCCCTGTACCGCAGCACGAACGGCAAGCTGGGCAGTTGGGCGCGCGGCACGCAACCGGTCATGTTGCTCACGGTGGCGGGCCGCAAGACCGGCACGCCACGCACTGCGCCCGTGGTCTATTTCGAGCACGGCGGCGGCTATCTCGTTGTGGGTTCCGCCGGCGGCTATCCGGAAGACCCGCAGTGGTTCAAGAACCTCGCGGCAACGGACCGGGCCCACGTGCGGATCAAGGATCGCGACGCCGACGTCCGCGTGCATGTCGCCGAGGGCGACGAACGCGACGCGCTGTGGAACGACGTGGTCGTCACAACGGATCCGGGCTTCCTCGATTACGCGAAGAAGGCGCACCGGACGATCCCGATCGCCACGCTCACCCCCGTGACCGGCGCGAACTAATTGGACGGCCGACCAACTGGTCAGGGCATCGTGAGACGCGACACGTAGTATCGCGAGCCATGGTGAGCGGGCAGTTGCGATCGGCGCGCGTCGGTACCGCCGGCGCGTTCGCGCTGCAAGGCTTCTTCCTCGCCGTCGTCCTCACCGAACTGCCGCAGATCCGCGATCGGCACGACCTCGCCGACGGTGTGGTTGTCGGTGCCGTCGTGTTGATCTCGCTGCTCGCGGGCGCGGGCAGCATCGCCGCCGAACACCTTGCCGCCCACTGGTCGAGCCGCACGACACTGCGCCTCGGGCTCGCCCTGATCGCCGTCACCGGCCTCGGTATCGCGTTCGCGCCCGAGCAGATCACGCTGTTCGTCGCGCTCGCGGCGTACGGCGTCGCGCTCGGCATCGTCGATGCGAGCACGAACATGCAGGCCGTCGCCATCCAGCACGGCTACGGCACGGTGATCATCTCGTCGTTCTACGCGGCGTGGAGCGCGGGTGCGATCACCGGCGCGCTGTACGTCTCGGCATGCTCGGCACTGGACCTTCCGCTTTCGGTCGCCGTGACGATCGCCGCCGCGCTGGTGGCATTGGTGAGCCTCCTCCTCGGTCCGAGACTGCTCGAAGGCGCTGCCGCACAAACGACTCCGACCTCATCCACTGTCGTCGCGGTGCCGGTCGGCCTCTTCATCGCGCTCGGCGTCGCGATGGCACTGTTCTTCGCCATCGACATCGCGGTCGGCAATTGGTCGGCCCTGTACCTGACCGATGTCCTGCGTGCCGACTCCGCCACAGCAGCACTCGCCTTGGCGGCGTACCAGGGCGCGGCGCTGCTCAGCCGGCTCACCGGAGACCTGTGGGTGCGGAACTTCGGTCCCGTCGCGGTCATCCGCGTGGGTGGTGCACTCGGTGTGGCCGGGATGTTCGTCGTGGTGCTGGCGCCGAATCCGGCCGTGGCCATCGCCGGATTCCTCGTCGTCGGACTGGGCGTGCCGGTTGTCGCTCCGCTGTGCTTCGGCACGCTCGGCCAGCTGCGAGTGGACCCGGTCTCGACGCGGCCATCGCGCGGCTCAACATCTTCAACTACGCCGGCACGCTCATCGGTGGCGGCGTGGTCGGCGCCATCGCTGCGGTGACATCGCTGCGCGTCGGGTACCTCGTTCCGCTGGTCTTCGCCGGAATCCTTGCGGGGCTCGCCCCGATCTTCGCGTCGCGGCAACGATCGCGCGTCGATTCTGCGTCGATCGGCGACGGCTGACCGGTGGGGCCGGATCGCCGCTGGCTACACTGATGCGATGCCGGACGTCACTGTGGACGTCAGCCGAGCTGGCTTTTGGGACGCAGAGGCCCTCAGCGACGTCGCCGCCGTCACTTTCCCACTCGCCTGTCCCCCGCATGCCAGCGATGAAGACATCGAGATCTTCATCAACGACGTGCTGTCGATCGATCGGTTCGGCGAGTACCTGTCCGAGCCGACGCACACCGTGCTCAAGGCCGTCGAGAACGACACGATCGTCGGTTACGTCATGCTCATCGTGGGTGACCCCGTCGACCCCGACGTCGCCGCGCTGCTGACGCCGCGACCGCTGCTCGAGATCAGCAAAATGTACGTACTGCCCGGCCAGCACGGCACCGGCGTCGCCGCCGCGCTGATGAACGCCTCGGTAGAGCTCGCACGCGACATCGGCTGCGCGGCGGTATGGCTCGGGGTCAACCAGGCCAATTCGCGCGCGCAGCGCTTCTACGCGAAGAACGGCTTCGTGCAGGTCGGCGAGAAGACGTTCCAGGTGGGCACGAAGACCCACCACGACTTCGTGATGTGCCGGACGCTGTAGCGACCTAGCCGGCCGGCACCTCGAACCGCGACAGCGCGAGCAGACGCGACGTCGCGCGCAGGTACTTCTTGCGGTAGCCGCCGTGCAGCATCTCCTCGGTGAAGATTTCGTCGAGCTTCGCGCCGGACACGGTGACCGGGATGCTGGCGTCGTAGAGCCGGTCGGCGAGCACCACCACGCGCAGCGCGACGGCCTGGTCTGCCACCGGGTGCACACCCGAGATGTACACCGCGCCGACGTGCTCGACGAGCTTCTTGTAGCGCGACGGGTGCAGCGTGCTGAGGTGCGCGAGCAACTCGTCGAAGTCGTCCAGGGTCGCGCCCGGCGTCGCCGCCGCGCGGTCCACCAGCACCGCGGCGTCGGTCGGCTCGGGGGCGGGCGGCAGGTCGCGGTGCCGGTAGTCCGGGCCGTCGACGCGCATGGTCTCGAATATCGAGCCGAGCTTCTTGATCTCGCGCAGGAAGTCCTGTGCCGCGAACCGGCCCTCGCCGAGCTGGCCTGGCAGCGTGTTCGACGTCGCGACAATCGACACACCACGCGCCGACAGTTCGGTCAGCAGTCGGGACACCAGCATGGTGTCGCCCGGGTCGTCGAGTTCGAATTCGTCGATGCACAGCACGCTGTTGTTCGCGAGCTGCTCGACGGCGTTGTTGAAGCCCAGTGCGCCCACCAGGTGGGTGAGCTCGACGAACGTTCCGAATGACTTCGGCTCGGGGCTGCTGTGGTAGATCGACGCGAGGAGGTGCGTCTTGCCGACACCGAAGCCGCCGTCGAGGTAGAGACCGGCACCGGAGGTCGGCGTCTTCTTGCCGAACAGCTTGCGCTTACCGCCGCGGATGCCGCGAACCTTCTCGCTGAACTGCTCGGCCGTCCGCACTGCCGCGGCCTGGCTCGGTTCCTTCGGATCCGGGATGTAGGACGCGAAACTCACGTGGTCGAACATGGGCGGCGGGACCATCTGGGCGACCAGTTGGTCGGCCGGAACGACCGGACTTCGGTCGACTAGGCGCTCGGGCATGCCAAATACCCTAACGACGTGCTGTTATCGGTCTTGTGCAGCATATCGACATTGCGACTCACGTCACAGGGCGCCGCGGCGACAACCGAGACCTCGACGACGCCGCACTCGCAGACCTCTACGCCTATCCGCCAGATCCGAGCGAGCCATGGATCCGCGTCAACTTCGTGGCCAGCATCGATGGCGCGATCGCCGTCGACGGCATCTCGGGAAGGCTCGGCACCCCCGCCGACCACACGGTTTTCCACCTGCTCCGGGAACTGGCCGACATCATCCTGGTCGGGGCGGGCACGGTGCGCGCGGAGGACTACGGCGGGGCGCGGACCGATGAACAACTGCGCGAGCGCCGGCTGGCGAGTGGGCTTACGGCGGTGCCACCGATCGCGGTGGTGACGCTCGGCGCAGCACTCGATCCCGAATCGCGACTCTTCACCGACACCAACGAGCCGCCGGTGATCCTCACGTGCGCGGCGGCACCACGCGACCGAATCCGTGCGCTGACGGACGCCGGTGCCCGGGTACTGGAGATCGGGGACGACACGGTGACGACCGACGGAATCGTCGGCGCGCTCGCCGAACTCGGCACGCTGCGCGTGCTGTGCGAGGGCGGGCCGTCGCTCTTCGGCCAGCTGATCGCCGATGACGCCGTGGACGAGCTGTGCCTGACGACGTCTCCGATGCTCGTCGGCGGGCTGGAAAGCCGGGTCGCGGTGTCCCCCACCGCTGTTCCTCGGGAGATGGTGCGCGCACATGTGCTCGCCGACGACGACGGCACGCTGCTCACCCGATGGGTCCGTCCGCGGCGGGACGTGTAAAACCTGGCAAGCTGTCCGGCATGTACTCGCTGCGTGCTGCACGCGCGTGCCTCCGGTCGCTCCGCGGGCTCCGCTCCTGGGTGGCCGTGGCGGTCCTGCTCGTTGCGGTGGCCACGACGGCCGGCTGCGGAGCCGGCCCGTCTGACCGCCCTGTCGTCGCCGTGGAGCGCATCGAACCCGGTTCGCCGGTGGAGACCGGGGAGAGCACTCCGCCGCCACCGCCGGCACCCGACCTGCAGGTGCCTAAGACGGACCTGCCGTGGCGCGACTGCACCAGTGAGTCGCTCGCCACGACCGGGTACGGCCCCGGTCCTGCGGGGTTGGTCCTCGAATGCGCAGAGCTGTCGGCACCGATCGACTCGAGCGGTTCGTCGCTCGGCACCTTCACCATCGGCGTCTCGCGCGCCCGGCTCCCCCAGACCCCCGCCGACGCGCCACCGCTTGTGCTCACCTCGGGGTCCAACCGCGCCTCGACGGACACACTGGCCGGCCTCGCCTCGGGGCCCTTCGGCAGTCTGCTCAGCTCCCGCCCGATCGTCGCGCTCGACCGGCGCGGGATCGGCACCTCGACGCCGATCGACTGCATCCCGGCTGATGTCCGCACGGAGTTGCAGAACAACGGTCAGGGCGCGCCCGATGAGCCCGTGGCGATCGCGGAAGCCAGCCAGTCCGCGACGGTCGCCTGCAAGGACTTCCTGCAACCCCATGAACTCGCCTTCGACACCGACCACGCGGCCGACGATCTCGAGCAGCTGCGTCTGGTTTGGCAGGTCGACACCCTGGGCCTGCTCGGGACCGGCAATGGCACGAAGGTGGCGCTCAGCTACGCGCAGCGCTACCCGCAGCACGTCGGGCGAATGATCCTCGATGCACCGGAAGCGGTCGGGCTCGACGCCACCACGATCACCGAACAGCAAGTGCAGGGCGCCGAGGCCGCGCTCACCGCCTTCGCGAAGCGTTGCACCGGGCTCAACTGCTCGCTCGGCCCCGATCCGTATGCGGCGGTCACCGACCTCGTCCGCAAAGCCGACGCGGGCGACCTGGGCCCCATATCGGCCAACGCCCTCGTGACCGCCGTGACCGGCTTCCTCGGCAGCCCGCGCGGCGATCAGATCAACCGGGTGCCCGAACTCGCCGACGCGTTGTCCGCTGCTGGACGCGGCGACTACGCGGCCCTGTCGGCACTGATCGAACGCGAGCAGGGGGCCACCGCGAACGACGGCGAGTTCGTTAGCCGCTGCACCGACGGCCAGCAGTGGCCGCCGGTGGAGAAGGTGCGCACGCTGGCCGAGGAATGGCGAAAGAAGTACCCCGTATTCGGGGAGCAAGCCGCGCTGGCGATGCTGTCGTGCTCGGCCTGGCCAACCGCCGATGCGCCGCCGCTACCCGCGTCTCTCGACATCCCGGTCCTGGTTACCCGCGCGATTGCCGACCCCGTGGTCGGCGCGGGCGGGGTCTCGTCGGTGACCGGCGCGGTCACCAACGCCGGCGGTGAGCCATCGGTGATCGAGTGGCGCGGCTACGGACATCCGGTCAGCGCACACTCCGGTTGCGTCCAGCAGGCGATCGTCGACTACGCCGCCACCGCGAACCTCCCGTCGAACGGCACTGCCTGTCCTGCATGAGCGGGGTGTCCGCACGCTGCGGACACTTCTTCGGTGTACCGTGCCCCAGTGTTGTTCAGACAGCTCGAGCCCCGTACCGCGCGCACAACCAGCGAGGTAATTCGGTTCGCGCTGTGGCCGATCGCGATCATGACGGTGCTGCACCGCGTGTTCATCAAGGCGATCAACGGCTACGTCACCGATGACTTCGCGCCGGTCTACAAGGCCTCGCTCGCGTTCCTCAACCACCGCGAGGTCTACACGACCAATTTCGACTACGTCGATCCGCACTATCTGTATCCGCCCAGCGGAACCCTGCTGATAGCGCCGCTGGCGATCATCGATCCCGAGAAGTCGCGCTGGCTGTTCATCCTCATCAACGCGGTCGCGATCATCATCGCCTGGTATCTGCTGCTGAAGCTGTTCAAGCTCGGCACCGCCTCGATTGCCGCGCCTGTGCTGCTGCTGGCGATGTTCAGCTCGGAGACCGTCACCAACACGCTCGTCTTCACCAACATCAACGGCTGCGTGCTGCTCGCGGAGGTCGCGTTCATCATGCTGCTGCTGCAGCGCCGCGACCTGTGGGCCGGTGTCGTGCTCGGCCTGACCCTCGCGGTCAAACCGATCCTTGCGCCGCTGCTGTTGATAGCCCTCGTGCGGGGGCAGTGGAAGGTGTTCATCACCGCAATCGGCGTCCCTGCCGCGCTCACCGCGATTGCGTGGCCGCTGTCCAAGGACCCGATGGACTTCGTGAACTACACGCTCCCGTACCTGACGGAATCGCGGGACTACTTCAACAGCGCGATCGTCGGAAATGGCGAGTACTACGGACTCCCCACCGGACTGACCTGGCTGATCCGGGTCCTGCTCGGCATCGCTGTGGCGATCTCCCTGTGGCTGCTCTACCGCTACTGCCGCGAGGACGAGCTGTTCTTCGTGGCGACGAGTTCCGGTGTGCTGCTGACCGCGCAGTTCCTGATCGGCTCGCTCGGCCAGATGTACTACTCGATGATGCTGTTCCCGCTGCTGATGACAGTGGTGCTGCGGAACTCCGTGCTGCGCAACTGGCCGGCCTGGCTGGCGATCTACGGGTTCATGTCCTACGACGGCTGGCTGTCGCTCCGGTTCCTCACCGAGGGCCGCGCCGCCGAGTACCTCAAGACCACTCTCGGCTGGTCGCTGCTGCTGATCGTGATCAGCTCGGTGCTCATCGACCGCTACCTCGCCGCCCGCCGCGAAGGACGCCTCGACGAGGGCATCGAGCCGGCGTTCCTCCTTCCCGCACAACACGAATCGAGAGAACGTATTAGCGTGGAGCCATGAGTTCCACCGACGAGAAGCCCGCGGTCGAGCTGACCGACGAGGAATGGCGCGTCAAGCTGACGCCCTCGGAGTTCCAGGTGCTGCGACTGGCCGGCACCGAACGGCCGTTCACCGGTGAATACACCGATACCAAGACCCCGGGGATCTACGAGTGTCGCGCATGCGGCGCCGAACTTTTCCGCAGCAGCGAGAAGTTCGAATCGCATTGCGGCTGGCCGTCGTTCTTCGACCCGAAGGACTCCGACGCCGTGCTGTTGCGGCCGGACAACACGCTGGGCATGCGCCGAGTCGAGGTGCTGTGCAAGAACTGCCACAGCCATCTCGGGCACGTCTTCGAGGGCGAGGGCTACGACACGCCCACCGACCAGCGCTACTGCATCAACTCGATCTCGTTGCGGCTGAAGCCGAACGAGGGCTAGCTACTCGACGCGCACGATTTCGCGCCGGCGCGCACACCGAGGCGTGCGCGCCAACCCACCAAGTGCGCGTCAGGGCAGCGCGGCGACGAGCTGTTCGACCTCGACCCGCGGGCCGGTGTAGAACGGAATCTCCTCGCGCACATGACGGCGGGCCTCCGTGGCACGCAAGTCGCGCATGAGGTCCACAATGCGGTGCAGCTCCGGGGCCTCGAACGCGAGGATCCACTCGTAGTCGCCGAGCGCGAACGAGCTGACCGTATTCGCGCGCACGTCCGGGTAGCCGCGAGCGGCCTTGCCGTGATCGGCGAGCATCTTGCGACGCTCCTCGTCGGGCAGCAGGTACCAGTCCAGCGACCGCACGAACGGGTAGACGCAGATGTAGTTACCCGCATCCTCGCCGGCCAGGAACGCCGGGATGTGGCTCTTGTTGAACTCGGCCGGGCGATGGATCGCGACGTTGCTCCACACCGGCGTGGTGGCGCGGCCGAGCTGGGTGGTGCGCCGGAAGTCCGCGTACACGGCCTGCAGGTCCTCGACCCGCTCGGCGTGGGTCCACAGCATGAAGTCAGCGTCCGCACGCATGCCCGCGACGTCGTAAATCCCGCGCAGCACAACACCGCGGTCTGCGAGACCGTCGAAGAAGTCGCGCGCTTCCTTCAGCGCGGCCTCGCGGTCGTCGCCGAGGACACCCGGCTGCACCCGGAATACGGAGAACATCAGGTAGCGAATCGTCGAATTGAGCTCTTGGTAGTCCAGTCGTGCCATTTCTCTATCCTTCCACTTTCGTCAGGTGCGCCGCCGCCGCAGTTCCCGACGCCACACAGGCCGGGACGCCGACGCCGTTCAGGTACGCGCCCGCAACCGCCAGTCCATCGAGTTCATTCACCGCGGAGGTGATCGCCGCGACGCGGTCGAGATGCCCCGGGGCGTACTGCGGCAGGCCGCCGCGCCAGCGCTGCACGTGCGTCTGCACCGGCTCGGCGCGCACCCCGCACACGGTCTCGAGATCGGCCCGGGCGAGCGCGATCAGCTCCTCGTCCGAACGGTCGACCAACTGCGCGTCCCCGAAGCGCCCGAACGAGGCGCGCACGAGCGCGGTACCGCGCTCTGCTAGATGCGGCCACTTGCGGCTCGACAGCGTGAAAGCCTTGGCCGCCAACGCCTCCCCGGTCGCGACGAGTATGCCGGAGTTCTGCGGCAACTCGGTGCCTTCCGGAAGCGCCAGTACTGCGAGCGCAGAGGAGGCGAGTTCGATCTGTGCGGCCGCGTCGGCCGCCGCGGGGCTGATGCTCGCCAGCAGTGCCGAGACTGCCGGCGCGGGCACGGCGAGCACGACGGCGTCGAACGCACCGATCGGGTCGACAACCCAACCGGATCCTTCGTGCCGCAGTCCGGTGACAGGAGTACCGGTGATCGATTCGGCGGCGGTGCGCTCACGTAGGGCATCGAGCAGCACCCCGTAGCCGTCGCGGATCCCGCCGAACACGGGCCCGGGCGTGGGCTTGGGCATGGCCGCCGCGACGGCGTCGGACAGGCTCGGTGCCCCGGCGTCCAGGGCGGCGGCAAGGGTCGGCAACGCAGCGCGCAGGCCGATGGTGTCGGCTGTTCCGGCATAGACCCCGCCGAGCAGCGGATCGACCGAGCGGGCCACGACTTGTTCGCCGAAGCGCTCGGCGACCAGTGCACCGACACTCACATCGTTGTTCACGTCCCAGCGCAGCGGAACGTTCGGTTCGGCCGTGATGCGCGCCAGTGTGGCCTCGTCGACGATTCCGGCGACGGCATCGGGCCCGGCCGGGACACCCATCAATGTGGGCGCCGGCAATGGGTGCAACGCGCCACCGGCCCATACCAGCGGGCGCAGACCGGCGGGATGCACGAGTTGATCCGACAGCCCCAGTTCGGCCAACAGTTCGACGACCTCGGGGCGGCGCCCGACGAAGGCTTCGGCGCCGACATCGACGCCACCGTCGGTGAACGGAACCGTACGCAGCGTTCCGCCGGTCCGCTCCGATGCCTCGATCACCGTGATTGTCGCGTTGGGACCCAACCCGCACCGCAGCCGGTACGCCGCAGTGAGCCCGGAGATTCCGCCGCCGATGACGGCGACCGACCGCAACGTCATCCCCGGGTGGCCGAGTAAATGGTCACAGCGAATGCACCAACTCGACCACCGACGTCAGCATGCCGGGATCGGTGTCCGGCAGCACACCGTGCCCGAGGTTGAAGATGTGCCCGGTCGCACCGAGGGCGAGCGCGATATCGGCGTCCGCGACGACCCGTCGGACCTCCGCCTCGAGCGGCCCGGCGCCAGCGAACAGCACGGCCGGATCGAGGTTGCCCTGCAAGCCTTTTCCGGGCCCAACGCGGCGCGCGGCCTCGGCGAGCGGCACCCGCCAGTCGACGCCGACGACATCGGCGCCGACTTCGCCCATCACGCCGAGGAGTTCACCGGTCCCGACGCCGAAGTGGATGCGCGGCACTCCGGCTGCTTCGATTTCTGCGAAGACCCGCTGGCTATGTGGCAGAACGAATTCACGGTACTGCGCCAGGGACAGCGCCCCGGCCCACGAGTCGAAGAGCTGGAGCGCATCGACGCCCGCGTGCAGCTGCACCTGCAGGAATGCGATCGTGACGTCGGTG
>NZ_LRRB01000297.1 GCF_001646865.1 Aldersonia kunmingensis | reverse complement strand
AGCACGCTTGGGCGTCCACTACCCGCGCGGGTGGGGGCAGACGTCGAACACCCCGTTCCGCTTCTACAAGGGGCAGACCTTCGCGGGCGGTGTCCGGGTGCCGTTCGTGCTGTCCTGGCCGGCCGGTCTGCCGCGGGCGACGGGCGACAACGGTGTTCGTGGCCAGTACTCGTATGTCACGGATCTGGCGCCGACCCTGCTCGATCTGGTCGGGATCGAACCGTCCGGAGTGCGGCACGGATTGCCCACCAAGGACTTCGACGGTGTCCCTGCGACGGAGGTGCTGCGTTCAGCCGAAGCCGAGAGCCGCCACACCGAGCAGTACGCGGAGATGACCGGGCACCGCGGCTACTACCGGGACGGTTGGAAGCTGCTGGCGTTGAACGAGCCCGGGCGCGGTATCGACGACCCGCGCTGGCAGTTGTTCGATGTGAATGCCGACCCGACGGAACTCGAGGACGTCGCGAATCTGTATCCGGACAAGGTGGCCGAACTGGCCCAGGCCTGGGACGACTCCGCCTGGGCGAACACGGTCTTTCCGCTGCTCACCCGGGAAGACCTCGTGCAGCGGCGGCCGGACGAGGCGCGGCTCGGCGACCCGGTGCGGATCCTGCCGGGCACATCGACCCTCGAGCGGTACAGGTCCCAGCGGCTGATCGCGTTCCGCGACTTCGATATCGCGGTGCAGCTAAGCGGTTATCGTAGCGGCGACGAGGGCGTGCTGGTCGCGCACGGTGACCCGCAGGGCGGCTACCTGTTGTACGTCGAGAACGGGCGAGTGTTGTTCGGCTACAATGCTTTCGGACAGTACGCCGAGATCGATGCGGGCGCGCTGTCCGAGGGCACGAAATCGATCGAACTGTCTGCAGTCGTGCGACCTCGGTTGCGCTGGGATTTCACCGTCCGCGTCGACGGCATCGACCGGGCGTCATTGCCCGAGCGCGTGCAACTGGTCGGCCTCGCCCCCTGGACCGGAATCTCTGTCGGCGTCGACGCCCGCGGGCCGGTGTCGTGGGATCTGCGTGAGCGGCGCGGCCCCTTCCACTACACCGGCGATCTTGTTGCGGTCACCTACAAGCCGGGTGAGGTGCGCGTCCCTGCGCCGGTGGTGCGTGAGGTCGAGCGGGAAGCCGAGTTCGCGGGGGAGTAGACGCCGAGGCGGGCTACCTTTCGCGCGATGAACGGGGGCTCCCACTTTTCGCAACCGCGCGCGGAATCCAGCGCCAGAGCGCGAAAAGTGGGAGCGGACGGTCAGGTCGCCTGGCTCACCGACGACATATGGAAGTCGGGGATGCGGAGCGGCGGCATTGCCGCGCGGGTGAACCAGTCCTTCCACTCGCGCGGCAGCGTCGGCTCGGTGGCCCCGGCTTCGGTGACGCGGCGTAGCAGATCGAGCGGGCTTTCGTTGAAGCGGAAGTTGTTCACCGCGCCGCGCACCTCGCCATCCTCGACCAGGTACACCCCGTCGCGGGTGAGGCCGGTAAGCAGCAGGGTGGCTGGGTCCACCTCGCGGATGTACCACAGCGTGGTGAGCAGCAGGCCGCGCTCGGTGCGCGCCACCATATCGTCGATCGTCGCGGTGCTGCCGCCGTCGAGCAGCAGGTTGTCACCGGGAACCGTTGGCACCGCATCGAATTCCTTGGCCGCGGCCCGGGGGTAGGCGAGTGCGTTGATGACGCCGTCGCGCACCCAATCGACGCGCTCGGCGGGCATGCCGTTGTCGAAGACCGAGATCGATTCGCTCGACGCCCCGGAGACCACAAACGGCGTATAGCCCAGCCCGGTCGCATTCGGGTCGCTGTAGAGCGTGAGTGGAATGGTGTTGAGCCGCTCGCCGATCCGGGTGCCGCCCGCCCGGGACAGCGCAGTGTGTCCCTCATGTGCGCCGCGGCCCTCCATGGTCCAGACCAGGTAGATCATCATGTCCGCCACAGTGGACGGCGGCATCAATGTCTCGTAGCGGCCGGCGGGGAGGTCGAATCGCGTTGCTGCCCAGCCCAGTCGGCGGTCGAGCTCGGAAAGCAGGTTCGGCACATTGACGTCGGAGAAATCGAGCGTGCCTGCCCCGGCCCAAGCGCTGGCCACCGAACCCGGATCGGAGGCGTCGCCGCGTTTGCCGTTGATCTCCACCGAACCGGTCGGCTGCACGAAGTGCCGGCGCAGTCCGGTGGAGGTGCCCAACCAGATGCTGTGCACCTGATGATGCGCGAATCCGTACAGCCGGTCGGCGCCATCGAACCCCGCGGCGAGATCGCCCGCGAGTCCGGAGAACACCTCGATCCCGGTGCTGCCCGGCTCGTTCGCCCAGTCCTCGTCGACAACGTCGCCGGCGATGAGCGGCATCGCGTCCATCGACGGCTCGGCCGAGCGTGCGGCATCCTCGCTCGCGGCCACAATCCCCGCGATGTCGTCGGGGTCGATGCTGCTCGACGTGACGCTGCCGACCTTCGCGGTGGTCCCGTCGCGCACGATCGACACGACCGTCCAGGTGCGGGACGACGAAACCCCGTTCGTGGTCATGGAATTGCCCGCCCAGCGCAGCGAAGCCTCGTTCTCGTCGATGACGATGACGATCGCCTCGTCGGCGCGGGAGGCGGACAATGCGCGGTCGACGACCTCCTGGGCCGGGATCACGCGGCACCTCCCTCGGTCCTGGTATTGAGAATGTTGACGCCACGCACGAGCACCGACGGACAACCGTGGCTGACCGCGGCGACCTGGCCGGGTTGGGCCTTACCGCAGTTCAGTGCACCGCCGAGTCGCCAGGTGGACGGCCCACCGACTGCCTCGAGCGCGTTCCAGAAGTCGGTGGTGGTCGCCTGGTAGGCGACATCGCGCAACTGGCCGTCGATGCTGCCGTTCCGGATCCGGAAGAATCGCTGCCCGGTGAACTGGAAGTTGTACCGCTGCATATCGATTGACCAGGATTTGTCGCCGACGATGTAGATGCCGTTCTCCACCCTCGAGATGAGCTCGGCGGTGCTGGTGTCCCGCTCCGGGTCGGGCTGCAACGACACGTTGGCCATTCGCTGGATCGGGACGTGATGCGGGGAGTCGGCGTACGAGCAGCCGTTCGACCGGTCCAGTCCGAGCCGGGGGGCGAACGCGCGGTCGAGCTGATATCCGACGAACAAGCCGTCCCGCACAAGATCCCAGCGCTGCCCAGCGACGCCCTCGTCGTCCCAGCCGACGGTGGCCAGGCCGTGCGGTTCGGTGCGGTCGGCGGTCACGGTCATCACCGGCGAACCGTATTGCAGCGTGCCGAGCTTGTCCGGAGTGGCGAACGATGTTCCGGCATAAGCGGATTCATACCCGATCGCGCGGTCGTACTCGGTGGCGTGACCGATCGACTCGTGAATGGTCAACCACAGGTTTGTCGGGTCGATGACGAGGTCGGTTGGGCCCGGCTCGACGGTGGGCGCCTTCACCTTCTCCGCCAGCCATTCCGGGATGTGTGCGAGTTCGTCGTCCCAGTCCCAGGCGGTGCCTGTCAGGAATTCCCAGCCGCGGCCGACGGGAGGGGCGAGGGTCCGCATCGTCTCGAATTCACCGGCCGACTGATCGACGGTGGTTGCCTCGAGCACCGGCTGCAGACGTACCCGCTGCTGCGTGATGCGCGTGCCCGCCGAATCGGCGAAGAACGTCTGTTCCTTGACCTGTTCGAGGGACGCGACGACGTGGTCGACCCCGTCCGAGGCAGACAGCCGCGCCGAGAACTCGGTGAGCAGTGCGACCTTGTCCACGGTCGGCACGACGAACGGGTCGATCTCGTATGGCGACACCCACTCCACGTCGGAGTAGACGGGTTCGTCGGCGAGCGCGACCTGATCCCGGTTGAGCGAACGCAGCGCGCGGGCGACCTCGACCGCAGCGGTGGCTGTACTCGCAGCGACATCGGCGGACAGTTCCGCGCTCGAGGCGAAGCCCCAGGTGCCATCGACGATCACCCGGACCGCGAGTCCGAGCGCCGTCGAATCGGTGATCGCGCGCACGGTTCCGTCGCGCAACCGGATGGACTGACTCTCGATGCGATGGACGCGGACCTCCGTCCGCGATGCCCCCGCCGCCTGTGCGGCAGTGAGTGCCGCGTCGGCAACCGCTGTCAGCGGCAGGTCCCGGAAGCGTTCGTCCACACGCCGTCTCGCGCTATCGGCACCGTTCACGTTCGTCACGCTAGCCGAATTCCTGCCAGCCGAGCCGGATGACCATCACGATCACGACGACGAGCAGCACGATCCGCACGAACTCCGCGCCGCGACGCAGCGCCATGCGCGACCCGATCACCGCACCGACGATGTTGAGTCCGGCCATCGCTAACCCCAGCTTCCACAGCACGTGGCCGGTCGCGGCGAAATACATCAGCGCGCCGAAGTTGGAGCCGAGATTGATGACCTTCGCCATCGCCGCGCTGCGAACGAAGTCGGTGCCGAGCAGCGTGGCGAACGAAATGATGAGAAAGGTGCCGGTGCCGGGTCCGAGCAACCCGTCGTAGAACCCGATCAGCCCGGCGGCGAGACCGACGACGAGCGCGAAGCGTCGCAGCGATGGCGGATGTTTCGCCATGGTCAGACCGACGGTGGGCCGCACGGTCACGAAGACGGCCACCCCGGCGAGAACCACCATGACAATGGGGATGAACAGCGACTTGTCGATCAGCGCGACCGTGGCGGCGCCGACAGCGGCAGTGACGGCCGCGAGCGCCGCCGCGGGGGCGAGCACCTTCCATCGCATCGGAACTCGGCGGGAGAAGGTGATCACGGCGGCCGAGGTGCCGGCGATGGCCGTCGCCTTGTTGGTGCCGAGCGCGGTCTGCGGGGCCAGGTTCGGCATTGTCACCAGCAGCGCGGGCAACACGATCAATCCGCCGCCGCCCACAACGGCGTCGACCCAGCCCGCGGCGAGCGCGGCACTCAGCAGTACCGCCCAGTCGCCCGCCGTCATGGCCTCAGACAATCACAGCGGGTGCCTGCCCGGTCAGCCCGAGGCAGGCCCGGCGGTCTCCTGTCCGGCACCGGCCGCGACGCGCCCGAGCCGTTGCAGGTCACCCTGCAGCGCCGCGGTGCGGTCCCAATGTGGCTTCATGGTCGCGAGGATCACCAGCTCGAATGCGCGGGGCATCGCCAACGCCTCGTAGCCCATCACGATCCGCGTGCCGCTGCCTTCCGGCTGGAGCTCAATCGTCCACTGGGTCGAGTCTCGGGTGAGCTTGCCGAACGTGTGGTAGGTAAACCGCAGCGGGGGATCGACCTCGGTGATCGTGCAGATCCGGCCCCAGCGCACCAGGCCGACGCGATTGCGGCCTCGGAACCGGGCGCCCGGAACCGCATGGGTGGCGCCGCCGACCCATTTGGCCTCCCGGCATTCGTGACTCCACTCGCCGATGCGGGTGACGTCGGAGATCACCGCCCACACCTGTTCGGGCGTCGCATCGACGGTCGCCTCGACGCTTGCCGTAGGGGGTAGCTCCGGGAGCTTCACGCGCGCACCTCGCTCAGGACAGCTGTTCCGGTTCGGGTTCGGCCTTGTGCGTCCAGTCTGCACCGGTCTCGGCGAGGCCCGCTGCCGATGGCTCGGCGAGCACAGTATCGGTGCTGCCAGTCGGGATCAGCTGCACTATGACCGATTTCGAGGTCGGGCAGTTGCTCTTCTCGGCAGTCGAATCCAGCGGCACCAGGGGATTGGTCTCCGGGTAGTAGGCCGCCGCCGACCCGCGCGGGGTGTCGTAGGACACGATCCGGAACCGGTCTGCGCGGCGGACCACATCATCACCCGGCCAGTGCGTCACCAGGTCGACCAGGTCACCATCCCGGAACCCGGCGGCGGCGATGTCGTCGGGATGTACGAACACCACCCGGCGGCCACCCTCGATTCCGCGGTAGCGGTCACTGAGCCCGTAGATCGTGGTGTTGAACTGGTCGTGGCTGCGGAAGGTTTGCAGCACAAGGTGTTTCGGCGGAACTTGCAGCACCTCGATGGGAGAGACGGCGAACTCGGCGCGCCCGGACTTGGTGGGGAATGTCCGCGAATCGCGCGGCGGGTGCGGCATGACGAACCCGCCCGGCCGGCGCGCGTTCACCTCGTAACCGTCGCAGCCCACGACGACACGCGAGATGTGTTCGCGGATCGTGCGGTAGTCGTCGCGCATACCGCGCCAGCCGATGCCGTGCCGGTCGCCGAGCGCAGCCTCCGCGATCCGCGTGACGATGTCGACCTCCGACTTCAGGTGCGGACTCGCCGGCTCGAGCGGGCCGCGGGAGGCGTGCACCGAGCACGTCGAGTCCTCCACGGTGATGTACTGCTCGCCGCTGGCCTGGACATCCTTCTCGGTGCGGCCCTTCGTGGGCAGGATCAGTGCCGTTTCGCCACACACCAGGTGCGACCGGTTTATTTTCGTCGAAACCTGCACGGTCATCCGGGAATTGCGCATCGCGGCGAAGGTGATGTCGGTGTCGGGCGCGGCCTGCACGAAGTTGCCGCCGAGGCCCATGAAGAAGTGGGCCTTCCCATCACGCAGGGCGCGGATCGAATCGACTGTGTCGTGACCGTGTTCGCGTGGCGGTTCGAAGCCGAACTCGGTACCGAGCGCGTCGAGGAAGTGCGCCGGGGGACGTTCCCAGATGCCCATGGTGCGGTCGCCCTGCACGTTCGAGTGGCCGCGGACCGGGAACAGGCCTGCACCCGGCTTTCCGATATTGCCCTGCGCGAACGCGAGATTCGCGACTTCCTTGATCGTTGCCACAGCGTTGTGATGCTGCGTCAGCCCCATCGCCCAGCAGTAGACGGTGCCCTTCGAGTCGCGGAGCATCTCGGCCGCTGCGGTGATCTGTTGGCGGGTGAGTCCGGTGGTCTCGACGACGGCGTCCCAATCGAGGGCGCCGATATGTTCGCGCCACAGTTCGAAGCCGATCGAGTGCTGTTCGATGAATTCCGGATCGAGCGCGTCCCATTCGAGCAGCAGCGCACCGAAGGCCTGGAACAACGCGAGGTCACCGTTGATTTTCACCGGCAGGTGCAGATCGGACAGATCGGTTCCGCGGCCGGCGACCCCGCGCGCATTCTGCGGGTTCTTGAAATTGACCAGACCGGCCTCGCGAAGCGGGTTGATCGACAGGATCTTCGCGCCGCTGCGCTTGGCCTTTTCGAGCGCGGTCAGCATGCGTGGATGGTTGGTGCCCGGGTTCTGGCCGGCAAGCACGATCAGGTCGGCGGCGTCGAGGTCGTCGAGGGTGACGCTTGCTTTGCCGATGCCGATCGACTCCTGCAGGGCAATGCTGGTCGACTCGTGGCACATGTTCGAGCAGTCCGGCAGGTTGTTGGTGCCGAACGCGCGGACGAACAACTGGTAGGTGAACGCGGCCTCGTTGGACGTGCGGCCGGAGGTGTAGAAGATCGCCTCGTCCGGCGAGGCGAGGCCGCGCAATTCGGCGCCGATCAGGTCGAACGCGTCATCCCAGGAGATCGGCTCGTAGTGCGTCCCGGCGGGGCGCTTGATCATCGGGTGCGTGATGCGGCCCTGCTGGCCCAGCCAGTGCTCACTGTGCGCGTCGAGCTCGGCAATGCTGTGCCGGGCGAAGAACTCCGGGGTCGCGCGATCACGGGTCGCCTCCTCGGCAACCGCCTTCGCACCGTTCTCACAGAACTCTGCCGTGTGCCGATGGTCCGGATCGGGCCAAGCGCAGCTCATGCAGTCGAAGCCCTCGGCCTGGTTGAGGGCGAGCAGCGTCTTGGCGGTTCGGCGCGGGCCCATCCGGTCGAGCGAACGTTTCATCGAGACGGCGACGGCGGTCATGCCCGCCGCGTGCGTCTTCGGCGGTTCGACCGTGAGATCACTCTCGTCGTAGTCGCGCTCGTCGCTCTTCCGCTTCATCGCCGCCTCCAGTGATCGCCGCAGGGCGACATGCCTGCGGGCACACTCGCGCTGATCCCTCTTTCTTACCCCAGTGGAGCGAACCGGCAACATCGAGCCGGTCACTTATCCGGACACCTGTCCAAAACGGACTCGAACTCGGTGCAATCGGGCCTTGAACAGACCTACGGGGCGGGTCACATGGACCCGCCCCGCAAGCTCGCAACCACCGTCGGTCTATCGCCAGCCATCGCGGTGCTACCAGGGAATTGCCCGCGTTGGGATTCGTGCTCCGAGCCACCTTTACCTTCACACCGGAAGCACTTCCGGACAACAGCAGGAATCGATCGTTACGGTTCCGATTTCGAGCTGGGAGCAAACCGCGTTGCTCGGTCGTTGGAGTGATAGGACCGCCGAAAGGATTCCCATGCCCGTCCTGCTCTTCGTCTGCTACGTGCTGGTCGAACTCGCCGCCTTCGTCTGGGCGGTGAACACGATCGGCGCGCTGTGGACCATTGTGTTGCTCTTCGCGGGCACTTTCGTCGGGTTGGTGCTCGTCCGGTCGCAGTGGCGGTCGGTCCGTGCCGGTTTCCAGCGGGTGGCCCAGGGTGAAGAATCCCCTGGCGGCGCAGTCGCCAACGGCGCGCTCGTCGGGCTCGGCGCCGGACTGATGTTCGTGCCCGGCCTGGTCACCTCGGTCCTCGGCCTGCTGCTGTTGCTGCCGCCGACGCGGATGCTGCTGCGGCCGCTCGTGGTTCTGGCGGCGACACGGCGGTTCGGGCCGCTGACCGTCGCCACCGCTCGCTATTCCTCGACCAATGGCTCCGAGGTGATCGATGGCGAGGTCATCGATGGCGAGGTCATCGACGGTGGGCTTGTCGATCCGCTGGACCAGCGACGTCTCGACCCGCCGCCCGCGGGCACCGGATGGGGCACCGGGCACGCGTAGCGGGCACACTGTTCGTCCGTGGGTACCCAATTGCTGCTCGGCGGTCGCATCTACAGTTCCAGCTCCCCGGACGCGACGGCGATGGCGATCACCGATGGCCAGGTCGTCTGGCTCGGGGCCGACGAGCCCGCGCGGGCGCTGCATCCCGACGCCGAGATCGTGCAACTCGACGGGGCGTTCGTCGCTCCCGCATTTGTCGATGCGCATGTGCACACCACCGCGCTCGGCCTGAAGCTCACCGGCCTCGATCTGTCCGGCGCCCGATCCGGTGCCGATTGCCTCGACCTGCTGCGCCGCTACGTGGCCGCACACCCGGACGGCGTCATCTGGGGCGACGGCTGGGACGACTCGACCTGGCCCGACAGCCCGCCAACCGTGAGCGAGATTGACGCGGCCGCGCCCGGCCGACTGGTGTATCTGGCTCGCGTGGACGCACATTCGGCGGTGTGCTCGTCCGCGCTGCGGTCTGCCGCCGGACTGAACGCGGTCGGCGGCTCGGAACCGTTGCGTGCCGACGCCCACCACGAGGTACGGCGGGCAGCGCTGGCAGGGCTGGATGCCGCCCAGCGTGACCGCGCGCGACGCGCCGCGCTCGACGAGGCGGCCCGCCGCGGCATCGTCGCCGTACACGAGTGCGCGGGGCCGTTGATCAGCGGCGCCGACGACCTGCGTGAACTGCTCGCGCTCGAGCACGGCGTGCAAGTGCGCGCGAACTGGGGAGAGCGGGCCGAATCCGCCGATCAGGTACGGGAGTTGCTGGCGCATACCGGCGCGCACGCACTTGCCGGTGACCTGTTCGTCGACGGCTCGCTCGGCTCGCACACCGCGTGGCTGCATCATCCCTACGCCGACGAATCAGGCTGTGGCAATAGCTATCTCGATGCCGACGCCATCGCCGCGCATATCCGTGCGTGCACGGAGGCGCGGGTGCAGGCCGGTTTTCATGTCATCGGTGACGCGGCGGTGTCGGCGGCGGTCGAGGCGTTCGAGGCAGTGGTGGCCGAACTCGGCGGTCCCGCGGTGGCCGCCTGCGGACACCGGCTCGAGCATGCCGAGATGATGACTGCCGAGCAGGCAGCGAAGCTCGGCAATTGGGGTGTGATCGCGAGCGTGCAACCGGTGTTCGACGCGCTGTGGGGCGGGACAGATGGGATGTATGCGACGCGCCTCGGCGCCGATCGCGCCGCGACACTGAATCCCTTCGCCGCGATGGCGTCCGCGGGTGTCTCGCTCGCCTTCGGCTCGGATGCGCCCGTCACGGAACTGCGGCCCTGGGCGGCCGTGTCCGCGGCCGCACACCATCGGACGCCGGGCAGCGGGATCTCGCCGCGTGCGGCGTTCGGCGCGGCGACCCGCGGCGCGTGGCGCGCAGGCGGCGTGCGCGACGGCGTGGCCGGCACGCTGGTCCCGGGAGCCCCGGCGTCGTATGCGATTTGGGACGTCGACGAACTTGTCGTCGCTGCCCCCGCCGATCGGGTGCAGCGGTGGTCGACCGACCCGCGTTCCCGGGTCCCCGCGTTGCCGAGCCTCGAGCCCGGCGCCGCCGACCCGACGTGCCTGCGCACAGTGCACCGCGGAGAAACAATCCATGAGGCCTGACGCACACCCGTGGCGGCGATCGTGACGCGTCTCGTGGCGGCGCTACAGAACAGCCGGGTAGTCCTCAACCTCGCCCTGTCGCTGGCCGGTGGGCTGCTCCTGTTCGCCGGGTTCCCGCCGCGGCCGCTGTGGTTCCTGGCGCCGGTCGGAATCGCGGCCCTCACGCTCGCGCTGCGCTCTGGCGGCTCCTTACGCGGCGGGTTCGGGTACGGGCTCGTTGCTGGTCTCGCCTTCTTCGTCCCGCTGCTGCCGTGGGTCGGCGAGTACGTCGGGCCGGTGCCGTGGCTCGCACTCGCGACGGCCTGCGCGGTCTACGTCGGTCTGTTCGGACTCGGGGCGCGGGTCGTGGCAGGGCTGCCGGGCGCGCCCGTATGGATCGCCGCACTCTGGTCGTTGGCCGAGTGGGGACGGTCCAGCTTCCCGTTCGGCGGATTCCCGTGGGGCCGGTTGGCATTCGGGCAGGCCGACGGTGTGTTCCTGTCGATTTCCTCGCTCGGCGGCGCGCCGCTGCTCAGCTTTGCCGTCGCGCTTACCGGGACCGGCCTCGCCGCACTGATCACCGCGGCCATGCGCCGACGGCCAGGCGCGATTGCCGGTGCCCTTGTCGCGACCTTGCTGTTTCCGCTGCTCGGGCTAGCCGTCCTGCCGACCCTGCCCGAGATGAGCGACGGCGACCGTTTCGTCACGGTCGCCGCGATTCAGGGCAGCGTGCCCCGGCTCGGCCTCGACTTCAATGCACAGCGCCGAGCGGTGCTCGACAACCACGTGCGCGAGACCGAACGGCTCGCCGCCGATATTCAGGCCGGCCGCGTTCCGCAACCGGACTTCGTGGTCTGGCCGGAAAACTCCTCGGACATCGATCCGCTGCGCAACCGGGACGCCTACAAGGAGATCACTGCTGCCTCGGAGGCGGTCGGCGCACCAATCCTGGTCGGGGCGGTGCTCGCGAACCCCGGCCGGACCACGACCAACTCGATGATCGTCTGGAATGGCGCCGACGGTCCGGGGGAGCGGCACGACAAGCGGATCATCCAGCCGTTCGGTGAATACCTGCCGTTGCGTGACTTCTTCCGGCACTTCTCGTCCTACGCGGACCGGGCCGGCTACTTCGTGCCCGGCCACGGCAATGGGCTCGTCACGATCAACGACGTTCCGGTCGGCGTGGCGACCTGCTACGAGGTGGCCTTCGATCGTGCGTTCCGCAGCTCCGTGCGGGCCGGCGCGGAGCTACTCGCGGTACCGACGAACAACGCCACCTTCGGCGACAGCGAGATGACCTACCAGCAGCTCGCGATGTCGCGGGTGCGTGCGGTCGAGCATGGCCGCGCAGTCGTCGTCGCCGCGACGAGCGGAGTCAGCGCGATCATTGCGCCGGACGGCGATACCCAGCAGAAATCGGCGCTGTTCGTCCCGGAAACCTTGGTGACACAAGTTCCACTCAGGACGAGTACTACTCTGGCAACTCGGCTCGGTTCGCTTCCCGAGGCGCTGATTTGCTCGGCCGCTGCTGTGGCGCTGGCCGTTGGCGCTTTCCGTCGCCGATCGGGGCGCGCGGTGAAAGACTCCGAATCGCGCGAAGCGAGGCGGGCCGACAGCCCAGGAACACCGGCTCGCAGCGGAAGCGCAGAACAACCGGGCGACGCACACAGAGAGGATCTCGATGGCATCGGGGAAGAGCAGCGGCATTAGCGCTTCGACGTTGGTGATCATCCCGACGTACAACGAACGCGAAAACCTCCCCAAGATCGTCGGTCGCCTGCATGCGGCACTGCCGGCCACCCATGTGCTGGTCGTCGACGACGGCAGCCCGGACGGGACGGGCGAGGTCGCCGACGAGCTGGCGTCCGCCGATCTCGACAAGCGCATCCATGTCATGCACCGCACCGAGAAGAACGGTCTCGGCGCGGCCTACATCGCGGGCTTCCGCTGGGGCCTTGAACGCGGCTACAAGGTGCTCGTCGAGATGGACGCCGATGGCAGCCATGCCCCCGAGCAGCTCGAGCGCCTGCTCGAGCAGGTCGAGAACGGCGCAGACCTGGCGATCGGCTCGCGCTACGTCCCCGGCGGCACCGTCGTGAACTGGCCGAAGCGACGCGAGTTCCTGTCCAAGGGCGGCAATATCTACTGCCGCCTCGCGCTGGGCGTCAAGGTCAAGGACATCACCGGCGGCTACCGCGCCTATCGGCGCGAGACCCTGGAAGCCCTGGACCTGGACTCGGTCGAGTCGCATGGCTACTGCTTCCAGGTAGACCTCGCCTGGCGCCTGATCAACCAGGGTGCCAAGCTCGCCGAGGTCCCGATCACGTTCACCGAACGCGAGATCGGCGAATCCAAGATGAGCGGCAATATCGTCAAGGAAGCGCTGCTCAAGGTGACGGTGTGGGGAATGAGCCACCGCATCGCGAAGGTCCGCGGCGTCGTCAGCCGCTAGACACACGAAACGGGGCCGATTGCTTTCGCAATCGGCCCCGTTTGGTCTGTGTGGGTCAGACGCCGCGCTTGCGGGCCTTCACCAGCTCGAGGCGCTCCTGGAGCAACTCTTCGAGCTCTTCGATCGAACGGCGCTCGAGCAGCATGTCCCAATGCGTACGGGGCGGCTTGACCTTCTTGGTCTCCGGTGCGGCGCCCTCGATCAGGGTGCCTTCCATGCCGTTGCGGCACAGCCAGGTGCCGGGGATCTCGGCCTCATCGGCAAACGGCACGTCGAACTCTTCGCCGTTGTCGGTGCGGTAGCGCGCTACTCGCCGAGGCGCCAGGTCGTGGTCGCGATCAGTCTCGTAGCTCACCGCCCCGAGCCGACTGCCTCGGAGTACGCGATCTGCCATGTGCGGTCATCTCCTTCTCAGCTGCGTTACGTGCGCTCGACCGTGCGGACCCGCGGTATCGCAGAATCACTCGATCAGCACGTACAACGCGCCGAGGGATAGTTTCGTTCCCGGCGCGGACCGGATCGCGAAGAGTCTAGCGGCGTGTCCCTTGATCGGCCCAAACGCGGCCGTACTAACCTCTGCCGACATGCCCGCTCCTCATCGCTCCTGTCTGTGGTGTGGCCGCAACGTGGCCGACACCGAGATGGGGCGGCGCAAGCAGTATTGCCGGCAATCCTGCAGGCAGCGGGCCTACGAGAACCGCAACGCCCACAAGGCGGCGGGCCTGCCGTCGGACGTAACGGTTCTCACCACGCGCGAGATGTCTGATTGGTCCGATCGGGTCTTCGCGGCCCGGTGCGCGGCCGAGGACGTGGCGACCGCGATCCGGGAGGGAGCCTCCCGGGACGATCTCATCGGGCTGGCCGACACGCTCGTCGAGCTGATGAAAGAGGCCGAGCGCCTGCGCTGATCCTGCGCATGCCAGTGCCATCACGGCAGCGAGTCGGTGCCGCTAGTGGACAATCGTCCAAGACGGTGAGAGTATTTGCGCGTCATTCTTTCAGGAGGGACCGTTCATGGCAGTCACCGCGGAAGCGGCCGTCGATTACCTCGACGACAGCGAGTCGTTCGACATGGCGCCCTACGTCGACGGAGCGGCCGTGCTGCTCGGCGGCGTCGCCAACGTCATCATGCAGCTGAGCCATGCGCCGATCGGCTATGGCGTCGTCGAGTCCAAGGTGGACAGCGGCAAGGCCACGCTGCACCCGCTCAAGCGGCTGCGCACGACGGTCACCTACCTCTCGGTGGCGCACCTCGGTTCACCGGCCGAGAAGGCCGCCTACCGGGCCGCGGTGAACTCGGTCCATCGCCACGTGCGCTCCGACGCCGACAGCCCGGTCCGGTACAACGCGTTCGATCCCGAACTGCAGCGCTGGGTCGCGGCGTGCCTCTACTTCGGCACAGTGGACCTCATCGAGCGCATGCACGGCCCGCTCGACGCCGAGGTTGCGGAGGCGATGTACCAGCATTCGGCGCATCTCGGCACCACCCTGCAAATGCGCCGGGAGATGTGGCCGGCCGACCGTGCGGCATTCGCGCAGTACTGGCAGGACGGCCTCGCGAAGGCCGAGATCGATCCGACAATCCGCGCGTACCTCGCCGATCTGCTCCGGCTGCGCAACATCGCTACGCCGCTGCAGTTCGTCTTCGCCGACATCCACCAGTGGGTCGCGACCGGGCTGCTGCCGCAGCAGCTGCGTGAGCAGATGGGCCTGGAATGGTCTGCGTCGGACGACCGCAGGCTGTCGATGATGCTGCTGGCGACCGGCGCGGTGGTCCGGCGCATGCCGCCCAAGCTGCGCCAGTTCCCGATGAACTTCTTCCTGTGGGACCTGCAGCGTCGGCTGCGCAAGGGTCACCAGCTGGTCTGAGGCGGTACCGCCAGACGCAAAAGTGGGCCGGGCGCGGAGTAATCCGTGCCCGGCCCACTTTTTTGGGTCGTCGAGGTCGCTCAGGCGGCCACGTCGAGTCCGGGGATCTGCAACCCGCGGGCGGCGAGCCAGGGGAGCGGATCGATCTTGACGTCACCCGGCAGCCACACCTCGTAGTGCAGGTGGGGGCCGGTGGACTGGCCGCGGTTGCCGACCGTCGCGATGATGTCGCCGGCGCGGACCGGCTGGCCCACGCCCACGAAGATGTCGTTGACGTGCCCGTAGACGCCGATGGTGCCGTCGTCCTGCAGCACGCGGACCCAGAGCCCGAACCCGGAGGCCGGGCCGGCCTCGACGACCACGCCGTCGGTGACGGACGCGATCGGAGCGCCGAGGGGGTCGGCGAAGTCGATGCCGGCGTGCATCGCACCCCAGCGCTGGCCGAACGTCGAGCTCAGCAGCCCGTGGACGGGCACGAAGGACTTCGGCCGCATTGCTTCGAGGTGCGCGGCGACTGCCGCGTCGAACTCGGCGCGCTGGGTAGCGATCAGCTGGGCATTGACCGGCTGCTCGTGCTGGGCGACAGCGGGCGTCACCACGGCGTGTGCCTCGGTGCGACCCGGGAGCTCGGTGCTGGGCGGGCTGGCCGCCACTGCGACACCGGGGACGGCGACAGCGGTCAGGAGGGCCGCCCCGACAATGCGTGCCGTGCCCCCTGGGACGCGGCGCGATGCAATATCGGCAAGGCCTCGATCAAATAACGAACGGATTACGAACACGCATTTCAACGTACGGATGGAATGCGCCTTTTCGAAATTATGTCGGGACCGTCACGATTAGCGCTGCGCAAATAGGGGTAGCTGAGATAGCGCCGTAGCAGGCAATCTGACCTGCGGTTATAACAAACGCGAATTTCTGAAATTTCGATCGCTCAGGGTGATAATCGCGTAAGTGGAGGCTTACGCAAAAATGGCGATCGAAGCCCTCGCGGACGAGACTCGGCGGGCCATATTCGAGGCGCTGGCGACCAGTCCGCGCTCGGTTACCGAACTCGCCGACATGGTCCCGGTCACACGCTCGGCGGTGTCACAACACCTGCGGGTGCTGCAGCGCGCCCAGCTCGTCATCGGACGAGCCGAGGGGCGACGTCGCGTGTACTGCCTCGATCCGCACGGCATCGCCGCCGCGCGGGATTATCTCGATGGCTTCTGGCCCGTGGCCCTCGCCGCGTACTCGCGCATCGTCGCGGCACCTGGACAGAGTTGATCAGGAATCGAGAAGTGCGGCCGGGGGCGTGGGTTCTAACGTCGAGTGCATGGAGATCGCGATTCATGCGACACCGAGGCGCGAAGCGGGTCAATTGCACTGATCTGCAACAGAACTCGCGTGCATGAAGGCGAGCACCAGGCGTGCGCGAGTGGTCGGCCCCGGGCCGACCGGGCAAACCCGGCGTGCGGGCGCCTCTACGCTGTTTGAATCGAGACGAGCCGAGCCGATCGGGGCGCCGAATGCGGCCCCCACCCGATGAACGGAGACACGATGAGTACGGCCACGAAGAAGAAGTCCTCCGAGCCGCACCCAGCCGACAGTCACGAAATGATTCGCGTGCACGGTGCGCGCGAGAACAACCTCAAGAACATCGACATCGAGATCCCGAAGCGACGGCTGACGGTCTTCACCGGCGTCTCCGGCTCGGGCAAGAGCTCGCTCGTGTTCAGCACGATCGCCGCCGAGTCGCAGCGGATGATCAATGAGACCTACAGCGCGTTCGTGCAGGGCTTCATGCCCACGCTCGCGCGCCCGGATGTGGACGTGCTCGAGGGACTGACGACGGCGATCATCGTTGACCAGGAGCGCATGGGCGCCAACGTCCGCTCCACCGTCGGCACGGCCACCGATGCCAATGCGATGCTGCGGATTCTGTTCAGCCGGCTCGGCAAGCCGTATGTCGGTTCGCCGCAAGCGTTCTCATTCAATGTCGCGTCGCTCAGCGGCGCGGGCGCGGTCACCCTGGAAAAGGGTGGGCGTGAGGTCAAGGAGCGGCGCAGCTTCAGCATCACCGGCGGGATGTGCCTGCGCTGCGAGGGACGTGGCGATGTCTCCGACTTCGATCTCACGGCGCTGTACGACGATTCGAAGTCGCTCAACGAGGGCGCGCTCACCATTCCCGGCTACACCATGGAGGGCTGGTACGGCCGGATCTTCCGTGGCTGCGGCTTCTTCGATGCGGACAAGCCGATCTCGAAGTTCACGAAGAAGCAGCTCAACGATCTGCTCTACAAGGAGCCGATCCGGATCAAGGTCGAGGGCATCAACGTCACCTACGAGGGCCTGGTCCCCAAGATCCAGAAGTCGATGCTGTCCAAGGACCGCGACGCGATGCAGCCGCACATCAGGGCGTTCGTGGACCGGGCGATCACCTTCCAGACGTGCCCGGAGTGCGGGGGATCCCGTCTCACCAAGCTCGCGCGTTCGTCGAAGATCAACGGGATCAGCATCGCGGACGCGTGTTCCATGCAGATCAGTGATCTGGCCGAATGGGTGCGCGGGCTCGATGAGCCGTCGGTGGCGCCGCTGCTCGAAGCGCTGCGGGGCAACCTCGACTCGTTCGTGGAGATCGGGCTCGGCTACCTGTCCCTCGATCGGCCGGCGGGCACGCTATCGGGTGGTGAGGCGCAGCGCACCAAGCTGATCCGGCACCTCGGCTCTTCTCTGACGGATGTCACCTATGTGTTCGACGAGCCGACGATCGGTCTGCACCCGCACGACATCGCTCGCATGAACGACCTTTTGCTGCAGCTTCGCGACAAGGGCAACACCGTGCTCGTGGTCGAGCACAAACCCGAGGCGATCGCCATCGCCGATCACGTCGTCGACCTCGGCCCGGGCGCGGGCAGCGATGGCGGCCAGGTGGTCTTCGAAGGCACCGTCGACGAGCTGCGGTCCAGCACGACTCTCACCGGCAAGCATTTGGACGACCGGGCCAAGCTGAAGGACGACGTGCGAGAAGCGAACGGCGCGTTGAAGATTCGCGGCGCTTCCACGCACAACCTGCAGAAGGTGAGTGTCGACATCCCGCTCGGCGTCCTCGTGGTCGTGACCGGCGTCGCCGGCTCGGGCAAGAGCTCGCTGATCAACGGTTCGGTCGCCAATCGCGATGGCGTGGTCACCATTGACCAGGCCGCGATCAAGGGCTCGCGGCGCTCCAACCCGGCGACCTACACGGGTTTGCTCGAGCCGATTCGCAAGGCCTTCGCGAAGGAGAACGGCGTGAAGCCGGCGTTGTTCAGCGCGAACTCCGATGGGGCATGCCCCAATTGCAACGGCGCCGGGGTGATCTACTCCGATCTGGCGATGATGGCCGGTGTCTCCACTCCGTGCGAGGTGTGCGAGGGCAAGCGCTTCATGGCCGAGGTGCTGGATTACAAGTTCGGCGGCAAGGACATCAGCGAGGTACTGGGCATGTCGGTTGCCGAAGCCGAGAAGTTCTTCGGCGGGGGAGACGCCAAGCTCCCGGCGGCGCACAAGATCCTGGCCAGGCTTGCCGACGTCGGCCTCGGCTACATCAAGATCGGCCAGCCGCTCACCACGCTGTCCGGCGGCGAACGACAGCGCCTCAAGCTGGCCACCCACATGGGCGAAAAGGGCGACACCTACATCCTCGACGAGCCGACCACCGGTCTGCACCTCGCGGACGTGGAGAACCTGCTCGGCCTGCTGGACCGGCTCGTCGATTCCGGCAAGTCCGTGATCGTCATCGAACATCACCAGGCCGTGATGGCGCATGCCGACTGGATCATCGACCTCGGCCCCGGCGCCGGTCACGACGGTGGGCGGATCGTCTTCGAGGGCACTCCGGCCGACCTGGTCTCGGGTCGCGAGACGCTGACCGGCGAGCATCTGGCGGAGTACGTCGGGGCATGACCGCCGGGCTCGGCTCTCGATCCCGCGCATCCGGTTCGGCGACGCCGCGCCGGACGCGCGGGTGGACGACTCGGGTGTCGAGCCGGGAAAATGCAGTTGTGCCGTCCACCCGCTCGACAACAGACGACAGCGTCTCACAGCAGAGGCGCGAGGACCTCAGGCGGCTGCGCCGGGTTCGCGACCGCATCGACCGCGAATACACGCAGCCGCTCGATGTCGAGGCGCTCGCTCGAGGGGTGCATATGTCGGCCGGGCATCTCAGCCGCGAGTTCCGCCGGGCCTACGGTGAGTCGCCGTACTCGTACCTGATGACACGCCGGATCGAACGGGCGATGGCGTTGTTGCGCCGCGGTGACCTCAGCGTCACCGAGGTCTGCTTCGAGGTGGGTTGTTCGTCGCTGGGCACCTTCAGCACCCGGTTCACCGAGCTGGTCGGGATGCCACCGAGTACCTACAAGCGCGAGGCGGCGAACGCGACTGCGGGAATTCCGTCGTGCGTGGCGAAGCAGGTGACGCGTCCGGTGCGGCACAAGGAAGTTCCGGCGCGCGAGAGATAGGTTCCGCCGCACACCTTCTGCGCGTCCGCGTCGCCTTCGGCATGCGGAACGCTGTGCGGGACAACAGGAAGTGTGCGGCGGGGCTGTGGATCCCGTCGAAATCGTCCGCGCTGCGCTATTTCGCGCCCGGGTCCGGTGCGGCGGACCGTGCCTGCACGCTCTCCTCGGGCAGCAGATCGCGCTGGTCGAGAACATAGAGCAGGCCGAGGAACGGCAAGACCAGCACGACGACCGCGATCGCGGCCACCAGCAGCGCGGTGAGGGTTCCGTCCGGTGCTGCCGCGTCGGCGACCTTGACGGTTTCGGGCAGCAGATACGGCGATTGCGCCACACCCCATGCGAGGACGACTGTCGCGACCGCACCGGCGGCGGACCATCGCGCCCAACGGTATCGGCGGCGAACGACGAGCAGCAACGAGACGCCGCCGAGGACCGCCGACACGATCACCACCGGGAGTGCGCGCGAGGTGAGACCGTCGAATAGGTAGGGCGCATCCGCGTGCAGCACCGCAATGCCCACGGCCACAACCACTCCGACGACGATGGCCGCGATCATCGCGCGCAGCCGGAAGTAGGCGGTCATCTCGGCATCGCCGAGCCGGTCCGCGTCGGCGCCGAGATATACCGATGCCAGGTAGGCCGCGACCACCACGGCGAGGACACCGCCGAGGGTGGATGTCGGGTTGATCCAGCTGTGCACCGGGTCTCCGGCCTCACCGCCGGGAGGCACGCGGCCCGTCGCGACCGCTCCCGCCACGGTGCCGAAGAAGTACGGCACCAGGACAGAGGACACCGCGAACGCGGCGCCGAAGCGTCGCCGGTCTCGGGTTCGCAGCATCACCTTGCGGAATGCGAAGCCCGACCCGCGCAACACGATTCCCAGCGCCGCTAGCGTGAGTGGCACGAACAGCGTCAGCGTGATCGATGCATACACCTCGGGGAACGCAGTCCACAGCAGAACGAAGCAGAAGATCAGCCACACGTGATTGGCTTCCCAGACCGGTCCGATCGCGCGATCGATGACCGCCCGTGGATGCTCGCCCGTCCGGGCGCCGCCGGCAATGAGATCCCAGAACCCGGCTCCGAAGTCGGCGCCACCGAACAGGCCGTACGCGAGGACACTCGCGAACAGAACGGCGGCGATAACGGAACTCATGGCTGTCGCACATCCGTGCTCAGGTCGGGCGTTTCGTCGACTTCGCCTGCCGTATCGGTGCGCGGACCGTATGGAGTCGAGGCGAGCACCGACGAGGCTTCCTCGGATGCGCGGAATCGGCGGCTCAACATTCGCAGCACGAGCACGGTTGTGACCGCGAGCGCGATGTACAACACCGCCACCGCGATGAAGGTGAGCCACACACCTGTGTTGCCCGTCGCCGCGTCCTCGACCTTCATGTAGTTGTAGACGATCCACGGTTGCCGGCCGACCTCGGTGACGACCCAGCCGGCCTCCATGCAGATCACCGCGAGCACACCGCAACAGGCCGCGATCCGAAGAAACCACTTGGTGCGCGGTATGTCTCGGCGGAACACCCAGTAGATACCGAACCAGAGTGCGATCGCGAAGAGCAGGCTGCCGATGCCGACCATTGCGTCCCAGGCGAGATGCACCACATTTACCTGGGAGACAGTAGGTCTCGCGTTCTCGGGGAAACTCTCCAAGCCCTGCACCACGGTGGCCGTGCCGGTGCTCGGATCGGACAGCCACGATGCGAGCCCAGGTATGGGCAAGCCGCCGCTGATCGTGAGGTCGTCGTTCAAATGACCCAGCAGCGTCTCCGGCACGTCACTGCTGGTGCTCGGAACCATTTCGAGCGCCGCGAATTTCGCGGGCTGGTTCTCGTACACCCACCGCGCGAGCGAGTCACCGACCACCATCTGCGGCACGATCGCGACGCAGGCCACTGTGAACGGGATGAGGAATCCGAGGCGGTGCAGCCGATCCCGGCGGCCACGCAGCATGCCGACCGCGTAAACCGACGCGACAAGGAACCCACCCACCACATAGGCGGCGATGATCATGTGGGTGGCCTGCAGTGGCATCGAGTCGTTGAAGATCACGCCGAGCGGATCGACCTCGACGATCTCGCCGTTCGAATCGAGGGTGAACCCGGACGGCGCGTTCATCCACGCGTTCGCCGCGATCACCGAGGCGCTGCCGAAGATTCCCGCGATCACGATCGGGATGCCGGTGGCGAAATGTGTCCACGGCTTCAGCCGCTTCCAGCCGAAGATGTAGATGGAGACGAACACTGCCTCGGTGAAAAAGAACAGCCCCTCGAACGCGAACGGGATACCGAACGCGTCGCCCCACTGGCCCATGAATCTCGGCCATAGCAAACCGAATTCGAAGCTCAGCACCGTTCCGGTGACCGCGCCGACCGCGAAGGTCACCGCCATGTAGGTCGACCAGCGTTGCGCCAGCCGCAGCGCATCGGCGTCGCCGCGCCGAATTCCGCGATAATTCGCGATCAAGGTCATAAACGCCCACGAGACGCCAAGAGGAACCAGGATGATGTGGCAGGCGAGCGTGAACGCCATCTGAGAGCGCGCCCATGGCACCGGGTCCACCGTGGGTAGCGCCAGCATCAACTCGGTCGAACTCACGGCGCCTCGCCGTGCGGAGTCACGAGAACTCCGCGATGAACTCGGCGAAGATGATCCGGCCCGCCGCCTCGATCAGCGCGAGATGGGAGAACGCCTGCGGGAAATTGCCCAGATGCAGGCCCGACGTGGCGTCGTACTCCTCGGCGTACAGCCCGAGCGGTGAGGCGACCTTGAGCAGTCGCTCGAGCATGTCCCGGGCAATGCCCATCTCGCCGATGATGGCCCACGCCGACACCATCCAGAACGAGCAGATGAGGAACGTGCCCTCCTTGCCGGAGAGTCCGTCGTCGGTCTCGTCGGTCTTGTAGCGCAGCACGAACCCGTGTTCCGACAAATCGCTGTCGATCGCCTTGACGGTGTTGCGCAACCGCTTGTCGTTACCGGGAAGGAACCCGAATACTGCGGCAAGCAGCACCGAGGCATCGAGGGCGTCGGTCTCGTAGTGCTGACGCAGAATGCCGTCGCGCACACCGTGTTCGAGGATGTCGGCCTTGATTTCCTCGGCGGTCGCCTGCCATGCCTCCGCGCGCTCGTTGTCCCCGCGGATCTCGGCGATCTTGCCGGCCCGGTCCATCGCCACCCAGCACATCAGCTTCGAGGAGACGTAATGGCGTGGCTCGCCACGCGCCTCCCAGATGCCCTGGTCTGGTTTCTGCCACACGGCGGTCGCGCATTCGGCCTGCGCCTGCACGACGGGCCACAGCCGGCGCGGCAACCGCTTGCTGCGCACCGAGTGCAGCAGGATCGAATCGAGCACGGCACCGAAGACGTCGTTCTGGTGCTGGTCGTAGGCGCCGTTCCCGATCCGCACCGGGCGGGCACCGCCGTACCCGGACAGGTGGTCGAGAGTGGACTCCGTGAGGTCACGTGTGCCGTCGATGCCGTACATGATCTGCAGTCCGCCATCGCTATTCGGTTCGAGATCGGCGATGAACTGCATGAATTCGTAGGCTTCCCAGTCGAGGCTGAGGAAGTGCAGCGCCTGCATGGTGAAGGTGGAGTCGCGCATCCAGGCGTAGCGATAGTCCCAGTTTCGTTCTCCGCCTGGCGTTTCCGGCAGCGAAGTGGTCAGCGCTGCGACCGTGGCGCCGGTGGGGAGGTAGGTCAAACCTTTCACCGTGAGTGCCGAGCGCTGGAGCATCGAGCGCCATCGGTGATCGGGAATGCGGGAGCGGCTCAGCCACCTTCGCCAATATCGGCTTGTCGCGTCGAGGAGTTCGTTGGCGTCCGCGAAGTTGACCGGCGCGGCCAGCTCTGCCGCCCAGGACAGTGCGCAAAAGATCGACTCGCCCTCCTCGAGGGTGTGCCTGCCGCGGACCCGGCCCCCCTCGATACCCAGCGCCAGATCGGTGCGCACGCGCAGGGTCAGACCGCCACCGGTCGCATCGGCGCAATGCCGAGCGTCATCGCACAGTGTCCATTCGGCCTGGGTACGTCCATAGTCGAAGACCGGTTCGCACAAGAGTTGGATGTCGATCGACCCCTCGAAGCAGGTGACCGTCTGCACGAGAATGTGGTCGGCGTCCTCGTCCGCGGGTGGGCGGGTGTGCGGGGTGACCGTGTCCTCGCACGCGGTGGGTCCCATGGTCAGCGCCGTGCGAACCGTCGCCCAGCCGGTGGGGGTGCTCCAAATCGTGAGCATCGTGTTGGTGCCGGGTTCGTAATGTCGTTCGGCCGGAACATTGCTGCCGAACGGGGCAAGCCGGAACGTCCCCGCTTCCCGGTCGAGCAGCGCACCGAACACACTGGGCGAGTCGAAACGCGGCACACACAGCCAGTCGATCGAGCCGTCCGGCGCGAGCAGCGCGCCGGTGTGGCAATTGGAGAGGAAGGCGTAGTCGGCTATCGGCGGGAACGGCGAAAGTGGCCCGCTTGCACCGACATTCGGCAATTCGGCATCGTCGGCATTCCCCAGTTCGGTCACGACGGCAACCAAGGCTCGTGCCAATGAATCGGGTCGGTCATCAGGTCGTTGCTACTCGCCGGTCCCCAGGTGCCCTGTTTGTACGGCTGCACCGGTGGCGGCGCATCGAGCAGTGGCTGCATCACCCGCCAGCATTCCTCGACGCTGTCCTGCCTGGTGAAGCGGCCACTGTCGCCGACCATCGCGGCGTGCAGCAGCACCTCGTACGGGGTTGGTCCCTCGCCGCCCTCGTCCTTGAACTGCATGTCCATCGTGATCGGCTCGGGTTGCCGGCTGTCTCCGCGCTGCGCCTCGGCGAGGATCCGGATCCCGGTGTGCGGGTCGAGGCGGATGATGAGCTGCGCCGGTTCGGGCCGGTGTTCGTCGAAGATCCACACCCGCGGCGGTTGCCGGAACACCAGTCGCAATTCGGTCTGCCGTTCCGGTAGGCATTTGCCGGTGCGCAGGTAGAACGGCACGCCGGACCAGCGCCAGTTGTCCACTTCGAGGCGCAGCGCCACGAATGTCTCGGTGTTCGAGTCCGGCGCCACCCCGTCGACGTCGCGGTAGCCCTCGTACTGCCCGCGCACGTAGTTGGCGGGGTCGGCAGGCGGCATCGCGCGGTAGACGTTCACCATCGCGTCCTTCAATGCCGCCGCCGACGGCGCGGATGGTGCCTCCATGGCGGCAGCGGCCACGAGCTGCATCATGTGGTTGACCACCACATCCCGCAGTGCACCGACAGGTTCGTAAAACCGCCCGCGATCGGCGACATCGAATTGCTCGGCCATCGTGATCTGCACCGACGATACGTACTGCCGGTTCCAGATCGGTTCGAAGATCGCGTTCGCGAACCGCAGATACAGCGTCTCGGAAAAGCCCTTCTTCCCAAGGAAGTGGTCGATCCGGTACAGCTGCGATTCGTTCACGTACTTGTGCAGATCGGCGGCAAGTGCCTTGGCCGATTCGAGGTCGTGGCCGAACGGCTTCTCCACGACGAGGCGTGCCGTTGTGGTCAATCCGGCTTCGGAGAGCCCCTTGATCACCATGGCGAACAGGCCCGGCGGAATCTCGAGGTAGAAGACGGGCTGCTGCTTGCCGTCGATGGCCTTACCGACGGCCGAGAACGTGTCGGCCGATGAGAAGTCGCCGCCGATATAGCTGAACCGGGACGCGAGGCGATTGAAAACGTCCTCGTCTACCGGCTCGCCGCCCGCAGTCTCGATCGACTCGCGAGCTCGATTGCGCAACTGCTCGACCGTCCAATCCTCGGCGGCGACACCGAGGATCGGGCAGTCGAGCAGCCCGTTGCGTTCGAGCCGGTACAGCGACAGGAACGTCATCACCTTGGCGAGGTTGCCGGTGATGCCGAAAATGACAAGGACATCTGCCGGCGGGCCCTCCGCGAGGGGTGCGGTTTCGTCTCGATCCGGGCTGACTGCTGTCATGGTGCGTTCCTTCCGAGGTGAACGCTTCAGCAGCCAAAATGCTATCTGCGGACGGGGTCCAAGATCAGCGAATCAGGGCGAATTGGCAGTTAACCCTTGATCGCGTCGAACACCTTCGGGTCGACAAGTGTCGACGTGTCGCCGAGTTCGCGGCCCTCGGCGATATCGCGCAGCAGCCGCCGCATGATCTTGCCGGACCGCGTTTTTGGCAGTTCGGGCACGATCTTGACCTCGCGCGGCTTGGCGATCGGCGAGATCTCCCGGGCCACCTCGGCCTTGAGTTCGGCAACCACGTCGTCGCCTCCGCTCGCGCCCGACTTGAGGATGACGAACGCCACGATGCCCTGCCCGGTGGTCTCGTCCGCAGCACCGACGACCGCGGCCTCCGCGACCGCGGTGTGCCCGACGAGCGCGGATTCGACCTCGGCGGTGGAGATGCGGTGCCCGGAGACGTTCATGACGTCGTCGACTCGGCCCAGCACCCAAAGATCGCCGTCGGCGTCGTAGCGGGCGCCGTCACCGGCGAAGTACCAGCCTCGATCCGCATATCGCGACCAGTAGGTTTCGCGGTAGCGCTCCATATCACCCCAAATCCCACGCAGCATCGACGGCCAGGGCTGGTCGAGCACGAGATATCCGCTGGCCTCCGCGCCACCGCGGGGGACCGGGTTTGCCTCGTCGTCGACGATGTTCGCCGAGATACCGGGTAGCGGCGTCATCGCGGCACCCGGCTTGGCCGCGGTCACACCCGGTAGCGGCGCGATCATGATGGCGCCGGTCTCGGTCTGCCACCAGGTGTCGACAATCGGCACCTCACCGCGGCCGAGCACCTCACGGAACCAGCGCCACGCCTCCGGGTTGATCGGTTCGCCGACACTGCCGAGCAGCCGGATCGACGACAGGTCGTGAGCGTCGGGGATCGCACGGCCCCACTTCATGAACGTCCGGACCAGCGTGGGAGCGGTGTAGTAGATGCTGACGCCGTACTTTTCGATGATTTCGAAGTGCCGGTGCTCGTTCGGCGAGTTCGGTGTTCCCTCGTAGACGACCTGCGTTGCGCCGTTGGCCAGCGGGCCGTAGACGATGTAGGAGTGTCCGGTCACCCAGCCGATATCGGCGGTGCACCAGTACACGTCCTTGCCCGGCTTGTGGTCGAAGACGTAGTGGTGTGTGTACGCGGTTTGGGTGAGGTAGCCACCGCTGGTGTGCACGATGCCCTTCGGCTTACCGGTCGTGCCCGACGTGTACAGCACGAACAGTGGCTGCTCGGAATCGAAGGCCGCGGGAGCGTGTTCCGGTGACGCCGCCACAACTGTCTCGTCCCACCACAGGTCGCGCCCGTCGGTCCAGTCCACGTCGATGCCACAGCGCCGCACGACCAGCACGTGGTCGACGGTTTCGTTCGGCGTCTCGCCCCCGAGGGCCTCGTCGACCGCGCCCTTGAGCGGCGCCGCCTGGCCGCGCCGGTACTGGCCGTCCGTGGTGACGACGAGCTTGGCCGACGCATCGTCGATACGGGCACGCAGTGCCGCCGAGGAGAAGCCGGCGAACACGACCGAGTGCATCAGTCCGAGCCGGGCGCAGGCCAGCATCGTCACGATCGCCTCGGGCACCATCGGCATGTAGATCGCCACCCGGTCACCGGCGCTCAGGCCGAGTTCGGTGAAGTAGTTCGCAGCCCGGGAAACGTCGGCGAGCAACTGCGCGTACGTGATCGAGCGGGAATCGCCCGGCTCACCCTCCCAATGGATGGCCACGCGGTCGCCGTTGCCGGCGGCGACATGGCGGTCCACGCAGTTCACCGCGACGTTCAACTTGCCGTCGACGAACCAGTTGGCGACGAATTCCTCAGTATCCCAATCGAGTACCTGCCCGTACGGCTTGTCCCACTGCAGCCGGTCGGCCTGCTCGGCCCAGAATGCCAGTCGGTCCGACCACGCCTTCTCGTAGATGGCGGCGTCCGTGTTCGCCGTGGCCGCGAACTGTGGGCTCGGCGGGTAGACCCCGGAATCCTTTTTCGTATCAGTCGTATTCGTCACGGTCATGAATCTTCCTTCTGGGTCCGGCGGGACTGGCCTGTGGCGGAAACAAGGCGTGCCGGTCGCTCACTTTCGTGGTTCCGCGGAAGCGTATCCACGGGCGACCGGCACGACGACTGCCCGATCGGGCAGAGTTTTCGAACTACCCGGTCAGTGCACCACCGCCTTTTCGGCGCCGACTCCCGTGAGTGAACGCACCTCCATTTCGGCGTTCTTGGCGTCGTTTCCACGATCCTTCGACAGCAGCGTGCCGAGGATGCCCAGCGCGAACGCCAGTGGGATCGACACGATGCCCGGGTTGGACAGCGGGAACCAGGAGAAGTCCGAACCGGGGATCATCGAGGTCTTCGTTCCCGAGACGGCGGGGGAGAACACGATCAACACGATGGTGCTGATCAGGCCGCCGTACATGCTCCACAGCGCGCCCTGGGTGTTGAAGCGCTTCCAGAACAGCGAGTACAGGATCGTCGGGAGGTTCGCCGACGCAGCCACCGCGAACGCCAGCGCGACGAGGAACGCGATGTTCTGGCCGTTCGCGAGGATGCCGAGCCCGATCGCGAGCACACCGATGACCACGGCGGTGATCCGCGAGACCCGCACTTGCTCGAACTCGTCTGCCTTGCCGCGCTTGATCACGCTGGCGTAGATGTCGTGCGCGAACGACGCCGAAGCGGTGATCGTGAGGCCGGCGACCACGGCGAGGATCGTCGCGAACGCCACCGCGGAGATGATGCCGAGCAGCAGGACACCGCCGAGTTCGAACGCGAGCAGCGGCGCCGCCGAGTTCTGTCCGCCGGCGGAGGCCAGGATCTTGTCCGGGCCGACGATCGCGGCGGCGCCATAGCCGAGCACCAGGGTGAACAGGTAGAACGCGCCGATCAGGCCGATCGCCCAGACCACCGAGCGACGGGCTTCCTTCGCGGTAGGCACCGTGTAGAAGCGCATCAGCACATGTGGCAGACCGGCGGTGCCGAGCACCAGGGCGATACCGAGCGAGACGAAGTTGATCTGCGAGGTGGCGCTGCCGCCGTACTGAGCGCCCGGCGCAAGCACGTCGCGGCCGGCGACGGCCTCGCTGGACGAACCGGAAACCGCTTCCTGCGCCGAGCCGAGGATGTCGGAGAGGTTGAAGCCGAACTTCGCCAGCACCATCACGGTCATGAACGCGGCGCCCGCGATGAGCAGCACGGCCTTGATGATCTGCACCCAGGTGGTGCCTTTCATGCCGCCGATGAGGACGTAGAGGATCATCAGCGCGCCGACGATCGCGATCACGATCGACTGGCCCGTGCGGCCTTCGATGTCGAGGAGCAGCGCGACGAGTCCGCCGGCGCCGGCCATCTGGGCGAGCAGGTAGAACAGCGAAACCGTCAGCGTCGAGATCGCGGCGGCCATGCGTACCGGGCGTTGCTTCAACCGGAAGCTCAGTACGTCGGCCATGGTGAACTTGCCCGTGTTGCGCAGCAGTTCGGCCACCAGCAGTAACGCGACGAGCCACGCGACCAGGAAGCCGATCGAGTACAGGAACCCGTCGTAGCCGTAGACCGCGATCGCGCCGGCAATACCGAGGAAGCTCGCGGCCGACAGGTAGTCACCAGCGATCGCGATGCCGTTCTGCGGCCCGGAGAAGCCGCGACCACCGGTGAAGTAGTCCGCCGCGGTCTTGTTGTTGCGGCTCGCCCGGATCACCACGACCAGCGTCACCGCGACAAAGATGCCGAAGATCGTGATGTTGGCGGCCGGACTGCCGACTTCGGCAGCGAGGTATGAGGTGGTCACTGCTGGGCTCCCTCGAGCTCGTCGCGAATCGCCGCCGCACGCGGGTCGAGTTCACGGTTGGCGAAGCGCACGTACAGGCCGGTGATGACGAACGTCGAGACGAACTGCAGCAGGCCGAGCAGCAGGCCGAGATTGATATTGCCGACCACCTTGGTAGCCATGAAGTCGTGTGCGTACGCCCCGAGCAACACGTAAACGAAGTACCAGATCAGGAAGAACGCGGTCATCGGAAAGATGAAGCGGCGCAGCCGGTGTCGCAGATCCTGGAACTCCGGACTTGCCTGCATGTCGAGAAAGGCCTGGGCGTCGGGCGTGTGTTCGCGCCCCGCGTCCGTATCTATGTCGGTGCCGGGCATGAATGCTCCTAGGGCGACGGAGAGGATTTGTCGCCTCGAACGATAGGGAGACCCAGGTCACAACAGAATGGTGCGGTCGGGGTCACGCGCCGAAGAGGAGCATTGTGCGCCGAACGGTCGATTCCGTGCGACGAACGGTAGGCGGGTCAGGGCTCGCGTCGCGGTACGTCGCCGAGATCGGCGACCCGGTCGATGCCCATACCCGTGCGTTCCGGAGCATGCAGGCGGGTAAGGATGCGCGCGATATCGCCCGGCACCTGCGCACGGGTCAGGTGACTCACCACGATCATCACCGCGAATGCGAGCGGGACGGTCACCGCCGCCGGGTAGCCGAGGATTGCGCCTGGCCAGCCGGTAATTCCACCGTGGTCGAGACCGCCGAGGACGGCGATCGTGGCCGCCGCCGTGGCACTGACACCGCCCGCCACCAGTCCGGCCGCCGCGCCCACCGCGGTCAATCCGCGCCACCAGATTCCGAGCACCAGCAGCGGACACAACGTCGAGGCGGCGACGGCAAACACAAGCCCGACCGTGCGGGACAGGTCGGCTTGCGCCGCCGCGAGCGACAGCACCAGCGGGACCGCACCGGCAAGTACCGCGGCGAGCCGGAAGTCTCGCACCCGCCCGCGAAGAACGTCGGTGGACACCACGCCCGCGATGCTCACCACCAGCCCGGACGAGGTCGAAAGGAAGGCAGCGATCGCCCCGGCGGCGACGAGCGCGGCAATCAGTTGTCCGGTCCAGCCACTCAGCACCGCGCCGGGCACCAACAAAACCGCCGCGTCCGAGGTGCCGGTGATCAGCAACTCCGGCACGTACAGCCGGGAGAAGACGCCAAGCAGGGTCGGGAACAGGTAGAACACGCCGAGCAGTCCGATCACCGCCAGCGAGGTCGCGCGCGCGGCTCGGCCGTCCGGGTTGGTGTAGAAGCGGACAAGGACATGCGGCAGTCCCATCGTGCCAAGGAATGTCGCGATGATCAGCGAATACACCTGGTACAGCGGATGATCGCCGCCGAACCCACCACCGGGCTGCAACCATTCGCGACCATCCGCGGGTGCCCCGGACACGATCGGCACCGCAGCACCCGCATCGAGAACCAGCACGCTCCCGCTGCCGAGTTCGTGTTCGCCAGGGGAGAGGATCACGGCACCGTCCACCGCACGGCCGTCGACCGTTCCGGTCACGGTGGCGCGTTCCTCGAGCGGCACCTGAACCACGACATCGGTGGTGATGTCGATCGTCGTGCGTTGGTCCACGGTCGGCGGCGCCTCGCTGCCCAGCGCGCCGCCCGAGCCGGCGAAATGCGCGCACAGCACGAGCGCAGGGATTGCGACCGCGGTCAGCTTGAGCCAGTACTGGAAGGCCTGCACGAAGGTGATCGAACGCATGCCGCCACCCGCGACATTCGCCACCACGATCGCGCACACCACCACCGCGCCAACCCAACTGGGCACACCGAGCAGAGTCTGCAGGGTGAGGCCGGCGCCCTGGAACTGCGGCACCAGGTAGAGCGTGCAGATCACTGCCACCACGATCATGGCGAGCGTGCGCAGCCAGCGGGCGCCCAGCCTGAACTCGGCGAAGTCGGGCACGGTGTAGGCCCCGGACCGGCGCAGCGGCGCCGCGACGAAAAGCAGCAGACCGAGATAGCCGACAGTGAATCCGATCGGGTACCACAGGGCGTCGGCACCGTACTTCGCGATAAGCCCCGCCACTCCGAGAAATGATGCGGCGGAAAGGTATTCACCCGAAATAGCGGCGGCGTTCCAGCGTGGGCCGACACTACGCGAGGCGACCAGGAAGTCCGAGGTAGTACGGGCCAAGCGGACCCCGTAGACCCCGATCGCCACGGTCGCGAGCGCCGCGAACGACAGGCCAAGGACAGTCATCGCGGTGAAATCGGTGGTCACGACCCTTCTCCGCTCAGTCGTCGAGCAGATCGGTGAACTGTTGCTCGTTGCGCTCGGCGTGACGCACGTACACCCGGCCGACCAGGAACAACGCGGGATACACGAGGGCACCGAGGATCAGCCATGGCAGCCGCACACCCCACACGGAGAATTCACCGATCGCGGGAAAAGCGAAGCACAGGAGGGGTATTGCGCCGAGCGCAACAACGGTGAGCACCATGACCCGGATCGCGAGGCCCAGCTGCGCGCGCATGAGCCCCCGGATCAGTGCCTCGCCCACCGCGGTCTGCTCCTGCACCTCAACCCGGGTGCGGACCATCCGCGCGCCTCGGCGCTCGGACAACACCACCCGCTGCCGTGCCGGCCGGCCACCCGGGGTAGTCACGGAGTGCCTCGCTGCCGCGGCGCACGCACCAGGCGGTCCTTCAGGTCACGGGTGTGCCGCCGGCTGACCGGTAGTTCGACCGCGGGCGATTCGCCGTTGGCGCGCAGCGATACCGCCACCCCCGAACCGACCGAACGGATCCCGGTGACAAGACCCATCGCTACCAGATAGGACCGGTGCACCCGCAGGAAACCGGCATCGCTCCAGCGCTCGGCCAAGGTGGACAACGGAATTCGAACGAGATGGGCGCCCCCACTGGTGTGCAGCCGGGCATAGTCGCCCTCGGCCTCCACCCAACCGATGCTTGATCGCGCCACCATCGTGGTCACCCCGCCGAGGTCGACCGGAATCACCTCGTCCTGTTCCGGGGACTGCGCTGCCGCGGGGGTCGGCACGGTCGCGCGCGCTTCGACGACTCGGCGGACCGATTCGGCGAGCCGCTCCTCCCGAATGGGCTTCAGTAGGTAGTCGACCGCGCCGAGATCGAATGCGGCCACGGCGCGATCGTCGTGCGCCGTGACGAACACGATCGCCGGCCGCTGCGCGAACTCCGAGAGCACCCCGGCAAGTTCGAGACCGTCGAGCCCGGGCATGTTGATGTCGAGGAAGACCGCCTCGATTGTGTGGGCACGCAGCAGACGTAGCGCCGTGGTCGCATCCTGTGCGGTATGGACGTGCCCGATGTGATCGTTGCGCCCCAGCAGATAGGCGAGTTCATCCAATGCTGGCCGCTCGTCGTCCACGGCCAGGACGGTGAGCGGGGTGCCGCGCGGGGTTTCGGTGGAAGGGCTCACTGCGGGTCAATATTGCCACGGGCGTGCCCGATTCGGCCCATCTAGAGAGAGGCAACCGAGCGTCGTCACGCGCGAATTCCGGGCCGGAACTTCGGGACGCGCATGATCACCTTCGTGCCAGCGCCGGGGGCGGTTTCCACGACGAGGCCGTAGTCGTTGCCGAACGCGGCACGTAATCGGTCGTCGACATTGGCGAGCCCGACATGGGCTGCTTCGGCACCGCCGTTTGGGCGGTCACCGCCGTTTGCGCGGCCGGTCACGGCATCGAGAGCGCCGGAGGTCAACAGGGTGGGGTCCATCCCGATGCCGTCGTCTTCGACGGCGATCAGGCAGTCGGTGCCTTCATCCGAGGCGACAACGCTCACCGAACCACCACCCGGCTTTCCGGCAATGCCGTGCCGCACCGCGTTCTCCACCAGCGGCTGCAACGCGAGGAACGGCAACACGACGTTGAGCACCTCCGGGGCCACCTGCAGCTTCACCTGCAGCGCGTCACCGAACCGCGCGCGCTCCAGCGTCAGGTAACGGTCGATATTGCGCAATTCATCCGCCAGCGTCGTGTACTCACCGGCGGCACGGAAGGAGTAACGGGTGAAGTCCGCGAACTCCAGGATCAGCTCCCGCGCACGGTCAGGGTCGGTGCGCACGAACGACGCGATCGTGCCGAGCGCGTTGTAGATGAAATGCGGGCTGATCTGCGCTCGCAACGCCAGCACTTCGGCGCGGTCGAGTCGGGCCCGCGAGGCGTCGAGCTCGGCGAGTTCGACCTGCCCGGAAGAGTAGCGCGCGACATCGGCGATTGCGCCGAGCATGCCCGGATCGGGTTCGCTGCCGGTCAGTACGCCGAGTACGCCGATCACGCCCAGTCCGGCCGTGACAAGTGGCTGCGCAACCAGCGACCGGGGGCCACGATCCGCGCTCGAAGGCACGGTCACCAGGATGCGTCGGTTCGCCTCGGCCGCCCGCCGCGCGGTGACCGCGAATTCTTCGGCCAGTTCCCGGTGCGGCCCGGACCATGCAAGCACAACGCCGTCACGATCGGCGATTCCGATGGCCTCGCCGCCGGTCAGCTCCTGCAGATGTGGTGCTGCGTCACCGGCCGACACGGTGTCGAGCCCCCGCCGCAGGGGTTGTGCCGCGAGCGAAGCCGTGTGCAGCGCAGCATGCACCGCTCGCTGCGCGGGTGTGGCGAAAACTCGCCGCGTGCGTGACCAGGCAACGACTGCGATCGCCGCGACGACGACCGCGGCGACTACGAGGACGATCGTCGTGGTCACGGTCCCGATCGTCGCCCATCGTGTCTGCTCGTGTGCGGCAAACGCCGACTGCCTCGGTAGCGCAGCGGCACGATGAACTCATGCAGGCGCCGTGGCGGGGGCTCGACCGCCGAGTCGCACGCGACATCGCGCTGCTCACCGCACTGTTCAGGGTCGCGACCTTCACCGAGGGCGACGGCTTCGCGGGGTTCGCCCGCCCGGCCGGAGTTTTCGTTGGCGGGAGTTCTCGCATGGCGGCGAGTGCCGTTCGCGTTGGTCGTGATCGCTGCTGCGGTGACGACGGCTTTGCTTCGCCTCCTCGGGGCTTCGTGAGGCACTCGGTCACTTAGTACGCGCGGGCGGTCTGTGGACGCATCGCGAACACGGAGTCGACGTCGCGACGCGCGGTCCGAGGCCGGTCGGACGGTTCATTCGCTGCGGCGCCGACCCGGATGACCACTTGCGGCACGCCGCATTCGGGTGCGAGTTGTGCGACGACCGCCCGGCTGGCCGGCAGTTCCGTCAGATGCGTCAGGGTGCAGGTCGCGTAGCCCGCGACTGTTGCCTCGAGCAGCACCGCGGACAGCGCTTCGCCACATCGCAGGCAGTCAAGTGGGTGGTCACCCTCGGTGCCGAGGACAACCAGTGCCGAGGCGTCGATTTCGGGTGCGGACTCTGCAGAGATCGTTTGGCCGGCGGGGAAGGTGCGACCCAGCGGTACCCGCGCGGAGTCGCCGGAAGTGGCAAGGACACTCGCGGGCACGCCGTCGACCTGTGTCGAGTGGCCTGTCCACCAACGCAGTTCGGCGCGGTACATGGAGTCGTACCGGCGCCGGGCGGCGGTCATTCGGGACGCCTGCGCGAGATCACCGCGACTGTCCTGGGTCAGGAACGTCGCTGTCGCGGCGTAGTCCTCGAGCAGTTCGGTGATCCTCGGTTCGAAGTCGGCCCAGTCCGCCGGTGGGCTGAGCGGCGACCGGTCGGTGCGGCGCCGCTCGATCGCTTCGGCGAGGAAGTGTTCGGCCATGGTGACGAACCTGGCCGGTGTGAAGGTGATTGCGGCGAGGTGATCCAGGCGGGTCGGATCCGGGAAGCGGACCACCAGGGCTCGCCAACCCCGCACGGCCAGTGCGACTTTCAGGTGATCGAGTACCGCACCACAGCTGAGTAGCAACTGCCTGCCGAAGGGATCGGTTTCGGGGAGCAGGCGTGCGGGATCGCTGTAGAGGTGCAGGACAACACCGTCGAACACCCACTTCCATGGCTGGGTGTTGTGCAGCGACGGAGCGCGGCAGGCCAGCGCCACGGCAGCGCGCACCGTCTCGGGTGTCGGTCCGGCAATCATGTCGGGCGCGGGCGGCATGAGCGAATTGGTGTTCATCGCAAATCTCCATCGGTACCGGAGTCCCGGAGCGAACCCGTACCCATGACGCTAGGCTCGCCGCCCCGCCGCGACAGGTGCCATAGGTCCCCGGCAGCAGGGACCAAGGCAGTCGGTGTTCCGCGCACCCGGTCCGCGAGCGCGATCCGAGGTGGCCCTGCCCTCGCCGCGAGCGTGCGCCTCGCAATTAGAGCAGCGGCGCGGACCAGACGAGCACGGTGCCGCCCGATTCCGCCGGGCGAACCGTGAACTGGCCCTGGACGCGAGTTGCCCGCGCGGCGAGGTTCTCGAGGCCGCTGCGCGCGATGTTGTCGGGTATGCCGACGCCGTCGTCGGCAACGGTGATGGTGAGGTCCTCGTCCACGGCGATCTCGACCGTGATCGTGGCCGGTCGGCCGTGGCGCACCGCATTACTCACCGCTTCTCGTACCACCGCCTGCGCGTGCTCGGCGAGTTCGGCGCCCAGCACCGAGAGCGGGCCTGTGATGCGGACGTTCGCGCGGATGCCGCTGTCGGTGGTCATCTGCGCCACCGCCGCCTCGAGCCGACGCCGGAGGCGTGTCGTGCCGCCCTCACCGTGCAGGTCGTAAATTGCCGTGCGGATCTCCTCGATGACCTCCTGCAGGTCATCGGTCGCGGTGGAGAGACGCTGCTGCATTGCGGGCGACTCGGCACGAGAAATGGTGCCCTGCAACGACAATCCGACCGCAAAGAGCCGCTGGATCACATGGTCGTGCAGATCGCGCGCGATCCGGTCGCGGTCGCTGAGCACGTCGAGCTCCCGCATCCGCTGCTGCGCGGCCGCCGCCTGCAACGCCAGCGCCGCTTGATCGGCGAACGCGGCCATCAGCTCGAGCTGACCGGTGTCGAACGTCGGCGCATCCGGCGCCCGTAGGGTTACCAGCACACCGTGGATATCGTCGGCGGCACGCAGCGGAAGCACCAATGCGGGACCTCCCTTGCCGACCGCGAGGTCGCGCGCGAGTTCGGCAGGGATTGTGTCGTGGCGACCAGCGGTGGTCGATGCCATGATGGCGGCGAACCGGCCGGCCTCGATCGGGCGCACGCGACTCGTGGTTTCGGAGTCTGCACTCGACTCGGTGACAATTAGTTCGACTACCTCGGTCGGGGCCAGGTCCGCGTCCGCCGGCAACGCGAGGATCGTCCGATCGGCGCCGGTCAGTTCGTTGGCCAGATCGGCGATGCGATCGAGAACCGCGGATGCCCCCGCTCCGGCCAGCAATTCTGCGCCGATATCCCGCGTGGCCTCGATGTAGCGCTGCCGCGCGCGGGATTGTTCGTAGAGTCGCGCGTTGCCGATCGCAGTGCCGGCCGCCGCTGCCAGTGCTTCGACGAGTGCCTCGTCGTCGGCGGTGAAGGCTTGCCCACCGGCCTTCTCGGTCAGGTAGAGGTTTCCGAAGACCTCGTCATGCACCCGCACCGGAACACCCAGGAACGTCCGCATTGGCGGGTGATTCTCGGGGAAGCCGACTGACGCTGGATGCTCGGCCACGTCGTCGACCCGCAACGGGCGTGGATCGTCGATGAGCACGCCGAGCACACCTCGTCCCTCCGGCAGGTGGCCGATGCGCTCTGCCGAAACGTCATCGATCCCCTGATAGACGAAACCGACCAGGTGGTGTCCCTCACCGCGGACACCGAGCGCGCCGTACCCGGCGTCGACCAGTTCGACCGCGGCCGCGACGATCGCCCGCAACGTGGAATCCAGTTCGAGTCCCGACGTGACGGCAAGCATTGCCTGCATCAGGCCCTTGCTGCGGTCGGGAACACCGCCGGATCCGGCTCGCGTCACTTTTCTCGGGTATCGCGGCCGAGTTTCGAGACGAACACCGCGGCCTGAGTGCGTCGTTCCATGCCGAGCTTGGCCAGCAG
>NZ_LRRB01000034.1 GCF_001646865.1 Aldersonia kunmingensis | reverse complement strand
GGCAAGGTTCATCGGCGCGACCTTGCCACCGATGCCGGCTGCGGAGTACGCCCGCCCTGCCAGCTGAATCAGGACGGGCGGGGCGGTATCGCTGTAACCGATGTCCTGGTGCGGCGCCATGGCCTTCGCCGTCGCCTTGGCGCCCTGCGAGTTCGCATAGATTGTGCGCAGTCGCTCTGCCGGGTCCGCGATATCGGTCGCGATGGCAACGGCCATGGCGTTGAACTGATTTCCGACGTTGTTGTCGTTCTCGCTTCGCGTGTTCACCAGCACCTGGGAAACCAGCGACCGGTCGGGCAGATCGCCGCGCTTCTCCAAATACGTGCGCAGCGCGCCGGATACGAGCGCCATCACGACATCGTTGATCTTCACGCCATAGGCTTCCTTTACCGCGCGCACCCGCGCCAGCGGCACGCCCGAGCCGCCGACCTTGCGGTACTGCGACACCGGCGTGTTGAAGATCGTGGCGGGCGCGTCATAGGGCCGCGGCGGCTTGTTCGCTATCCCGCGGGTGGCCAGCTCCTGGCGAACCGTCTGTTCGATCAGGCGCACGAACCGGTACGGCGTCTTGACCGCGACGTTGACCAGGCCGTTGAGCAGGCGCTCCTCGAGCGGCGGAAGCTCGACGCCGACCAGCGAACGATCGACAGTTTTGACCGGCGGGCGCGGCTCCGGGGTGATGTCGAGCAGGATTTCGCTCAGCCCGGCACCCGAACCGCCGTCGATGAGTGCGTGGTGCATTTTGGTCATGATTGCGACCCGGCCGTTGGCCAGCCCCTCGATGAACCACAACTCCCACAGCGGACGCGAGCGGTCGAGTTTGTAGGACATCAATCTGCCTACGAGTTCGTTCAATTCGCGGTCGCCGCCCGGGGAGGGGAGTGCCACGCGACGTACGTGGAAATCGATGTCGAGGTGTTCATCCTCGACGAACCAGGGGCGGTCGAGCCCGATCGGGTCGCCCTCGATCCGCCAGCGCAGCTGCGGCACCTCGGGCAGGCGGCTCGCGAGCAGTTGCTTGACCGATTCGAAGCAGAAGCCCGGCGCATTCGTTGGATCGCATACCGCCGCGGCACCGACATGCATGTGCCACGTGGGTGATTCGGCGTACCAAAAAGCCGCATCTGTGCTCGAGAGTCGGTTCATCGACAAATCCCCCTACCAGTACAAATGATTCCCTGGCCTTACGGTAATGCTTACCGTAATGACCGGCAACTCGTAGCGCGGCGGAAGAGACGCTCGTCACACACGCGATCGCGGCCTCCGCTCGAGAGCAGAGGCCGCGACCGAGATGCGTGGTGTTCGAAGCGATCTTGCTGGTAGGGATCTTGTCAGCGCTTGGACGTATGCCCTGTCGCGGCGTTGATCTGGGAGTGGAATGCGGCGAGTTTTTCGCGCGCATCGGTGTGGTGGTGGCTGCGCGCCTGGATGCTCACGTCGTGGTCCGCCGATGCGGCGCGCAATGCGCCGACGGTGGCCTTGTCGCGCGGCACATGCGTGAAAGGATCGAACGAGTACCAGCGCATCGCATTGAGGTGGGTCATCTTGTCCACCTCGTCCATCGGGACCTGTTCCTTGTTGAGCACGTCGCCGAGTTCCTCGGGTGCACCGGGCCACATCGAATCGCTGTGCGGGTAGTCCGCCTCCCACGCGATGTTGTCGATGCCGATTTCGTGGCGCAGCTTCACGCCGAGCGGGTCGCTGATGAAGCAGGTGAGGAAGTGGTCGCGGAACACCTCGGACGGCAGCTTGCCGCCGAAGTCCTGCAGCGTCCACGTGGAGTGCATCTCGAAAGTGCGGTCGACGCGTTCGAGGAAGTACGGAATCCAGCCCGTACCGCCCTCGGACAGTGCGATTTTCAGGTCCGGGTAGTCCTTGACGGGCTTGGACCACAACAGATCCGCCGCGGCCGAGACGATATTCATCGGCTGCAGGGTGATCATCACGTCGGGTGGCGAGTCCACGGCGGGGATGGAGAGCTTCCCGGACGACCCGATATGCACCGACAGCACGGTGTCGGTATCGACGAGAGCGCGCCACAACGGGTTCCAGTACTCGTGGTGGAAGCTTGGATAGCCAAGGGCAGCAGGGTTTTCCGTGAAGGTAAGGGAGTGCACGCCCTTTTTGGCGACCCGGCGCACCTCCGCGGCACACAATTCGGCATCCCAGATCACCGGCAGCGCCATGGGGATGAACCGGCCCGGGTAGGCGCCACACCACTCGTCGATATGCCAGTCGTTGTAGGCCTGCACGAGAGCCAGCGAGAAATCGGAATCCTCGGTTACGAAGAGCCGGCCCGCGAAACCGGGGAAGGACGGGAAGTTCATCGACGCGAGGATGCCGCCCGCGTTCATGTCCTTGACGCGCTCATCGACGTTGAAGCAGCCCGGGCGGATTTCGTCGAGGCCTTCGGGTTCGAGTCCGTACTCATCCTTCGGGCGGCCGGCGACGGCATTGAGCGCCACGTTCGGGATGACCCGGTCGCGGAACTTCCACACGTCCGCACCGTTTTCCATGTGCACCAGTCGCGGGGCCTCATCGAGGTACTTGCTGGGCAGGTGGTTCGCGAACATGTCTGGGGGCTCGATGATGTGGTCGTCGACGCTGATCAAAATCATGTCGTTCTTGTCCACACTGTTCTCCTTTCCGAGTCGCCTACAGTATGTCTTACGATATGGCTTCTGGCGAGGCTTCGCCGGACTCCGATATCCGTTTCCGTCGTTTGCTCGCCCGGCGGCGCTGATACTGGGTCGCAAGACAGCCGAATGTGCGGATCGGGAGCGTCGCGAATGCCAGAAACAGTGCTGGTTACGGGTGGTTCAGGACTTGTGGGCGGCGATACCATCCGGCGCCTGGCCGCAGACGGGTGGCGCGTGGTGGCGACTACCAATCGCAACCCCATCGCCGGTCTGCCCGCCGGTGTCGAGACACGGCGGGTCGATCTCACCGATGCCGCCGCGGTGCGAAATCTCGTTGCCGACGTTGCTCCGAACGCGATCGTTCACTTGGCCGCGGTGATCCCGCCGCTGTTGTATCGCGACCGGGCGGCCGCCCGCCGCGTCAATGTCGATGCTTCGGCCGCACTCGTGAAAGCCGCTGAAGCGCAAGCCAATCCACCGCATCTTGTTTACGCGTCCAGTTCGGGGGTCTACGGTGCGCGGAACCCGCACCGCAACAAGGGTTTGTTGCGTGCCGATACTCCGCTGGGTCCGTGCGAGCTCTACGGTGGGCACAAATTGGAGGTCGAGCGACTGGTGCAGGCGGCGGAGCTGCCGTGGACGGTGCTACGGCTCGGGGGTGTCATCAGCGCCGATCCCGCGGCGGTCGCCGTCAGCTCCGATCTCCTGTACTTGAGCGGCCTGGTTCCCAACGACAGCGAGGTGCACACCGTCGACACCCGGGATGTGGCGACGGCTTTCGCGGCGACTCTCAGCACCGGAGTGACGAACGAGGTGCTTCTGATCGGGGGCGATGACTCGAACCTTCTGAGGCATAGACAGGTCGCCGAGGGTTTCGCTGCGGCGCAGGGAGTGAAACTGCCGCCGAGTCGACCGGGCAACCCCGAATCCGACATCGATTGGTATCCGGCCGCCGACTGGATGGACGTGGAGCGATCCCAGGAACTATTGAAGTATCAGGACCACTCGTGGCCGGAACTGCTGGACGAACTGCGTTTCAACATCGGCTGGAAGCGCTACCCCACGCGGCTCGCCGCACCTTTGATCCGATTCGCTCTCGCGCGGCTGTCGCCCTATCGGAGTACGCCGGGGCAATATGCCGATCCCTGGGGTGCGATCCGGGCGCGGTTCGGTGACCCGAGCCTCGACAATCTCCCCGATCCGCTGGGGTGAAAACCCGCCGATCGGACGGGCCGCGCACTGCCTGAGCTGACGTTGCAGTGAGGTATCGCGAAAGCTAAAGTTCGGGTGACCATAAAATTGTCTTGGACTTGTCAGGAGTTGAGGAGCAGTGACCCTGGTCGACACCGTGCGCCCAACTCTGCAACGCGCTCGGACCGGGTCGCTCCTGCTCGGGCCCGCCTTCGTCGCTGCCATCGCCTATGTCGACCCGGGCAATGTCGCCTCGAACATCAGTGCCGGCGCACAATACGGCTATCTACTCGTCTGGGTAATCGTCTGCGCCAACGCGATGGCGGGCCTGGTGCAGTTTCTCTCCGCCAAGCTCGGGCTCGTGACGGGCATGAGCTTGCCCGAGACCGTGCGGGCCCATTCCACGCGCGGCGTCCGGCTGAGCTACTGGGCGCAGGCGGAATTGGTCGCCATCGCCACCGACCTCGCGGAGGTCGTCGGTGGCGCGATCGCCCTCTATCTCTTGTTCGACCTGCCGCTCGTGATTGGCGGCGTGATTACGGGTGCGGTTTCCATGGGCCTGCTACTGGTGCAGGACCGCGGCGGGCAGCGATCCTTCGAGCGGGTCATCACCGGCCTCCTCGCCGTGATCGCGATTGGATTCGTCACAAGTGTCGTCGTGGCCCCGCCCGAGCCCGGTTCGGTGCTCGGCGGTTTGGTGCCGCGCTTCGATGGTGCCGAGAGCGTCCTGCTCGCCACCGCGATGCTCGGCGCCACGGTGATGCCGCACGCGGTGTACCTGCACTCGGGGCTAGCGCGCGATCGGCACGGGCACGTCAAGGAGGGCCCGCGGCGGCGGGTGTTGTTGCGCGCGACGCGGTTCGACGTTGGCCTGGCGATGTTGCTGGCCGGTGCGGTCAATCTGTCGATGTTGCTGGTGGCCGCGACGACGCTGCGTGGTGACGACATCGACACGATCGAGGGCGCGCACGCGGCGATCGCGAATCATCTCGGTTCGTTCGTCGCCCTGTTGTTCGCCATCGGACTGCTCGCATCCGGGCTTGCCTCGACATCGGTCGGTGCGTACGCCGGGGCGATGATCATGGACGGCCTACTTCGGCGCCGGATTCCGCTGCTGCTTCGCCGTCTCATCACGCTCATCCCGGCCATCGTGATTCTCGCAATCGGTGTGGACCCCACCCGTGCGTTGATCGTTTCGCAGGTGGTGCTGTCGTTCGGCATCCCGTTCGCGCTGATCCCGCTGGTCAAGTTCACCAGCGACCGCGCGCTCATGGGCGACGCCGTGAATCATCGGGTGACCACCGGGCTCGCCTGGGGCGTGGCCGGAGTTATCACGTTACTGAACGTGATGCTTATCTACCTCACCGTCCGGGGCTGACCCTTTTCGAGTCGATTCCCCAGTTCGGCGGCACTTCTTCAGTGCCGAGGTGACTTGACGCGGCAGGAGAAGTTGCGCCGCCGCACCTATACTCGACGCGGGTTGGGGGAAGACTCGTCAGATTGACCCGATGAATGGGAGAGGGTGGGATGCAGGTCGGCGCCCTGTTCGGCAAGTACCGGTTGGAACGCCTCGTCAGCCAGGACGTCATGGGCGAGGTATGGGCTGCCGTCGACACCACCTCGCGGCAGCCAGTTCTGCTGCGCGCGCTCCCGGCGGAGGCCGCCGACGATTACCAGTACCGGGAGCGGTTCGCGCGCGACGCGGAGCTCGCGGCACAGGTCAAGAGCCCAAACGTCGTGCCGGTGTACGACTTCGGGCAGGTCGGTAGTCGCCTGTTCCGTGTGTCGCCGCAGGTGGAGGGCACCAATCTATGGCAGCGACTGGAAGCATCAGGTGCGATGCCGCCGCAACAGGCCGTCGATGTCGTGACCCAGATGGCGACCGGCTTGCAGGCCGTGCGGGCGGCTGGTTTGAACAGTCAAGAGGTCGCGTCGGCGAACGTCCTCGTGCGCGACAACGGGCAGGTTCTGCTCAGCGAGGTCGGCCTCCCGACCAACGCCGGCAACGCGTCCGGAGTGTACGGGCTGACCACCGTCCTCTACGAATGTCTTACCGGCACAGCGTTTCCCTGGTCGAGTCGTGAGCCGCTTCGGCCGTCGGCGGCAGTGCCCGGCGTTCCGGCCGAATTCGATGACGTAGTCGCACGCGGAACCGCCCTTGCGCCGTTGGATCGGTACCGATCCGTCAGCGAATTCGTCATTGCCGCAAGCGATGCCGCGGGAGTGACTGGCCCGATGCGGGCAGCGACGACACCGACGGGCGCGGCTGGCATCGCCGCCGCTGCGGCGCGGAACCGGAAGGTACTGATCGGAGCGGCCGCAGCGGCCGCGGTCGTCCTGATCGCTGTCGCGACCGGCATGCTGCTCGGTTCGGGATCCTCGTCGGAGGTGGCCAGGGTCGTCACCTCGACCTCGGAGACAACTGCCGCCCTGCCGACAACTACGACGAAGCCGTCGAAGACGTCGACGACCACACGGACGACCGAAACCTCCGAACCGGAAGCGGCCGAGTCGGTTCCGGACTCGGACACCGGCAATCAGCAGTTCCAAACTTCCGCGACGCGGCCGCCTTCGGCAGTGCAAAGTCCTGCGCCTGGTGCGCCGGGTGTGTTCGCGTGCGACCCCGGCTACGTACACACGCCGCCGCCGGACGGTCCGTGCTGGGCACCCGGGGCCGGTTCGCCGCCTCCGGGTCAGCCGCAGGCTCCGCAAGCGCCGCCGGTGCAGCAGGCGCCGTCCGCGCCCGAGATCCTGCCGTGCTACCCCGGCTACGTGCACACGCCGCCGCCGGATGGTCCGTGCTGGGCGCCGGGCTGACCAGCAGCAAAGAGCGCACGATCCAGCCAACCCTTGGGTTGGACTGGTGTCTGGATAGTTGACCAGCTATTCGTCTAATGTTGGCGAAATGACAGGTGAATCGACCTTGCTCGCCGGCCGTGGTGCCGTTGTCGTCGGTGGGAGCCGCGGGATTGGCCGCTCCGTTGCGGAACTGCTCGCGGCGCTCGGCGCCGGGGTGGTGGTCAACGGTCGTGATGACGTCGCGGTACTGGAAACGGTCGATGCGATCACGTCCGGTGGCGGTCAGGCCATCGGCTTCGCCGGTTCGCCGACCGAGGCATCGGCGGCTGAGGCTCTTGTCGCGTCCTGCGAGCGGGAGTTCGGCGCGATCGACATTCTGATCAACTGCGCGGGCATCGCGGAGCCGCCGCAGTCGTCGATCCTCAACATCGACCCCGACGATTTCGACAATCTGCTGCGCACGCATGTCGGTACGGCATTCCACACCTGCCGCGCCGCGGCGCCGCGCATGGTCGCGCGCGGCAAGGGCGCGATCGTGAACACGAGTTCGTTCGCGTTCCTCGGCGACTACGGCGGTACCGGATATCCCGCCGGGAAGGGCGCGGTGAACGGCCTGACCCTGGCGATCGCGGCCGAGTTGAAGGGCTACGGGGTGCGCGCGAACGTGGTCTGTCCCGGAGCGAAGACGCGGCTGTCAACCGGTTCCGACTACGAAGAGCAGATCGCAGATCTGCACCGCCGCGGACTGCTCGATGATGTGACCATGCAGGCCTCGCTCGATGCGGCACCGCCGGAGTATGTGGCGCCGACCTACGCCTACCTGGTCAGCGACCTAGCGGAAGCTGTGACCGGCGAAATCTTTGTCGCCTCGGGCGGATTCGTGGGGCGCTTCGATCGGCAGTCGCCGTCGTTCCTTGCCTACCGTGACCATCACGATTCGCCGGCCTGGTCGGTGACCGAGCTGCATGAGGTACTGACGAAGAAGCGGTGACCGCGTACCTTCGCGGCCACCGCCTCCTCGGTTGATCGACCCGGCGCGGGGCCGGTAGTTCCTACCGGTCCGCGTCGGTAAAGCGGATCACACCGCGAATGTTCTTGCCTTCCAGCATGTCCCGGTAACCGTCGTTGATCTGCTCGAGGCGGTACTCGCGAGTGACCATGTCGTCGAGGTTGAGCTTGCCTGCCTTGTACATCGACAGCAGGTGCGGAATGTCGTAGTGCGGGTTGCCGCCGCCGAACAGCGTGCCCTGCAGGTTCTTCTGCAGCAGGGTGAGCATCGACATGTTCAACGTCACCTGGTTGTCCATCAGGCTGCCCATCGCGGTGACGACGCAGGTGCCGCCCTTCGCGGTGAGGGCCATCCAGCTATCGACCTCTTCGCCGTGCACCTCGCCGACGGTCACGATAACCTTGCGGCACATACCGCCGGCGGTGATTTCCGCGGCGCCCATCGTGGCGGCTTCAACCGATTCGAACGCGTGCGTAGCACCGAATTTGAGCGCCTGTTCGCGCTTCCACTCGACGGGGTCGACTGCGAAGACATAGCGGGCGCCGGAGTTCACCGCGCCCTGCAGGGCCGACATGCCGACGCCGCCGATACCGATGATCGCGACGTCCTCACCCGGACGGACGTCGGCGGCGCGTGTCGCGGAGCCGTAACCGGTGGTCACGCCGCAGCCGACGATGCAGGCGACCTCGAAGGGGATGCTTTTGTCGATCTTCACGACGGAGGACTCGTGGACGACCATGTAGGGGGAGAAGGTGCCGAGCAGCGTCATGGGGAAAACGTTCTCGCCCCGTGCCTGGTAGCGGAAGCTGCCGTCGGAGACCGACGCGCCGCCGAGCAGGCCGGCGCCGAGGTCGCAGAGGTTGCGCATGCCCGCCTGACACGACGGACACTTACCGCATGACGGAATGAACGACAGGACGACGTGGTCGCCGACCGCGAGGTCCTCGACGCCCGGCCCGACCTCGGTGATGATGCCGGCGCCCTCATGGCCGCCGAGGACCGGGAAGCCGCCCATCGGCACGCCGCCGGTGACGAGGTGATGGTCGGAGTGGCACATGCCCGCCGCCTCGAGTTGGATCTTCACCTCGCCCTGGCGCGGGTCGCCGATCTCGATCTCCTCGATCGACCACGGCTGGTTGAAGTCCCAGATCAAAGCGCCTTTGGTTTTCATCAGCTTCCTTCACTCGACGAAACATGCCCTCGTGTCGGATGCGCCGATCCGGCCACGTCATCCCCCGTAATCGGGGCCGTGACGCCTTGCCGGTGCGGCCCGCACGGGCGGCCGACGAGGTCGCAACCGACGCTACACAGCAATCTGGCCATTCGTCCAGACTCCTGTCCAATTCTTTCGAATGACGAGAGTTTGTGGCCTTGATCGTGCGTGTCGGGTGGATCCGGAGGATGCCGAAATGTCCTCGGGCTATGGGCGAAGCGGTTGTTCGACCGGTGGTCGCCGACCATAATTCGGCCATGGTCAACAGGGCGGCCACTACGAGTGGAACCTGCGCCTCGGGGTGCGCGCGGGTGGGTGAATCATGACCGATCCCGATCCCGATCCCGATCTCGAGCAGGCCGCGACGTTCCATGCCCTACTGCAGTACGAGATCGACCAGGCCTCGGCGGCGATCGAATCTGTGGAACAACAGCTTTCGCGCGCAGAGCGGCTCGGCAATGCGGAGGCGCAGCGGCGTCATCGCGCGGCGGCGCGGGAGTTGCGCAGCGAACTCTACGAGTTGCACCGGCTGGACCGGGCGCTCGTCGCACGGTTCCGGCTCGCCAGGGAGGGTGGCTCCCCGGCGCAGCCATCCGAATGAAAATTTCGGAAGTTAAACTCCGACAGTGCCTTTGGCGGTCAGCAGCATCTCGTCGATCGAGACGAACTTGACCCGTGGGCGCTTGGTGTCGCTACCGCGCGAGCGTTCCGCCGCGTCGATCGCCTTCCAGCCCTGCCACTCGACCTTGTCGATGCCGCGCTCGTGCAGAAACGTCTCGAGCGATTCGCGATCCTGGACCCCGCGGCTCAGCTTGCCGGAATCGAAGTCCTCCCACAGCCGTGCGACGGTCTGTTCCGCGCACGTCCGGTTGGTGCCGATGACGCCGCGCGGGCCACGCTTGATCCAGCCCGATACGTACACGCCGGGGATCGGCTCGCCGTCGTCGCCGAGCACACGACCACCGTCATTGGGGACGACGCCGGCAGCGGCGTCGTAGGGGACATCGGCGATCTCGCGTCCGCGGTAACCGATCGACCGAAGAACGAGCGAGGTCTCGATGACCTCAGCGTCGGTGGCCGGGTCGCCGGCAACCAGTTTGCCGTTCGCGTCGAAGCTGTTGCGCACCACGCGCAGGCCGGTGACCTTGTCGTCGCCTACGACCTCGACCGGTGCAGCCATGAACCGGAAGACGATTCGCTTGTTGTCCGGCGACTGCGGCCGCTCGGCGTATTCGCGCGCGATCTCGAGCTTCCACGCGGTCTCGACATCGTCGGCCGGATCTGCGTCCAGGTCGTCGCTCTCGATGACCACATCGATGCCCTCGAGATGACCGAGTGCCATGAATTCGGCGGCCGAGAACGCGGCGTCGCGGGGGCCACGGCGGGCCACGATGACCACCTCGCGGACCGCGCTTTCGCCCAATGCGTTCAGTGCGTGCTCGGCGATATCGGTCTTGTGCAGCCGTTCCGGCGACATCAACAGCACACGCGCGACATCGAGGGCGACGTTGCCGTTGCCGACGATCACGACCCGCTCGCCGGTCAGATCGAAATCGTCCTCGGCGCGATCGGGATGGCCGTTGTACCAGCCGACGAAGTCCGAGGCGCCGAAGTTGCCCGGCAGCGTCTCGCCCGGGATTCCGAGGTCACGGCTGTTGTTGGCGCCAACCGCGTAGACGACTGCGTGATGGTGTGCGAGCAGTTCTTCGTGGGTGACGTGCTTGCCGACCTCGACGTTGAAGTGCGCGGCCATGCGCTTGTTGGTGAACGTCTTGGCGAACAGGTCGGTGATGGCCTTCGTGTGCAAGTGATCCGGGGCGACGCCCGCACGGATCAGTCCGTACGGCGTTGGCAGGCGCTCGAACAGATCCACTTCCACGCCGGTGACCTTGACGAGTTCTTCGGCCGTGTAGCAGGCCGCCGGACCGGCGCCGATAATCGCGACGCGCAGCGAGCCGGCCTCGACCGCGGCGTGGTTCTTCGGCATCGGCACGAGCTCGGTCTCGAGCGGGTTCGCCTCGAAGTAAGCCGCGTTGATCTCCTGGAAGCGCTCGAGCTCCGGCGGAAGATCGGTGTCCGCGTAGATCGCGCCGACCGGGCATTCCTCCTGGCACGCGCCGCAGTCGATACAGGTGGCGGGGTCGATGTAGAGCATCTCGGTGCCGGTGAATTCGCCGGCGCCGGCGGACGGGCGGATGCAGTCGACCGGGCAGACCGGAACGCAGCTTGCGTCCTTGCAGCAGTTCTGGGTGATGACGTAGGCCACGACTGACTTCCTCTCGCGCTCGCGCACGCTCCGGCTGACTCCCACGACCATACATCCTCATGGCTATGTATGGTCAAACCCGCGGCGGCGCGTGCCCCTACGGGATCGGTCGCGAACCCGGCGGTCAGCGCCCTATCCACATACGATGTGAAAGATGACGGACGTCGATCGCGCCGCTACTCGTCGTGACATCACCGACGCACTTCTAACCGCGCTCGAACGTCGACATGAGGTGCTCGACGCAATCGTCGACGCCGAAGATCGCACCGAGGCGATCGCCGCGATCACGGCTTTACTTGGCAAGTCGGAGCTGGGCGCCGAGGCAATTCTGCAAATGTCGTTGGGTCAGTTGACGAAGTCCGAGCGCCTGAAGGCAAAGGCCGAGCTCGATGACCTGAACAGTCAATTGACCTTCACGCTCGCGCAGCGTCCCGCGAGCAGCGGTGACCGGCTGAGCCTGCGGCAGTTCTCGGCAGAAGGCGACGCCGACATCTTCGAGGCCCGCACAACCGAACAAGGCCTATCCGGAGACGGAACCGGCGCGCCGGCCGGTCCGATCGCGGACGAATTGGCTCAGGCGGCCACCCGGGTGGACAACGAGGACGCGGTCTGGCTCGTTGCCGTCGAGGACGGTGTCAAGGTCGGGCTGGTTTTCGGGGAGCTGCGCGAGAACGAGGTCGACGTCCGGATCTGGATTCGCCCCGACCAGCGCAAGCGTGGGTATGGTCTGGCCGCATTGCGGAAGTCGCGGACCGAACTCGCCGCGTATTTCCCGGGCGTGCACCTCGTCGTGCGGGCGCCGGGCGCCGGCGGCTGAGCGGCGATTCAGTCGTCGAACTCGTCGAAGAGCGTCGGCGGTTCGGCGGGATTGTCGAACAAACCGAGCTGATGTGTGCCCGCGGTTCGCGGTGGAGCACCCGGTCCCGCCGGGACGGGGTCGCCGAGCGTCTCGGGAAGGAACGCGTCGAGCTCGTGCATCGCGTCGTAGAAATCGCGCAACGCGTTGATGAGGTGCCTTGGGACGAACGGGGAACTGTCGACCCTTGTGGTCAATACCAGGCCGGATTCGTCGAGAAACCACTCCGAGGGCAGTCGGACGCCGAGGCCCACGACATCGGTCAGGGCGAGTTGCTCGTCGCGGACTTTGCGCTCGATATAGGTCGTGATCTCGACTACCGGCTCGTGCCCGACGACCGAGATCCACAGTGACCCGAAGGCCGCGTCGAGAACGATCAGGTCCTCGTCGATCTTCTGCGGCTCGTGGCCGAGCAGCTGGCCCATCGTTCGCTCGACCAGCAGCTGCAGGTGCCGCCGGCTCGACGGTTGAATGGCACTCCCAAAATCCAGATCCTCGACGGGTGGCTCTTCGCGCAGCACGAATGCCGGGGCATCGGCGCGCCCACCGGTGATGCTGTCGAGCAGCGTCGGGTGGGGGACACCCCACATTTCCCGCAGTACCTGAACCGCGAGCGCGGCGAGTTCGTCGCAGTGTGTGCGATCGCGATCGAGGTGGTAGGACGACGACCCGTTGGGCTGGTCGGTCGGCGGTTGCCAGCCGAGCTCGAGCAGCCGGTCGCGATTACCGTCATCGAGCCGAAAGGCCGGGTGGAGGAATTGGTTCGCCGGTACCTCACAGCGGACCAGATCTGAACCCCAACCGAAGAACTGAACGCATGCGCTGTCAGCAGCATCGTCAGCCCGGCGGTATTCGAGCAACAGAACATCGCCGTCTGCCATATCGGCGATGTGGTCGGCAAGCTTGTCCCGGAAGCGTCGCCAGGCGTTCGCATCCATGTGTTCCTCGTCTCTTCAGCACCTTTATGCGTTGTGAGTCACATCAGGGTTATCCCCGATGACATATGTCGGTGCCGTTCGGAATGATCGGAAAACGAGAGCCTGCCGTTAGCGGCAACGCTGAGTGCGTTCGTAACCCAAGGGGAAATCGTGTCCGTCTATCTCTATCGGCTCGGAAAGTTTGCTTTCCGCAGGAAATGGATTGTCCTGCCGGTTTGGCTGTTGCTCCTGGTCGGTCTCGGCGTCCTGTCCAGCACAATCGCGCAGCCGATGGAAGACGACTTCAACATTCCGAACCTGCCGTCCGAGCGGGCGACGCAGATTATGGACGAGCATTTCCCGGGAATGTCGGATGCATTCGCGTTCGATGCGGTGACCGGCACCTACGTGATCGCGGCGCCGGAGGGCAGCAAGCTCACCGATCAGCAGTACCGCGCCGCGGTCGACGGACTGGTGACGGAGTTGAACGCCCTCGGCATCGTCGATCACAAAGAGCCGCTGACCAGCCCGCTGGTCACCGCAGCCGACCAAGGCTGCCTGGTCGCCAACCGCGCGGGGCCCACTTACCTCGAGGACTGCTCGGGCGCTCCGCTCAACGTGCTCAACGAGACCCATCCGGATTCCGTGGCTCTGCTCGATGTGCCCTTCTCGATCGAGAAATGGCAGGACGTGACCGCCGCCGACCGCGACGAGGCGAACGCTGCCGCGGATGCTGCGCGCGCGGCAGGCCTCGACGTCCAGCTCACCGGCAGCATCGCTCAGGAGGGCGGCGGTCCGGGCGGTAGCGCCGAACTCATCGGTATGGGTGTGGCGTTCATCGTGATGATCATCGCCTTCGGCGCCCTGCTGGCCGCTGTCGTCCCGATCATCACCGCGATCGTGGGCCTCGCCGCCGCGACGATGTTGATCACGGTGGGCACGTCGATTACCACGATCCCGTCCTTCACGACCTTCCTCGCGACCATGGTCGGCATCGCGCTTTCGATCGACTACGCGCTATTCATCGTCTCGCGGTACAAGCACGAACTCACCGTCTGCGACACCCCAGAGGAGGCAGCCGGCCGGGCTGTGGGCACCGCGGGGTCGGCGGTCGTGTTCGCCGGCCTGACGGTCTTCATCGCCCTGTGTGGGTTGAGCATCATCGGCGTCTCGTTCATGACGTGGATGGGGCTCGGCGGCGCAATCGCGGCGCTGATGGCGGTCGTCGTCGCGCTCACTCTGATGCCCGCGCTGCTCGGCGCGTTCGGCCGATTCCTGTTCCGGCCGAAGGTCCCGTTCGTCGGTAACGTCGATCCCGAGGACGACACGCAGCGCACGGTCGGCCAGCGAATCGCCGAAACGATCGCGCGGCGACCCGCAGTCGCCCTGATCGGCGCCGTCGCGATTCTCGGCCTCTTCGCAATCCCCGCTGTCGGACTGCAGATCGGCCTGCCGGGTGACGAGAGCATGCCGGCCGATTCGAGCATTCGTCAGGCCTACGAGTTGCGTACCGAGGGCTTCGGCGAGGGCACCAACGGCGTCCTGCAGATCGCCGCCGACCTGTCCGAGGTCCCCGAAGACCAGCGGGACGACGCGCTGTCCGCGCTGCGCACCAAGCTCGAGTCGTTCGACGAGATGGATTACGTCGTAGGCCCGACACGCAGCGATGACGGCGCGGGTGCGCTGTTCCAGGGTGTGCCGGAATCCGGTCCGAACAACCAGGACACCAAGGACCTGGTCAAGGATGTGCGCGCCGAGGAGGCGGCACTCACCGAGCAGTTCGGCATCGAATACGGCGTCACCGGCACCACCGCGATTTTCGCCGATGTCGACGGCAAATTGCTCGGCTCGATCGTGCCGTACCTGACGATTGTGGCTATCGCGGCCTTCCTGCTTCTGATCGCGGTATTCCGGTCGATTATCGTGCCGTTGCTCGGTGCGCTCGGGTTCCTGCTGTCGATGGCGGCCACGTTCGGTGCGACGGTGCTGATCTTCCAGGACGGCGTTTTCGACCTCGTCGAGGATCCACATCCGCTCGTGACGTTCCTGCCGATCATGTTGATCGGCCTCGTCTTTGGCCTCGCGATGGACTACCAGGTGTTCCTGGTGACCCGAATCCGCGAGGAACACGTGCACGGCTATCCGGCCAAGGAGGCCATGATCCGCGGCTACCACCACGGTGCCCGGGTCGTGACCGCCGCGGCGATCATCATGATCTCGGTGTTCAGCGCGTTCCTGCTGGAGTCCGACACCGCCGCGAAATCGATGGGATTCGCACTGGCCGCGGGCGTCTTCTTCGATGCGTTCATCGTGCGCATGGTGATCGTGCCCGCGGTGCTCGTGCTGATCGGGGATCGCGCCTGGTGGATGCCGCGCTGGCTGGATCGCATCGTGCCCAACATGGACATCGAGGGCGAGAAACTTGGGCCGCGCAAGTCTGCGCAGGTCGCGGAGCCGGTTTCCGTCCAGGGCTGACCTGATAGCCGGAATCTGGCCGTACTATCGACCGAACAGCGAAGGGAGAGTTCGGTGGACAAGTCGAGTGCGGTACTGATCACCGGGTGTTCGAGCGGAATCGGCGCTGCAACGGCGGCGGAACTGGCCCGGCACGGCTTCACCGTGTACGCCACGGCGCGTAAACCGGAGACCTTGCAGGAGCTGGCTGAACTCGGTTGTCGCACACTGGCACTCGACGTCACAGACGAGGCGTCGACGGCCGCCGCCGTCGCGGAGGTGGAACGCGAGTCCGGCCCTGTCGGCGCGCTGATCAACAACGCCGGATATTCGCAATCGGGTGCAGTCGAGTCCATTCCACTCGACGAGATCCGCCGCCAGTTCGAGACGAACGTCTTCGGCCTGATCCGGATGAGTCAGCTCGTGCTGCCAGGTATGCGGGAGGCGGGCCGGGGACGCGTCGTCAATATCGGGTCGATGGGCGGCAAGCTCACGTTCCCCGGCGGCGGGATCTATCACGCGACCAAGTACGCGCTGGAAGCGATCTCGGACGCGATGCGGTTCGAGGTGCAGGGCTTCGGTGTTCAGGTCGTGCTCGTCGAACCGGGCTTGATCCGAACCGAATTCGCGCATGCGGCGACGACGTCGATGGAGTCGATCGATGTTGCGAGCCCGTACGCGCATTTCAACGGCAAGCTCGCCGAGACGATGGCCAGCGTGTACAACGGCCCGGTGGGCAAGGCGCTCGGCGGCGATTCCGAAGACGTCGCGAAGACCATCCGCAAGGCGCTCGAGTCGAAGCGGCCGCGGGCGCGCTACACGGTGACCCCGTCGGCGAAGCTCGGGATTGCTCAGCACGCAGTCACCCCGGACCGGGTGTGGGATCTCGCGATGCGGGCGCAGTTCCCTGTTCCGAAGCCGTGACACAGCCGTGAGTTCCGACCCGGCCGGATCGAGCCGGTGCCCGTGCGGATCGGGGGAGGTGCTCGACAACTGCTGCGGCCCGGTGGTGGCGGGCGCGGCCGCGCCAACTGCCGAACGATTGATGAGATCGCGCTTCACCGCGTTCGCACTCGGTGAGCAGGACTATCTCCTCGACAGCTGGCATCCGAAGACCCGGCCGCACCGGGTCGATCTGGATCCCGACCAGCGGTGGCTGTTTCTGGAGATCATCGACACCGTCGCCGGTGGGTTGCTCGATTCGGAAGGCGTGGTCGAGTTCCGGGCGCATTTCCGGTTCGAGGGCCGGCGCGGCGAACTGCACGAGCGCAGCCGATTCGTCCGCGTGGACGGACGGTGGGTCTACCTGGACGGGACGCACAGCTGATCCTCGGCCGTCCCGGAATGCCCGGATCGGTGGCTTGTACGCTGTCAACGACGCCACACCCGATCGACTGCGGAGGACAAGCTGAGCGAGCAGGAAGTCGGACTCGATGAGTCGACCGACGACGAAGTATTCGGGAAACACAGGAAATGGCGTGCCCGAATTGCTCAGCGCCGCAGCACAAACCTGGCGTACCGCATCGCGGTGGGCGTCCTCGGAACGCTCATTCTCGTGGCCGGAATTGTGGCGATTCCCTACCCGGGGCCGGGCTGGCTGATCGTGTTCGCCGGTCTCGGCATCCTTGCTTCGGAGTTCACCTGGGCGCAGCGCGTGTTGCATTTCGTCCGGGTTCGCTACGACCGGTTCATGGACTGGTTCGGCCGTCAGGGTCTATTGGTGAAGACCCTGAGTCTGTTGCTCACGTTCGCGGTCGTCGTCGGGACGCTGTGGGTGCTCGGCACGTTCGGGCTCGTCGGCGGCTGGTTCGGCCACGAAGAGAGCTGGCTGCAGAGCCCGATCTTCTGATGTCGCCCGGGCCCGCCGAGATCGGTGGTGTCTTCCTTGCCGACCGCGCCGGGCTCGATGGGCTGACGCGTGAACTCGCCGCGCAATGGCGGCTACCCGATCAACGCGTCGCCGGCACTCTCTGGTGGTACATGGCCTGTGACGTGCTGCTCTCCGGCCCCGTGCGTGGCCTCGTCGCGGGCGCCGCGATTCCCGATCCGACGCTCGAATCCACGGTCGTGACGCTGCGGCCCGATGCCGGTCTCGCTCACGTCCGGCACCTCGGCACCTGCGCGACACCGCCCGATGCGCACCGCGCGCTCCGGGACACCCTCGACCGGGTGATCGTGCCCCTCGCCGAGGCGAGTGGCGCCGCCCCCGCAGCGCTTCGGGCGCTGGTCGCCGACGCGGTGGGGACGATCGCCCTGGCCGCCGCGCCCGATCGGGCAGAGGCCGCCGCGCAGGAGATCGCCGCGGGGATCGGCGATCTGCCGATGCCGCGATTCGTCGAGGTCGCCGGCAGGCGGTTCGTTCATCGCGTGTCGTGCTGCATGGTCGATCGGATTCCGGGCGCCGAGATGTGCGTGAGTTGCCCCAGGCGTGACAGCAACGAACGCGCCGATCTGCTCGCGCGCCGTGCGCGGAGCTAGCTAGGACCACCTAACGCGCATATTTTCGAGTGTTCGCGCATGCCGGGGCGTGCGCGAGCGAGCCAAAGGTGCGCGGTCAGGGCCGCGGATTCGCGGCAGCGTCGCTCGCGGTGAGTACCGCGGAGCTGACGGCGCCTCGGAGCACCTGTGCGAGGACGGCGTCGAGATCATCGGTCACGCCGACGAAGAAGCCCGTGAGCTCGAGCGAGACGTAACCATGGATTGCGGAGAACAACGCGAGCTGGGTCTGCAGCAGCAGACGATCGGGGACGCCCGCTGTGCGAATCATCACAGCGAGTGCTTCCGCGGCATCGGCGCTCGCCTCGAGATAGGCATGCCGGTCGATCGGGGTACGGGTCATCGCGATGTAGCGCTGCGGGGTGGCGCGGGCGAATTCGATGAACGCCGCCGCGAGCGCGTGCACGCCCTCGACACCGGTCCTGCCCATCGCCGCGGTCCGCAGTATCTGTCCGAGCCCGCGCATTGCCCTGGTCTGAATCGCCGCCCGTACGTCATCGAGGCTGGTCACGTGGTTGTACAGCGATGAAACGCGGACGTCGACCTCGAGCGCGAGCGACGTCATCGTCAGTTCGTCGTAGCCGTTGCGGTCGACGAGCCCTTCCGCGGCCACGATCACACTCTCGTGGTCGAGCTTGCGGCGTCGTTCGCGGACTGGCAGATCTGTCATGCACAACCTTCCTTTAACGAAACACGTTAGCAACGTAACGGCGATCTGAACGACTATTTGTTCAAAATACCTGGTCGATCGTCCAATTTGTCACGGTTTGACAGACCCCTATAGCACTGTTACGAATGGTATTCGTAACTCGGTGGAATGTTAATGGTTTCCGCGTCTGCACTTGGGGGAAGGTTTCAACAATGGAGCGGTTCACTGGGTCGGAGGCGCTCTTCCTGCATATGGAAGACGCCAATACGCCGATGCACACGTTGAAGATCGCAGTGCTCGACTCGTCCCGGCGCGGCCGGGCGATCACACTGGATGAACTGACGACTGCAATCGAGCCCTATCTGGGACTCGTCCCGCGCACGACGCAACGCGTGGCTGCGGTGCGCGGCTTCGGTGCGCGTCCGTTCTGGGTGGACGATCCCGAGTTCGATCTGCCCAATCATCTCGATGAGGTGACCCTGCTCCACGGGGACGACCTCGATGACCTGTGCGCCCGACTGGCCGAGGCGCAGCTCGACCGCCGTCGTCCGCTGTGGGCGATGACGCTGGTGCACGGCCTGGGTGGGGGCCGGCAGGCGGTGGTCGTCCGCGTTCATCACGCGATCTGCGATGGACTGGCCGCACTCAACACGATGATCGCCGCGACTGCGGCCGAGCCCGGTGCCACGGCGACGCCCTGCACCCCGCGCATCCCTGTCGCCGTCGAGGACCGCGCGATGCGCCGGACCGCGGCCGTGGATTCGGCGCGCTCCCTGCGCGGGCTCGCTGGTTTGGCGCGCGAAATCGGGCGAAGCCGAATTGCGGCATCCGAGGTCGGTCGCAGTGCCGATCTGCCTGCCCGGCTCGGTGCCCGGCGGACAAGCTTCAACACCCCGAGCGGGCCTGACCGAGTCTGTGTCTCGACGTCCTTGGATTTCGGCGCCATGCAGGAGGTGGCCGCACGCACCGGGGTGAAGATCAACGGTGTGCTGCACACAGTCGTGGCCGGTGCGATGCGTGCGGAACTGATCGCCCGCGGCGAATCGCCGGATGTGCCCTCGGTCGCGACTTTCGGTGTCGCCGCCGACCTGAAGTCCAAGCGCCGGTGGGGAAACGCGATCGCCACCGCCAGCGTCTTCCTGCGCACCGACTTCGCCGATCCGGCGCTTCGCCTGCAGGCGACCGCGCGCAGTTGCGATCAGGCAGTTCACCTGCGCCGGCGGCTCGGTTTCGACCTCACCGAACGTGCAACGACCTACACCGCGCGCATCGCGCCCAAACTGCGCGCGCTGCTCGCCGACCGACTGCCGCGCGTGGTCAACAACATCACTACCGCGAATGTCGCTGGTCCCTCCAGGACCCGCTGGATCGGTGATGTCGAGCTGGTCGAGTGGATCTCGTTCGCGGTGGCGGTCGCGCCTGCCGACGTCAACCTGACCGCGTACAGCTACGCGGGCAGGCTGTCGGTGGGCATCGTGGCCACCCCCGAATCTCTGCCGAACCCACAGCGTTTCGCCGGCTATCTCGAGCAGGCGCTGAACGAACTGTCTGCCACCGCCCCCGCGGCGGAGCCGGCGTATGGCTGAGTTCTTCCGCGTGCGCGGCTGTGCGGAATCGGCGGAGTTGATCGCCAGCCGGATCGGCCTGCTCGCGCTCGTGCTGCCCCGTTCGGTGTCGAGCGTGATCACCGCGAGCCGCCGAGATGGCGGCGATGGTGTGCCGCCGAGTTCGCTGGCGTTGCGCCCGTTCGGTGAGACCGCACTCGATGAATTCTTCATCGCCGCAAGCTCGTTCGTGCGGCGCGTGCCCGACGAACGCGAGCTGGCAGCTGCCGTCGATCGGTGCGCTGCCGCAGCCGACGAGTTGGCCGCGCTTGGTGTCGAGGGGGCCAACCGGGAGCCGCTTCCACTGGAGCGGCACACCAAGGTCAAGCGGATGCTCGGCGGTATTCGCTTCGAGCGCATGAGCTTTCAGAGCTCACCCCGACTCCCCGAGGTGCTCGAGCGGGCCGGGTACGCGAAACCGGAAACCGCGACATTGCGGCTTGTCGGTAGGCCCGACGAGGATCGGGATTGGGTCGTCTGGCTGCACGGTGCAGGGCAGGGTCGACCCGACGATCTGATCTCGCTGCGGGCACAGCACCTGCACGAGGAGTTCGGCGTTAACGTTGCGCTGCCGGTCCTGCCGCGGCACGGGATGCGGCGCACCCGTGGGCGTCCGTACCCGGGTTTCGATCCCTTGGAGAACATCGCGACGACGCTGCGTGCGGTGTCGGACGTGCGTGCCGTGCTGCGTTGGGTCGCTGATCAAGGGGCACGATCGATCTCGGTGATCGGGCTTTCCCTCGGCGCGCCCGTGGCGGCGCTCAGCGCTGCCCTGGAGCCTTCGGTGAGCGGCGTCGGTCTGGTGGTGCCGATGCTCGATCTGCACGAGACGCTGGCGCATCACCTTTCGCGCGCCGGCGCGCGGGGCTCGCGACTGGCGGATCTGCTGCGCGCCGAACCGATCCGGCTCGCGAACACCGCAATCGACGCGACGACGACCATGCCCCTCGTGCCGGAGTCGCGCCGTTGGATCATCGCGGCTGCGAACGACCGGGTGACCTCACCGCAGTTGGCGGCGCGGCTGCACGAGCGGTGGGGCGGCCGGGTGCATTGGCATCCGGGCGGTCACGTCGGCACGATCCTGTCCCATGACACCCGCGCGGTGCTCGATGAGTTCATCGTCGATGTCGGAAGCGAGGTCGATTCAGTCGGGGATGAGGTCCGGTTCGGCCTCGGCAAGTAGCGCTTCGCGGTCTTCGGCGAGCACATAGCCGGCGGTGATCGCGGCTTCCGCTGCGGCCCGGTAGCGGTCGAGGTAGTCCGCGCGCGAGGAGTAGAGCGCGCGGAGTACCGACCCGTCCAGCGGTGTCGTCGTGCCGAACAGGCGGCAGATTCGCGAGGAGTCCGCCGGGCCGAAGCCGGACAGCACGCTTACCGGCGCATCGACGGCGGGAGTGCGGATGCCGCCCTCGGTATTGCCGTTCGCGTCGGGGGCGAACTCGACGACGCCATCGGTCTCCCGGGTGCTCAGCCGATCCGCGGACGGTGCGGCGGAGCCACCCCGCGACCACGCATCCAGGTGGCGCAGCGCCGCGCGCAGGACGTAGGTCTGCTGGCCGCGATTGACGCGCTGTGGGCAACCGAGGAACTCCTCGAGGTCGCCGATCTGGTATCGGTCCGCATGGGCGGTGCCCGCGATCTCCCACAGCCGGAAGAAGTCCGAATCCGGTTGCCGTGCAGGGTAGTACGCGAGATCCTCGAATAGGTCGGTCTCGGTCTGCACCACGATCACCGGGGCACTCAGGTCGTCGCGGATCCGGGTCGGTGGGCCCGCCTTCGCGCGGGCCAGGTCGACATCCGTCCCGATCTCACCGATCGGCGCGACGCCGCCGGCGCGGCTGTGAATCAGGAACCCGTCGAACACACCGGAGATTGGGGCGACCGCATTGACGTATGTGGACATCGCGAACGCCGACTGCGATTCGCCGACCGCAAGGCGGCGTTCGACCTTCAGGCCGCCGAGCGGATCGTCGTCCGCGCCGGACCCGAGTGCCCGCCCGATCGAGGTGAAGATGTCGTAGGCGAACTCGTCACCTGGGTGGCTGAGCGTGCCATAGCGATCCGGGTCGACCTGCTTGAGCCCGCTGCCCGCCGCATTCGGCGTGGACACGAGGGCGCGACCGCCCTCGACGCCGATCAGTTGCGCGGAGACGCCCGCCCATGCGTAACCGCGGCGGAGGAGTTCGGCGTACAGGTACGTGTAGTCCGGCCCGGCGTCCGAACCGCTACTGACGTTGAACCATTCGACGACGACCGTGCCGTTGAACGTGGCGGGGTCGACCGGACGCCGCACCAGCAGCCGAGTGGAAAACGCCTCCTCGGAGGCGGGGGAGATCACGAAACGACCGTCGACCGGCAGGTCATCGGCGCGGTAGCAGGTTGCCGATCCGGAGACCCGGTATTCGGTCTCCCGGTAGCCCGCCGTCGCGAGGTCCGGTCCGGGGTTGGCGGCGAGCAGGCTTGCTCCCTTGCCGCCGGTCAATTCCTCGAACACGGTCGGTTTCGTCAACTAGCCCTCCTGGATGAGTTCGCGCTTGACCACCTTGCCGGTTGCGTTGCGCGGCAATGCGTTCAGGAATGCAACCTCGCGCGGCACCTTGTATCCGGCGAGTTGTTCCTTGATGTGGGACTTCAGGTCTTCCTCGGAAACCTCGTGCCCCGGGCGCAGGACGACGAACGCGGTGAGGCGCTGACCGAACTTCTCGTCGTCCACGCCGATCACCGCTGCCTCGAGGACTGCCGGGTGCGCGTCGAGGGTCTGTTCGACCTCGAGCGGGTACACGTTCTCGCCGCCGGAAACGATCATGTCGTCATCGCGGCCCACGACGTAGAGCCGACCATTGTCATCGAGGCGGCCGAGATCGCCCGACAGCATGTAGTTCTCGTGGAAGGCCTTGGTATCGCCGGAGGTGTAACCCTCGAACTGCGACTCACTGTGCACCGCGATCGCGCCGATCCCGCCGACAGGTACTTCGTTGCGCTCGTCGTCCAGAATGACGACCGTAGTGCCGTCGAGTGGCCGTCCCGCGGTGTCGGGTGCGGCCCGCAAATCCGCCGGAGTGGCGGTGCTGATCAGTCCGGCCTCGGTGGCGTTGTAGCTGTTGTAGACGACATCGCCGAAGCGGTCCATGAACGCGAGCGTCGCATCAGCGCGCATCCGGGACCCACTGATCGTGACGAAACGCAGTGAGCCGAGCCGGAATCGGTCCAGCGCCTCGGCCGGCAACTCCATGATCCGCTCCAGCATGACCGGGACAAGCGCGAGTCCGGTGGCGTCGTTGTCCTCGACCATCCGCAGCGTCTCGACCGGGTCGAACTTGCGACGCATCACCACAGTGCAGGCCATGCTCGCGGCGATCGCGAGCTGACCGAAGCCCCAGGCGTGGAAGATCGGTGCGGCGACCACGGTGGTTTGTTCGGCGCGCCAGGGGATCCGGGAGAGCATCGCGGCAAGCGAGGCGGCGCCGCCGCTGCTGCCGGATCGACGTGCGCCCTTGGGGGTACCGGTCGTGCCCGAGGTGAGCAGCACGATACGTCCGGGCGAAGCGGGCTTCTGTGCGCGTGCGCCGAGATTGGCGCCGACGAGGGCGTCGATGGTCCGGGTGTTCGCGTCGCCGTCGGTCCACGCCAGGAGTTCGACGAGGTCCGGGTTGTCGGCCCGCGCCTGTTCGACGATTCCCGCGAACTCCTCGTCGTAGACGATGACCTCGGCCGATTCACGCCGCAGCACGGCGGACAGCTGCGGACCGGAGAACCCGGTGTTGAGGAGCAGGGCGTCGGCGCCGAGTTTGCCTGCTGCGCCGAGTGTTTCGACCAGGCCCGCGTGGTTGCGACACAGGATTGCGACGGTGGCCGGTGGAGTCGACCCGAGCGTGGCGAGGCCCGCGGCGAGCGCGTCGCTGCGTTGTTCGAGCTCGGCCCAGGTGAGTTCGCCACGTTCGTCGACGATCGCTCGTCCCTGGGGCCGGCGGATCGCGGCGAGGCTGAGGCCGGCCAGGGGAGTGGTGCCCTGGCGGCGAAGTAGCCCGATCATGCGGACGTACTTGTCGGGTGTGCTCGGCGCGATCATGCCGCTACCGACGAGCGTTCGCGTCAGCCATACGAGGCGCTCGACCCGGGCGACGACGCCCGATGCGCCGGAACTCATCCCAGTACCGGGAACCGGCGCTTGGCGGCCAGCTCGTTGAGTGCGGTCTGCATCCGCTCGCGGACCACGCGATCCACCTCGGCGATATCGGGATCTTCACCGAACTCGGCGCGGATATCGATCGGATCGAGCACGCGTGTCTGGATCTTGGCCGGCAGCGGGAAGTTCGGCGGCACGCCGAGGGAGAAGCCGAACGGGAAGCCGAAGGTGATCGGCGCGATCTTCGAGCGCAGCAGCTTCGCCATTCCCAGCCGCTCCATCAGTCCCTCGCCGCGGGTGAGGAACAGCTGGACCTCCTGGCCGCCGATGCTCACGACCGGGACGAGTGGCACATCCGCCCTGAGCGCGGTGCGGATGTAACCGGTATGCCCGGCGAAGTCGATCGTGTTGGCCTCGAAAGTTGGGCGGAAGGCGTCGAAATCGCCGCCGGGGAACACGATGGTGACGGCGCCCGAGCGCAGCACCTGATCGGCCGTCTCGCGATCGGCAGGCACCAATCCGCCGCGTTCCATCACGTGCTTCAGCGGACCGACGAACAGCATGTCGTGTGCGAGCGTGTAGAGCGGGCGGCCCATGCCGAAGTGTTCGGCGAACGCGACCGCGATTACCGGGACGTCCATGGCGAGCAGACCGCCGGAATGGTTCGACACGATCAGGGCGCCGCCGTCCGCGGGAACCTTCTCGATGTTCTCGACTTCGGACCGGAACCAGCCCTTGACCGCCAGCTTCAGCAGCGGCCACACGCGTTCCAGGAACTCCGGATCTCGTCCTCCCGGCGCCGCGACCGGTGCGGTGGCTCCGGTCTCGCCCTCACTCTCGGGCAGGTCAGCGGCCTTCAGCTGGGTCGTTTCAGCGTTGGGCTCGATGGTTCGCACTGTGCTCATTGGTCCCCCAATTGTGATCCCGACCGCTCAATATTAGAACGTGTTCTTGTTTTGGGCCACCGGAGCTACGTCACAGTGACCTGGACAAATGCCCAGCTCTAGCCATTGGCATACCCGGTGAGACGCGGCCGATAACATGAAGCCCGGCCGGAACGTGTCCGATACGGCCAGCATCGCCTACCCGAACCGAGGAGCACACTGCCGTGACCACGCCAGCCGCTACTGCCCCACTCGCGCGAGTCCGAGTGGCGGCCGGGACGACGGCGGGAGCGGCCGTGCGCGAGGCCGGGCTCCCCGGCAAGGGCGCGGACGCGATCGTGGTCGTACAAGACCTCGACGGTCAGTTGCGCGATCTGTCCTGGACCCCGGAGACCGACGTCGAGGTGGACGCGATCGGCGCGAACACCGAGCCGGGGCGCAGCGTGATCCGCCACTCGGCCGCGCATGTGCTCGCCCAGGCTGTCCAGCAGGAGTTCCCGAACGCCAAGCTCGGTATCGGGCCCCCGATCAAGGACGGCTTCTACTACGACTTCCGGGTCGACGAGCCGTTCACTCCCGAGGATCTGACCCGCCTCGAGAAGAAGATGAAGCAGATCATCAAGGGCGCGCAACGCTTTTCGCGGCGCGTCACCGACGTGGAGTCGGCTCAGGTCGAGCTGGCAAACGAGCCGTTCAAGCTCGAGCTGATCACGGACAAGTCCGGTATCGACGATCCCGAGGTGATGGAGGTCGGCGGCAATGAGCTGACCATCTACGACAACCTCGATCCGAGGACCGGCGAAAAGGTGTGGGGCGACCTGTGCCGCGGCCCGCATATCCCCACCACCAAGCACATCCCGGCATTCAAGCTCACCCGCAGCTCGGCCGCGTACTGGCGGGGTGACCAGAACCGCGAGGACCTGCAGCGCGTCTACGGCACCGCCTGGGAGTCGCAGGAGGCGCTCGACGAGCACATGCGGCTACTCGAGGAGGCCGAGAAGCGCGACCACCGCAAGCTCGGCCTGGAGCTGGATCTGTTCAGTTTCCCCGACGAACTCGGCTCCGGTCTGCCGGTTTTCCATCCCAAGGGTGGCATCATCCGCCAGGAGATGGAGAACTACTCGCGTCAGCGGCACGTCGACGAGGGCTACGAGTTCGTCAATACCCCCCACATCACGAAGGGGCACCTGTACGAGGTTTCCGGCCACCTCGACTGGTACCGCGACGGCATGTACCCCGCAATGCACATCGACGAGGAACTGAACGAGGACGGCACGGTACGCAAGCCCGGCCAGGACTACTACCTCAAGCCGATGAACTGCCCGATGCACAACCTGATCTTCCGCACCCGCGGGCGTTCGTACCGGGAACTGCCGCTACGGCTGTTCGAGTTCGGTTCGGTGTACCGCTACGAGAAGTCCGGTGTCGTACACGGTCTCACCCGTGTGCGCGGCATGACGCAGGACGACGCACACATCTACACCACGCGCGAGGGCATGCGGGATGAGCTCACCCGCACGCTGAACTTCGTGCTCGGCCTGCTCAAGGACTACGGGCTCGACGAGTACCACCTCGAACTGTCGACCAAGAACCCGGACAAGTACGTCGGCGACGACGCGACCTGGGAGGAGGCGACCAACACCCTCGCGGAGGTCGCCGAGGCCTCGGGTCTGACGCTGGTGCCGGACCCGGGCGGCGCCGCGTTCTACGGCCCCAAGATCTCGGTGCAGGTGCAGGACGCGCTGGGTCGAAGCTGGCAGATGTCGACGATCCAGCTCGATTTCAACCAGCCGGAGCGGTTCGAGCTCGAGTACACCGGTTCCGATGGTGCCAAGCATCAGCCGGTGATGATCCATCGCGCGCTGTTCGGCTCGATCGAGCGCTTCTTCGGCGTGCTCACCGAGCACTATGCGGGCGCGTTCCCGGCTTGGCTCGCGCCGGTGCAGGTGGTCGGAATTCCGGTGGCGGAGAACCACATTGCACACCTCGACGTCGTGATCGGCCAGTTGCGCAAGGCCGGCGTGCGTGCGGAAGTCGACGTCACCGACGACCGCATGCAGAAGAAGATCCGCACGCACACCACCCTCAAGGTGCCGTTCATGCTGCTCGCCGGTGAGCGCGACGTGGAGTCCGACGCGGTGAGCTTCCGGTTCCGCGACGGCACGCAGCTCAACGGTGTCCCGGTTGCCGAGGCGGTCGCGCTGATCTCCGGCTGGGTGCAGCGACGCGAAAATGCCTCGCCGAGTGCCGAGAACCTTCGCCCCGACGCCGAGCAAACTGGTCGCTCCGCAGGCTCCGCTCCCGGCGATTCGGTGGGGGCCGAATGAGCGAGGACGAGTTGGTCGACCGGGGCGCGGGGGATCCCGACCGACTCGAGCGGATCTGGACGCCGCACCGCATGTCCTATATCGCCGAGGCAGTGAAGCCCGCCGACGCAACAGGTGAGCCGTTCACCGACATCCCGAAGATGGCGGACGAGGACGGTCTCGTCGTGGCACGCGGCGAACTGGTGTACGCGGTGCTGAATCTGTACCCGTACAACCCCGGGCACATGATGATCGTGCCGTACCGGCGTGTCGCCGAACTCGAAGATCTCACCCTCGAGGAGAGTGCCGAGCTGATGGCGTTCGCGCAGCGGGCGATCGTCGTGATGAAGAAGGTCTCTCGCCCACACGGCTTCAACGTGGGCCTCAACCTGGGCGGCGTGGCCGGCGGATCGCTCGCCGAACATCTGCACCTGCACGTTGTCCCGCGCTGGGGCGGCGACGCGAACTTCATCACGATCGTCGGCGGTGTGAAGACGATGCCGCAGCTGTTGCGGGAGACCCGGGCATTGCTCGCATCGGCATGGCACTCGTGAGCGGTTACAGTGCGGTTGATTCGATCGCACGAGAACGGGAGTTGTGGCGGTGCTGAGCTTCTTCGGGCGGGAGGCGGTCCAGAAGGTCACCCTGCCGATGGGCCGGGCTCTGGTGGGCACCGGCCTCACGCCGAATGCGATGACCGTCATCGGGACCGTCGCGTCCATCACCGCCGCGGTAACACTGTTCCCTTCGGGCCACCTGTTCTGGGGCGCGATTGTGATCTGGCTGTTCGTGATGTTCGACATGCTCGATGGGGCGATGGCCCGCGCGCGCGGCGGCGGCACGAAATACGGCGCAGTACTCGATGCGACCTGTGACCGGGTCGCCGACGGCGCGATTTTCGCCGGTCTCGCCTGGTGGGCGGTGTACCACGAGAACAGCAAGTCGCTGCTGATCGCCACCCTGATCTGCCTGGTCACCTCGCAGGTGATCTCGTATGCGAAGGCGCGCGCGGAAGCGAGCGGCCTGTCCGCAGACGGCGGTCTGATCGAGCGGCCGGACCGGCTGATCATCGTGCTCGTCGGTGCCGGATTCACCGGGATCGCCGGATACTGGGACATCGGCTGGCTGGAATGGGCGGTGTACGTGGCGATGTGGCTGCTTGCTGCGGCCAGCATCGTGACGGTGTTCCAGCGGGTGCTGCAGGTGCGCAACTCTCCGGGAGCCCGGGACGTGATCCCGATGGCGGCGCCCACAGTGCCAGAGGGCCTGACCGGTGGCCAGGACGCGGACGGGTCACCCGGGAACGAGAAGCCGACACCGTGAACCTGCGCGAACGCCTGTCCGACCTGGGTTATGCCGGTGGATGGCGCCTCGTGCGCGCGGTACCCGAGGGCATTGCCCGGGAAGTTTTCGAACGTAGTGCCGACTACGGGGCGCGGGGTGGTGGCCCGATTCAGTTGCGCCGCAATCTGGCCCGTGTCCTCGGCGTCACCCCAGCTGAGGTTCCCGAGGAGCTGATCACCGCATCGGTGCGCTCGTACGCCAGGTACTGGCGCGAAGCGTTCCGGTTGCCCTCGATGGACCCAGCGTCTATCGGATTCTCGGGGCGCCATCCCGTCGCCAACGTGGACATCCTCGACGCGGCCCTCGCGCGCGGGCGCGGTGCCGTGCTTGCGCTGCCGCATTCGGGCAACTGGGATATGGCGGGCGTCTGGCTGGTGCAGAACTACGGCAGCTTCTCGACCGTCGCCGAACGGCTGAAGCCCGAATCGTTGTTCGAGCGGTTCGTCGCCTACCGCGAGGGACTCGGCTTCGAGGTATTTCCGCTCACCGGAGGTCAGGCACCACCGTTCGGTCAGCTCGCGGACCGATTGCGGGACAACAAGATCGTGTGCCTGCTCGGCGAACGCGACCTCACCAATCGTGGTGTGCCGGTGGACTTTTTCGGCGAGCGGACGAGGATGCCGGCCGGCCCCGCGAAATTGGCGATGGAGACCGGCGCCGCACTGTTGCCCGTGCATGCCTGGTTCACCCATGACGAGAATGGCCGTGAAGCCTGGGGGACAAGCATCTACCCGGACATCGACGTCTCCCTGGGTGTCGACGCGGCCACGCAGGCGCTGGCGGACGTGTTTGCCGAGAACATTGCCGCGCACCCCGAGGACTGGCACATGCTGCAGCCGCTGTGGTTCTCGGACCTTTCCGACGAGCGGCGGGCGCGGCTCTCCGGCGAGGGCGAGGTCGCGTCATGAGAATCGGCATGGTGTGTCCCTATTCGTTCGACGTTCCCGGCGGTGTACAGGCGCATGTCGCCGAACTTGCGGCAGTCCTGATCGAGCGGGGTCACAGGGTGAGCGTGCTCGCACCCGCAGACGACAACACCGAACTGCCCGACTTCGTCGTCTCCGCGGGACGCGCGGTCGCGATTCCCTACAACGGTTCGGTGGCTCGGCTGTCCTTCGGGCCCACCGCCTACAACCGCATCCGGCGCTGGATCACCGATAACGATTTCGACGTGCTGCACATCCACGAGCCGAATGCGCCGAGCCTGTCGATGCTCGCGCTCAAGATCGCGGAGGGCCCGATCGTCGCGACATTCCACACCTCGACCACGAAATCGCTTGTGCTGAGCACGTTTCAGGGCGTGCTGCGGCCATACCACGAGAAGATCAGTGGCCGGATCGCGGTGAGCGAGCTCGCGCGCCGGTGGCAGGTGGAGGCACTCGGCTCCGACGCGGTGGAGATCCCGAACGGAGTGGACGTGCCGATGTTCCGCAACGCATCGCCGTTGCCGGGGTATCCGCGTGCCGGTGGCACCGTGCTGTTCCTCGGCCGCTACGACGAACCGCGCAAGGGCATGGCGGTGCTGCTCGCGGCGCTGCCGCACCTCGTCGAGCGGCACCCCGACCTCGAGGTGCTCGTCGTCGGCCGCGGGGACGAGGCTCGGCTGCGCCGGGAAGCCGGCGCCTGCGCCAAGCATCTGCGTTTCCTCGGTCAGGTCAGCGACGCCGAGAAGGCCTCCGCCATGCGCAGCGCCGACGTGTACTGCGCACCGAATACCGGCGGCGAGAGCTTCGGCATCGTGCTGGTCGAGGCGATGGCGGCCGGCACGGCCGTTGTCGCCAGTGATCTCGATGCGTTCCGTCGGGTGCTGCGGGACGGCGCGGCCGGATTGCTCGTTCCCACCGGCGACGCTGCCCGGTTCGGCGAGGCAGTCGACACGGTTCTGTCCGATAGCGCACGGCGCGAATCGCTGACGGCTGCGGCCTCGCGCGCGGTCGGCGACTACGACTGGCCGGTCGTGGCCGATCAGATCCTTCGGGTGTACGAGACGGTCACCGTCGGTGACGTGCGAGTGCGGGCGGCCAGCTGATGACGATCTCCGCGCTCACCATTCTGATCCTGGTGGTCCTGGCCGCCATCGTCGTCTTCGCCCTGTTCCTGGCGTATTCCACGGCGAATCGGCTCGACCGGCTGCATGTGCGCACCGACCTGTCCTGGCAGGCGCTCGATGCCGCGCTCGCCCGCCGCGCTGTGGTGGCCCGTACCGTCGCGGGTGAGGCATCGGTGGCCAACACCGATCAGAGCCGCCGCCTGGTCGCGCTCGCGGGCCGTGCCGAACGCGCGAACCGGGCCGAACGCGAAAGCGTGGAAAACGAACTGTCCGCGGCACTTTCGCGTGTCGATATCGAGACGCTGCGCCCCCAGCTGGTTGCCGAGCTCGCCGATGCCGAAGCCAGGGTGCTGATCGCACGCCGGTTCCACAACGACTCGGTTCGCGACACCCTCGCGCTTCGGATGCGGCGCCCGGTGCGCCTGCTGCACCTGGGCGGAACCGCGCCGCTGCCGACGTATTTCGAGATCGCCGAACGCGCCGCGCCATCCGCAGATACCGGGCTCAGCGTCGATTCCACCCGCACCTCGGCGCGGGTCGTCCTGCTGGACGAGCGCGGCCGCGTGTTGCTGCTGCAGGGCCACGACCCGGTGGTGCCGGACGTGACGTTCTGGTTCACCGTGGGCGGCGCGGTCGAGACGGGGGAAAGCCTGCGTGCCGCGGCGGTGCGCGAGCTGCGCGAAGAAACCGGCTGCATCATCGAGGATTCGGCGTTGCGCGGCCCGATGTGGCGCCGCATCGCGGTGTTCCCGTTCAACGGGGAACTGATCCGGTCCGAGGAGCTGTTCTTCGCCCTCGAACTCCCGTCCTTCGAGCCCCACACCGGCGGTCGTACCGAGCTCGAGCGCCAGGCCATCACCGGCCACAAGTGGTGCACGGCCGAGGACCTGGCGGCCCTCGACGCGCTCGGCGAGACGGTCTATCCCCGCGAACTCGCCGACCTGCTGTCCGAGGCCCGGCAGGTGGTCGCGGCCGGTGCCGAACCCGAGGTCCGCTCGATCCGCTGAGGCGAGAGACGCAGGCCACTCGATCTCGACTGGATACGCGGCGGGACGCGGGTGCAGCCTAGAATCGTGGGGCAATGCGTTGCGCACCGATCCGGTGCGCTGACAATCCGAGCAACGAGCAGGAGTTGGCAGTGAGCACGCCCGAAGCGACCCAGACCACCGGTACGGCGCGCGTGAAGCGCGGAATGGCCGAGATGCTCAAGGGTGGCGTGATCATGGACGTCGTCACCCCCGATCAGGCGAAGATCGCCGAGGATGCCGGCGCGGTTGCCGTCATGGCGCTCGAGCGCGTGCCCGCCGATATTCGTGCCCAGGGGGGCGTCTCCCGGATGAGCGACCCGGACATGATCGACGGCATCATCAGCGCGGTCTCGATCCCGGTTATGGCGAAGGCCCGGATCGGCCATTTCGTCGAGGCGCAGGTCCTGCAGAGCCTCGGTGTGGACTACATCGACGAGTCCGAGGTCCTCACGCCGGCCGACTACGCCAACCACATCGACAAGTGGCCGTTCACGGTTCCGTTCGTGTGTGGCGCCACCAACCTGGGCGAGGCGCTGCGGCGCATCACCGAGGGTGCGGCGATGATTCGCTCGAAGGGCGAGGCCGGCACCGGTGACGTCTCGAACGCGACCATGCACATGCGCAAGATCCGCGACGAGATTCGGCGGCTCACCTCGCTTCCCGCCGATGAGCTCTACGTCGCGGCCAAGGAACTGCAGGCGCCGTATGACCTCGTATGCGAGGTGGCCGAGGCCGGGAAGCTCCCCGTCACGCTGTTCACCGCCGGTGGCATCGCCACCCCCGCCGACGCCGCGATGATGATGCAGCTCGGCGCCGAGGGCGTGTTCGTCGGATCCGGAATCTTCAAGTCCGGCAACCCCGCCGAGCGTGCGGCCGCGATCGTCAAGGCCACCACGTTCTTCGACGACCCGGACGTCCTGGCGAAGGTTTCGCGCGGACTCGGTGAGGCGATGGTCGGCATCAACGTCGACGAGATCCCGCAGCCGCACCGGCTCGCCGAGCGCGGCTGGTAAACAGCACCCAACAAACGCGAGCGAAATGTGTTCGCGGGGGCCAAATTTCGTCCCCGCGAACACATTTTGCACCCAGGAAGCGCGCCAAACGCCTAGGTCTGGACCGCTGGGCGGTCGGGATGATCCCACCGCACCGCAATATCTGCGGGTTCGGCGTCGCGTTCATGCCGCATCAGGGCTGCTACCGTCCACAGTTCGTCGGGTGCGGTGTTGCGGCGCAGCGCGGGTTCCGACATCGCAAGTGCGACGGTGAGGTCGAAGCGAAGACCCCGTCCGCGCAGCATCGGGCCCGCCACGATCACCACGTCCGAGGGCCCGGCACTCTGCAGCGCGGCGCGTGGCGAGCGGTCGGTGCGCGCGTCCCACAGTCGGGGTAGCCACCGCCCGCGCACACGTAGTCCATCGACAACCTCGCGTTGCAACGCCGTGTAGTCGAACCATGCTGTGCGATAGGACTGTTCGTCGGTGTGCCCGTATTCCAGCCGCACCGACGCCGGGCGAATGAAGTCGGCCAGCGCCACCACCGCGGCGGGCCGGCCTTCGGCGCGCAGAGTCGCACAGATTCTCTCGGCAAATGGCACCGGGTGTGCGGCATCGGCACCCTCGACGGCGAGCACGGCGCGGTGTTCGAAGGCGCGCGCCCGGTCGGCGATCGATGCGACGAGACCGTCGACCGTGGTCGGTGTGAAGTTCGGCACCAATCCATCTTGCCGACTGGGTGTTTACGTTGGATCGGCGCGGCAGCACGCCGCAGATTGTTAGCCTCGACCTGCACCTAAGGAGACGAATGGCGACGATCGAAGAGGCACTGGCAGTCGAGCGGCTCGAGAAGGACATCTTCCGCGGAGCCGTGGTGAAGACCCACCTTCAGCGGACGTTCGGTGGTCAGGTGGCCGGTCAGGCGCTTGTCGCGGCAGTGCGTACCGTTTCACCGGAATTTCAGGTGCATTCGCTGCACGGTTATTTCCTGCGTCCAGGCAATCCCGATGCGCCGACGGTGTACCTCGTCGACCGGATCCGCGACGGCCGGTCCTTCGTCACCCGCAGGGTCACCGGCGTGCAGGACGGCAAGGCGATCTTCACCATGTCGTCCTCGTTCCATGTCGGTGACGTGGGGATCGAGCATCAGGACGATATGCCGAAGGTCGTTCCGCCCGAGGACCTGCCAGACTCGCGCGACCTGATACCCGACCGTGGCGAATGGATGAGCCATTGGGACGACTGGGATATCCGGATCATTCCCGGCGAGCAGTTGGCTCGTCGCCGGGGCATCGCCTCTCAGCAGCAGGTGTGGTTCCGCTACCGCGGCGAGCTGCCCGACGATCCCGTCTTCCACGTGTGCACGCTGACCTACATGAGCGACATGACGCTGATCGGATCGGCCAACGCGATCCATCCGAACGTCGACACCCAGGTCGCCTCGCTCGACCACGCGCTGTGGTTCATGCGGCCGTTCCGTGCCGATGAATGGCTGCTCTACGACCAGACGTCACCGTCGGCGGGCATGGGCCGTGCGCTCGCCCAGGGGCGGATCTACAACCAGGACGGCGCGATGGTGGCGGCCGTGGTTCAAGAGGGGCTGCAGCGGCTGCTGCGCACGGACGGCGCGAGCTGAGCCGAAGACGCTGCGGTCCGTATCCTTCTTGGGTGCAAACGAGCCCGAGCGAGACCGCCCTGCCGAGTACCGAAGCGGATCGGCCCGACAGTGCCGCCCGACCGAGGATCGGCGTGCTTGCCTTGCAAGGCGACTTCCGCGAGCATTTCGCGGCGCTGCAGTCGTGCGGCGCCACCCCCGTGGCGGTTCGTCGCATCGAAGAACTCGACAGCGTCGACGGCCTGGTGATCCCCGGCGGGGAGTCCACCACGATGAGTCGGCTGCTCGTCGTGTTCGACCTCCTCGAACCGGTCCGGAAGCGGCTGCGCGACGGAATGCCGGCCTTCGGGTCCTGTGCCGGGATGATCATGCTCGCGTCCGAGGTGCTGGACACCCGCCCGGATGCGCAGCACCTCGACGGAATCGATATGACGGTGCGCCGCAACGCATTCGGCCGCCAGGTGGACTCGTTCGAGACCGACCTCGATATCGCGGGCCTGGACGGCGGACCGATCCGGGCGGTGTTCATTCGGGCACCGTGGGTGGAGCGCGCCGGGCCGGACGTCCAGGTACTCGCGACCGTGCCGAGCGGTCCTGCTGCCGGGCGGATCGTGGCCGTGCGGGAAGGCAACGTGCTGGCCACGGCGTTTCACCCCGAGGTCACCGGGGATCAGCGGCTCCACCAAATGTTCGTCGAGATCGTGCGACAGGCCGGTTGACCTGCACGGGCCCGGTTACGGCCCGACCCCATTCCTGCCGGAACAGGCTTCATCGCGGCGAGTAGACTCGTGAAGTTGTCCGGCGAGGCGAAACCGAAGGAAGAGGCGAATGAGCGGCCACTCCAAATGGGCCACCACCAAGCACAAGAAGGCTGTAATCGATGCCAAGCGCGGCAAGATGTTTGCCAAGCTGATCAAGAACATCGAGGTGGCGGCGCGTACCGGCGGTGGTGACCCGGCCGGAAATCCGACTCTTTACGACGCCATTCAGAAGGCGAAGAAGTCGTCGGTGCCCAACGACAACATCGAGCGCGCCCGTAAGCGCGGCGGCGGCGAGGAAGCCGGCGGCGCCGACTGGCAGACGATCATGTACGAGGGCTACGGCCCGAACGGCGTCGCGGTGCTCATCGAGTGCCTCACCGACAACCGCAACCGCGCTGCCGGCGAGGTTCGTACCGCGATGACCCGTAACGGCGGGAACATGGCCGACCCGGGATCGGTGTCGTACCTGTTCAGCCGCAAGGGTGTCGTGCTGCTGGAGAAGAACAGCCTGTCCGAGGACGACGTGCTGCTCGCCGTGCTCGAGGCCGGCGCCGAGGAAGTCAACGACCTCGGCGAGAGCTTCGAGGTGGTCAGCGAACCGACCGACCTGATCGCGGTGCGCACGTCGCTGCAGGATGCCGGCATCGACTACGACTCGGCCGAGGCGAGCTTCCAGGCGTCCGTGTCGGTGGCGGTCGATGCGGATGGCGCGCGCAAGGTGTTCAAGCTGATCGACGCGCTCGAGGATCTCGACGACGTGCAGAACGTCTACTCGAACGTCGACGTCTCCGACGACGTGCTGGCCGAACTCGACGCCTAGTTCGCCAGGTTCGCGTAGTAGTCCCGCATGGCGGGGTAGTAGTCGTTGAAATCGGGGAGGTCCGCGCCGGAGCGGGCCGCCCCGAGCGCATCCAGGTAGAACTCCCACCCGGGCCCGACCTCGCCGACCGGCGCGCTCGCGTCCAGGTGGTGTGTGAACACCAACTCGGTTGTCCCGTCGTGTTCGTCCAGCGTGACTTCCAGATGCCAGCTGCCGTTTTCGTCGATCGTACGAAGGACTAGGTGTCGCGGCGGCGTGCAGCTGTCGATGGTGAACTCGGCCCAGGGTTGCTCGTCCTCCTGCACGAGCTGCACCTGAAGGGTTCCGCCCGGTTTTGCCTCTCCCTTGAAGGGGCCGAACCAGCGCGCGGTGCGCTCCGATTCGGTGATGCTGGCCCACACATCCTCGATCGGCGCGGTGTACGTCCGGGTGAGGATCAGATCGTGGCCGTGCTCGGTGGGCTCCAGACTGCCGCCGGGTGCGATGGTCATGCCGAGTTCTCCTCGCTGGTCGGTTATTCGGAGTGCTTTCCGGCAAGCGCGTCCGGCGGGGTGTCCGATTTGCGGCGCGCCGTCGTGGTGTCCGATATATGGTCGCGCCATGCGCAGCGACCTGTTCCAGAATGCCGAACGCAGCGGTGCACCAGGCGCGTTCGTACTGCAGAACTCCCGGATGCTCAAGGTCGATCTGAGTGGGGCCGGCGGACACTTTTATGCCTGGCAGGGTTCGATGGTCGCCTATCAGGGCGATGTCGACTTCTCCTACGAGGGCAGCGGCGGCGTCGGCAAGTTCTTCAAGAAGGCGTTCACCGGCGAGGGCATGTCGCTGATGAAGGTCTCCGGCAGTGGCGACGTGTTCCTCGCCCGTGATGCGGACGAGGTCTTCCTACTCCAACTCGAGGACGAGTCGGTGACCGTGAGCGGCGCCAATGTGCTGGCGTTCCAGGGCTCGTTGCAGTGGGACATCAACCGGGTCGAGGGCGCCTCGATGATGAGCGGCGGGCTGTTCAACACCACCTTCAGCGGCCGCGGCGTTCTCGCGGTCACGGTGTACGGCACGCCGGTCGTGCTGAATGTGGACGTGCCGACCTTCGTCGACATTCAGAGCGCGGTGCTGTGGTCGACCTCGCTGAAATCCGGTGTGCGCCGGACGGCGAAGATGGGCGCCGCGATCGGTCGCGGCTCGGGCGAGGCGTATCAACTGGCGCTCACCGGCAATGGCTTCGTCGTCGTGCAGGCATCCGAGGGACACCCGCCGCTTCCGAAGCAATAGGCCCGCACAGGGCGGTCGTGTCGCGCGGCCGTCTCGTCTCCGTC